>JAMCYW010000015.1 GCA_023473255.1 Candidatus Martarchaeota archaeon | reverse complement strand
GCATAAAAAAGCTATAGCACATATGACCGCAGAAATAGAAAAAAGGGTCAACCATTCCATGAGGATACTAAAAAGCAATAGTTTTATAAAAACGGTAGCGCCGAATGGCGCATTTTACATATTGCCGAGGATAGACTTAAAGGCGCTTCATATGAAAAATGATGCTGAATTCGTGCAAAAGCTCCTGCTTGAAGAGGGCATACAGGTAACAAGAGGGTCAGGATTCGGAGCTGAATCGCATTTCAGGATAGTCTCATTGGCACCGAAAGGAATATTAGATTATTCAATTAATAAGATAAATAATTTTTGCATAAGACATGCAGGAAAATAATCTTTATGGGCCCGTCGTCCAACGGCTAAGATGCCAAGCTTATTGCGCATATGCTTTACACGCTGGAGATCGGAGTTCGACCCTCCGCGGGCCCATACGTTAAGGTTGTATGATGCACGTGAGTACAAAAACCGAAAACCGATTGGTACGGTACTCGCTTATCATATTATACGCAATATTGGCACTCTGCTTCGTGCTTGAATTCGTTATTCTTAACAACAGCCAGATGATACTTTATTCTTTTCTGATTTTCATAGCAATAGGGGTTATATCAGGGTTTTATGAAAACATTTCAAAGGATTTGATAATTGCGGCGTTGGTTTTTATAATCATAGGATCAGCCTTTTATTTTATTCAGGCAAAATTTTCAACCATAGGGATTAATGTTGCAATAGTAGGCTATTACCTGCTTATAAGCGCAGTAATCGGCATATTCATTTCTGTAATGATTGGAAACGGAAATGGGTCAAAGGTAGAAAAAAGTTTTATCGGTTTTATTAAAAAACATAAAATAAATATTTCTTATATTGGCATAATCGCAGCGTTGGTATTGCTTTTGGGCCCATTTTGGCCGCAAAGCACTGCAGTGCCGCTTAGCCAGTATATTAACGTATCTGTGCCATACTATTACAATGTTAGCGCCCAAAGCTATTCCAATTATTCGGTTGCTATGTCGCCAACACCCTACTATGTGTCGGACCCCATATGCATCTCAGGGTCTAATGTCACATTGGGCATATCATTTACATCATCTGCTGCATCTAATGTATTCTTTTTCAGCAACGAAACTTTCTTATCAGAAGTTGAGAATTCGACTTCGGTGAATATGCCATTTCATGGGTATTTAGATGCCTTTTCCAATCACAATAATGGCAAGGTTGTCGGATCGGCGTCTGGGAGCATCGTAGGCCATATGGCTAATGGCTGTGGGTACATAGTGCTGCTTTCTAATTACACAGTCAGCACTAAATTCCACGTAAAGGCAAGCTTCATCCAGCAACAATGCTTCAAAACTTGCAAGGCAGTGCCTGCACCAAATGCCATAATGGTAATAAAAAGAACTGGGAGCATATTGCAAAGCATCGGTTTTCTTGAGATAAATTATCGTAACCTAACTAATTCGACGAACAACACAAACTAGCAATAATATTAATCCTAATTAAATTAGTGCTTAATGCCATGCCCTTATCAATCTCTCCAAAGAACTTCTTTTTCATACCAGTCTATATCTGACAGGTTCATGAGTTTCCTGTAGTTGCTGTAGAACTGGCGCATCAGCCCCATAAATGCATTTTTATTTGACAGCGATTTTAGATAGCGATTTTCCCAAGCTTTATCCACATGTCCATAATTATGTATATATGAAAAATGATATGTCATCAAACTTTTTCCGCACTGGCGTTCCTTCTTTATAATCATTACGTCGCTGTATATATTCATGCTTTTGTCGTTTAGAAGCACTGCCCATGAAGGAGATGATGCCATCACATAACTGCCGTCCAGTATGAATTCATTGCTAGCTATCTGCTTGAGCGTTTCGTTGCCTTTCACGATGCCGCTTCCAGTATACCCTCCCACGTAGCTCAACCCATATTTCTTATCTGAACCGATTCCTTTGAAAGGGACTGCTACCACATTCGAAAGATATATAAAATATTTTCCATATTCGCTTATAGCATCTATCTTTTCGGCAAGAGGCCGTATTTCAAGTTTTACTTTCATTGCAAATGGGATTATATTGAATCTTTCCATTTCAGCAGCAAGATAACTTGGCATGGCAGCCTGCCTTGCAAGTTTTGAAGCATTGGTGAGTTGGTTCTTATCTATATCGAATATGTCGATCGTACGCAGCATATTTTTTTCCTGTAGGGCGCCGATGATCAGCATGTTTTGCGTGAAACCGCCACATACTCCGATATATGCATCTATGCCGTCTATATTGCGCAGCATAGATATGGCACTCGCGCTATAGCGCTCGTTAGATTCATCCCACGCAATATTCTGGCATACTGAATCAGGCTCAAAATTTATGTAACTGCACGTAATTGCAGGGATTGCTTTGGCGGGTGCCGATTTTTGCCCAAGTGTCTTTTCCAATATATCTACCGGTTCTGCATTGCACACGTAGAAATATTTATAAGTTTGCAGTCCGGGTGGCAATTTTGAAGGACGGAATCACTTGACGTATTCTGATATCAGAGGTATGCTTATCTCTCTGCCCATATACGCTTCAAAGCCTATATACATGCCATATAACCATATTAGCAGCACTATCGCTCTTCCCAATACTGGAATTGCTATGATTGAAAAGAAAGGCACAACTATTATTGATATGACACCAAGGAGTATTGCTTGAAGTGAATGCCTTCTTAGATTCTTGTTGTTTTTTCCGAATGCGAAGAATATTATTATACCTGAAAACCATTCTAGAAGGTATGCCAGTATATATAGTACTTGAATGTCATGATTCTTGTTCGACATTTTATCAAAAGTGATTGAGTGTTTATGCTTAAATATTGTACGCACTATTTTTATTGACAACTTAAAAAGCAAAATAATATGGTGGAATTATAACGCAAGGTTCACAAAACGGCCAGAAATGGATATACGCCACATTCCCAGGAAGCATGGCATACGGCCCAGTATCCACAATTGTCATCTTGTACATACTCAGCATAGGCGGCAACGTAATAGATGCATCATTCGCAATAACGTTCGGAAGTGCGCTTGCGATACCTGCAGCATACTTCTGGGGGCGAGTAGTTGATAGGTTTAACAACAAGAAAAGCATGATAATATTCTCTTATGCGGGACTTGCGTTCTTCCTTGTAATGATGTTTTTTACGGAGAACATACTGTTTGTCATACTGCTCTATGGTGCATTGTCGTTTGTTATAGGTGCAAATGCAACTCCACTCAACATGCTGGTCATGGAGAATTCTCCAAAGGATCAGTGGCCTGCAGTCTTCTCCAAGTTTCAGTTTATAGTAAGCCTTGGGGGAGGAATGGGATTCGCCCTTTCAACAGCTTTATTGGGATTTGTCTCGATAAGATTCCTGCCATTAATGTTTGGGCTTGTTGCGATACCTTCAATAGTAATGAGCATGATTTTGATATACGAACCGGCGCGCATGCTGCCAAGAAAGTTGATGCTTTCCAATATACACTCATTCATCACACGGGTAATGATGCAGCCTGTGCTCCTTATTTCTACGCCTAAGCTATCTGTTTTCAAGATAATATTTAATATAGGCAACAAGATGCACAGGCCGAAATCCTACCTAGGGGCCCTTTATCTGGCGATATTTGCCTTCTTCATCAGCAGCGGCCTCTTTAATACTGCTTATCCAGTAGGCCTGAAGGATATAGGGCTTACGGAGTTCACGATATTCCTGATAATAACGATAGGCATATTCATACAGGTTTTCACGTTCGCCTACTTTGGCAACTACGTTGCAAAAAGAATAAAAACACGCATGCTACCCAATGCCATACTCCTGCGCGGAGGGTCGTACATTGCCATCGCATTCATATTCCTCACATTTACAAAATTTCCAGGATTTATAATACTGAACATCGTGCTGTATGCGATAGGAGCAGGGCTTGCATACTCGCTGTATTATACTGCATCCAATACACTGGTTTTCGAAGCCATAGGGACGGAACACAGAGCCAGCAAGCTCGGGATATATACCTCTTTGATTAGCGTATCTTTCTTAGTAGGCGCATTGCTGGCAGGATACATATCTTATTACTTGGGATATTCCGCCAGCTTTGTAGTTGCTGGATTGCTGTTGGTGGCAAGTGCTTTCATTTTCGAGGGCGCAAGCTCGAAGCTTAACGCAAGTGCAGTTGATAAACAATAGAAACAGATGTGCAGGCGCACATGCACCTGCACTTAACTGCCTTATTACGCTTGATTTGCGCCGACAAGTTTTATGCCTATGCCGGTGCCCATTTTCTTCCCATACCCTAATTCTATCATAAGCATTCCAGCTGGCTCGATATATCTGGCTTTTTCAAGCATGCCTACGTCTACGGGCTCCATGCCTATGCTTTTTGCAAGCTCCATGACCTTCGCCTTCGACCCTTCATCGTCACCGGCAATAAATGTTGTAAGCTTCTCGGAGCCCAACTGGCCAGTCTTCATATTTTCGGCAAATATGGTATTGAAGGCCTTGACAACCTTTGCGCCTTTTGCGTGCTTTGATATCTCTTCCGCAGCGGATTCGTTGAAACCCTTTGCCCATCTCATATGCTCATCCATGGGATTCGATACGTCTATTAGTATCTTGTCCTTCTCATTGTTCTTCATCTCATGTATGGCTTCTTTTGCTGAATGATACGGAACTGCGAGTATTATCAGTTCTGCGCCCTTCGATGCCTCTTCTATAGTTGCAACATTTGCGCCATTAAGTTTCGCTTTGGCTTCTTCAGGTTTCCTTGATCCATATACCACTTCATTATTCTTGGATAAGGCCTCGCCCAAGCTCCTGCCCACATTCCCAGTCCCTATTATTGCTATTTTCATATTACCACACATATTATTGGAGGTAAAACATTAAATTTTATTTGTATAATGGCTAGAATAAAAGCCGCTTCTTGCATATTCAATGTATGGATTTTGAATATAGGCAAGCATGGCGCAATATAGTCTGCAATACTAAATTCTTTAGGCAATCTGGGCTTGGTTTATTCCCGATTTGGCATTATTTCCTTAGCATCCTTTCTAAATCAACGCACATTGAATTTACATACCTGGGGCTTTCGGTAGACATGGCATCATGCGAAAGGTGCCATAACTTTTCAGGATTGCGAAAATGGTGCAACAGGATTGGCTTTATTATGTTGGTATACTTGTTTGTGTGCTCGTCATCGGTTTCAGAGAGCCATAATGAATAAAGCATTGCAAGTTGATGGATGTATGAAGGCACAAGCACTTTAGAATGGTCTACGGTTATCAGCTTTGAATAGAACAAAAGCTCGTCAGTACTCACGCCTAGAAATGAATGATTGTTAATTATTTCATTTTCGCCAATTATTTCCTTAAGCGATTCGTTTACTATGCTATACTTTTCGTGCTTTAGACCTATTTTGATGGTTATGGCGTTTATAGTGTCGTAAAACTCTATGAACCTGCTTCTTACGTCTTCTACATAAAAGCCCATCAGATTGGCCCTTTGGGTGTCTACCTCTATCATCTTGCTGTTGGGTATCATGCAGTACAATGTGTCTGTTTTCACTTCAGGATTGCAGCAGAAGCTGCTTGCTGCATCTGCATACGAGAGCATTATTGGATTTCCGAAAACATATTTGACACGCGTATATGAATTTGCGAATGCCTTTGCAGAATATGGTGTTTCTTTATTTTCAAATTGCTTCTCCATAAAAATCAAATTCTTATCATGCGGGAGATATTTATTAATTCTGTTTTGCGTACTTAGCCCCTAGATTTTGGATATATTGAAATGGATTTATGGATAAATCAGGATTTTCAATTCTTCTTCACTTAAAAACCGAACAAAAACCTAACGGTCAAGGATCTTTAATAAACCTTAAACTAGAATATATTGTTAGGTGTAGCCATGGGTAAAACCCTTGAAACTAAAAATAGGATATTAAAACTGCTTAAAGAAAAAAAGATGACAGTTACAGAGATAAGCGAAGCATTGGGACTTGCAAAGTCGACGGTAAGTCAGCATATATCGGAGCTGATTGACATGGGCATGGTAGAACTGGAGTATAATGGCCATTTCAAAAGGATAAAATATTACAAAGCCGCAGAAAGGCGCGCAGATGGCGATAAAAAAGATGGCAAGACAAACGGATATGCAATAGGAATCTCTGCAATAACAATCATTAGTATAATGCTTTTTGTTATAGTGTACTTTAGCTTTAGGGCTGTGCCAATAAATCAAACTACTACAATATCTGGATATAATACAGGCACTGATGTGTTCTCATGTCCCGTCCTCTTAATATTTAGGAATCCGAACAACACAGATGTTTATAACATAATTGAAGGAATAGCAAATGGCGACCCCTGTTATACGACTTACATTGCTGCCAATGGGTCCAAATTCACTGCAAACATGGGAGGCTTAAGTTATACTGCACATAACGGAACATTGTATGTGCCGTCAATGAATTTAATATACCGCATATCGGGCAAACAGATAGACAGCTTGGAGGCAGGCATGAACAGCGGGTACTGTTACGATAAGAAGGCGCTTGACTTCTTTAACGTGAGCTTTACTGCACCAAAAGTAAAATGCAAAGCTGCGATATTCAGCTGATTTTATCAAGTGATATAAGTGTTTGCAACTAAATATAATCAATGAAGATAATATCGTGGAATGTAAACGGCGTAAGAGCGGCTGTGAAGAAAGGGCTTGTTGGATTCATCGAGAAAGAATCCCCAGATTTACTTGCTCTGCAAGAAATCAAGTCATCTGAAAGCATACAGCACATTGAACTCCAAAAGCTCGGATACACGCAATACATAAACCCTGCAGTGAAGAAAGGGTATAGCGGCACCATGGTTTTGGCAAAGGAAAAACCTCTGTCGGTATTAAACGGCATAGGCATAAATGGATTCGACCATGAGGGCAGGGTTCAGACTCTTGAGTTTAAGAGTTTCTATTTTATAAACACCTATTTCCCGAATTCGCAGAGGGACTTGAAAAGACTTGATTATAAACTTGGTTTTGACGCTGCATTCATGAGCTATGCAGATAAGTTGAAGAAGCAAAAACCTCTTGTCATATGCGGCGACATGAATGTAGCACACGCGGATATAGATATAGCAAGGCCCAAAGAGAATTCGAATAACGCAGGATTTACAGAGGCAGAAAGAGACTGGATGACTTTATTCTTGTCTCATGGATTCATAGACGCCTATAGATATTTTCACAAAGATGATGTAAAATATTCCTGGTGGTCGTATAGATTCAGCGCAAGGAAGAAAAATATAGGGTGGCGGATAGATTATTTCTTAGTTACGAACGATATTATAAGTAGAATTTCGGACTCTGATATAATGAATAGCGTAGAGGGATCCGACCATGCGCCCATAAATCTGATTTTAAAGCCATAACCCTTTAGCTTATACGATCACAAGAGGTATCTCCATTTCATCTTTGGACATTCCGCCATGATGGCCGAATATCTTTTTCTCGTAGTCCTTCTTGTCCGGATATTTGTAGTAAAGGAAGCTGCTGCCCTTAGCTATGGCTATATGCGTCCCAAATCGGTATCGCAACCAATTGCTGACTTTTGATTTTCCAAACAACCCTGACTTTATTGCTTCGTCTGAATCAGCAAGATATGCGCTCTTCCCATAGCTCCTTTGGAATTCGTCTTCAAAGAGCTTGCCTTTACCGTCAACCGCGTTAAAGAACATTGATCTGTGGGTTCCCCACGGGTATGTGGTGAGGTTTTCCATTACTTTGCTCTGCGGCGATATCTTTCTTAAATCTTTTTCGTTGAATGACCCTTGGCCATGATCTGATGTGATTACAGTCTCCCACCCGCTTTGCTTAAGCGCAGGAATCAGTTTTTCTGCCAAGCGCTCAAGGGCATATCTAGTAATCTCCAAACCATCATATGTGCTTTTCGAATATACGTGCTGTGCATGATCCACGTAATCAATGTATACATATACAGTTTCTTTAGAATTCGACTTTATCGCTTTCAATACCTGTATTATCATGTCATCCATCGATATATATTTGCTGTAGTTGATTTTATTCAATGCATTCAGATTCCTTCCCTTGTTCAATATGTTTTCATGTTGCAGGTAAAGAAATCCTTTGCGCCTGGACATTTTTATTAATGTCTGCATCTCAGGAAATATTGGATATTTGTCTGTTTTCCCCAAAGCTTCGTCTAAGCTCGGGCCCCAGGGTATATTAAATACATCCAGCATATTTCCATATTCCTTCATAGGTATTGGGCTTCCTACAATGCCATGCTCGGCTATTGTCAACCCGCTGTCTATGCTTGTCATTACCGATGGCGTAAACGAAGGAAACATCGTCTTTATTTTTTCTATTTTTGCATCGGAAAAAGCCTTTGATAACGCTGGGCTTTTATTCATGACCATATTAAGAAGGTCGTACCCTAAACCATCTATGACAAGGAAGAAACGCTTCGTTTTGTGTTTGCCTATAAGGCTTCCTCCGCCTTCTGCGATTTCCTTTGCAACTTCAAGATTGCTCCTTGACACTTCAGGAAGTGAAAAACCTTCTTTTTCCAAATCAGATCTCAAGCTTGACATGTGAACACTAGCTAAGATAAATGAGCAGGCATAACTAAAAACTTTCTCATGTGGATAACGCCCTGACTGACTACGCCGCTGGCTTATCGATAGATTTGGGATGACGCAATAACATAATGGCTTTCAGGTTCATTAAGACATTGTTAGTTTGACTGCAATTGCGTTAATGCATATGCTGCCCAATTATATCATATTTAATGCAATATGGCACGCCAGCAAGGGAAAATATTAATGCCTGCTGCAGCAGAACCTAGGCAAAGCTAGGCCTTTGCAATAAACAACTGCAAAAAAGATGCAGATAGCAGGAAGAGGCTACAGCTCTCCTACTCTCCTCTTCTGCGCTCTCTTAAGGCGCTTTCGCCTCTTCTTGAGCCATTTCCAGCGCATTCTTCCTTTTTTCTTCCACTTTCTAGGTATGCTTCCCAAAATTACACCTTAATCAAGCATTATAAGCTCTAGTATCTGAATAAGAAAATATTTATACTATATAAATAAATACCTATACATAAAGTGGTGTATTATGCACAAAGGATTTTTAGTATGGGCAATAATGATTATAGTGATAGCGATACTGGGATATCTGATTACCGGATATAATTTTGTATTACACCAACTGCCTGCTTCTACGACAATATCTCCTATTGCCACTACTGCAACTACGACTGCACCCACTACTACGGTAATATATTCTGCGAGCTGCGATAATTTTGCCATATTATCTGCCCTATTCAACAAAACATATACAGGAACATGCATGTGGGGAGGAGGAGCATTAGGCATATGGCTTGCAAACGGCAACAGCAGTTATACAAATTTCACAATCATAGGAGCAAATAACGTCACATACCTTAATCAGAGCATAAACTATGGATGCATAGCATTATTCAGCAACTTTTCAATGCCTGCACAAGCTTATAGGATAACAATGCATAGAGGTTTTGCAGGAGGACTCTGCAACAATAAATATTCGATAATAAACCTGAATACTACGCTTGTGCCTCCGAAGAATGCCATATACAAAAATATATACAATGGCAAATTCGCAAGCGGTACTTATATTGGCTGGAACCTTACTGGCAAAGGATTCGGCAGCAAACCCATAAATGCCAGCTATGCAGATACGCACAACTGCACTGCAGGAGGGCCGTGGACAGGATATAACGGCACGTATTTCGCTTCTACATACAACTGCGGGTCATCCAATGCTGCAGGAAATCTGACTTCAAGCCTGTTCTATGCATCAGAACATTTCATTGATTTCCAGACCATAAGCCCTGAAAACAATTTGATTTACGTTGAGATTCTTGAGAATGGAATACCAAAGATAATCGCGCATTACAATACGTTCAACGAAAGTGCGTTTGGCGCCTCTGGATCATATACATTCAGAAATGTGACTATACCAATAGGAACTTTGATTGGCAAAAACTTAACGTTGCGCGTGGTGGCAGACACTTCTACTAGCGGCGAATTTGTAGCAGTAGGCGATTTCAGGCTCTCAGGTCAGCCATTACAGAGCTATGGCGTAGTATCAAACATATCAATATTGAATTGATTTTGCAGGTCTGCTTGGTGCAGATTTTGCAGGTTTATTCGGTGCCACACTTCCAGAAGGAATGAGTGTAATTAACGTAGCAAAAACAGTAGGGATTAACGCTGTGAAAATGGGCCTCAGCTTTGGTGCATTCGATGCAACTATTTCTGTTTCTGTTGCAGCGCTCGGCGGAAATCTCGCAAAATCCAACGCACCGCCAGAAGGAATATCGTCCAGAAGCCAATCGCCAGGATCAATGGGAAAATCACAATCATCATTTTCTCTCGTTGGTAATTATACCCCATCAGAATATTTAAATGTTGGAGTTTCTGGTGCATCTTTTAGATGAGGAAGAAACGAAAGGGGCAAAAAATTCTGCTTATTTCGTGATCTTCTCAAGTATCGGATATGTTTCGTATAGGTTTTCTTGCAGCAGCTGCTGGTATACCATGTAGATTATACCGACCGTAAGAAGTATCCCCATGCCTGTGCCTATGGCGCCCGTGAGCGTTGCTATGGCTGCAAGGAACCCTACGAATAGGCTGCCCAATACAGTAACATTTGGTATGTATTTGTTGAGCACGTTTTCGATAATCCTTGGATCTCTTCTGAAGCCAGGTATCTGCCATCCTGTCGTGCCAAGTTGCTCTGCAAGATGTTTTGGGCTCTGCCCAGTCATTTCTATCCAGAACTTACCGAATATAACGCAAAGCACAAGAAGCACGCCCATATAGACTAGGACATGTATCCACTCTGGAATCAACAGCATCCCGCCCCATGGCAGAAAGAGCTCGCTTGTATGGGTCAGCAAATAGCTGAAATATGCGCCGTATCCTCCTATCCCATACGGTGCAGCATACGGCAATGGAAATGTTGGAGATATAAGGTATGCCAATCCGCCGCTCAATTGCAATGAGCCCCCTACAGGTTGGTAAAATGCTATGAACTTCGCAAGGCCGGCAAATGTGCCATGGACCCCTGCAAGGAATCTAAACCATACCGTGAGGCTGAGCTCTAGCGATGATGCAAGTATGACTGGGAGTACGCTTACGTACAAAAATGGAATTGGAAGCCTCCCTCCAATGCCCCGCAATTGCTCAAAGCTTAGGGGAAGCTCCACTTTCATTTCATAAGCATATATGCTCACCAAGAATATTATTATCGCAAAGAAGAGCGGGCCGAATGCCATCAGCGCGTTTGCAGGTGCAGCTGCGCCGCCGGCTTGTATGGCGGCTATAGCTTCTGGTATCAGTATGCTGAACGTTCCTGCAACTATCGCATAAGAAACACCAGCAGCTATGAATATATTTATACCAGATGTTATCCCGTATTTTGTCATTATTTCGTCGAGGAATATTATTATTATGGCGCCGATTGCCATCTGCAGCACAACATACCCTATGACCGAAGGCGATGCTACAGGCACATATCCGCTTATGACGAATATCAATGATTCTATTACGGCTATTGATATGGCGAAGAGTTTCTGCATTGCCTGCCATCTCGATTTGTTGGTTATGTCATTAAGGTCTATTTTTATTATGCCCGACCCGGATACGAGCTGCAATATTATGCTAGACAATACTATAGGGCCTATGCCTACGGTGATGAGGCTGCCAACCTTAGCTGCAAATATTATGCTTATAAGCTGCAACAGAGGCTGCGTAACGGCAGTAGGATTAACGCCTATCGCATATATGTTATAGAGCAAGAAGTATACTGTAAGTATGCCTGCAGTCCAGTACATCTTCTCTCTTAACGAAAGAGGCTTGGCTGGACCTTTTATTGAAGGTATGTATGGAGCTATCTTGTCCATGAATTCCAGAGCCATAGGATCAACTTGGATTTGTCACTTATTCTTTTTATTTATTCGTATGCTGTATAAATCATTTTCGCTTTTGAGCTTGGCGGCACGGACCATGTCTTTTCCAAGTACCCCGCTTAGGAAGGCTACTGCAAGTTCCACGAATTCGCTGCGGGACTGTGATGAATCGAACATCAGTTCAGCATCCAGCGCATTGGCGCTCTTAATATTTAACTTGCCAAGGTTTAATAGGTTTATGTTTCGCTGCGCTAATGAGGCCAACTCGCCGCCCTTCAGCTTCTTGGGCTTCTTTGCATTGGACATCTGCAGTATGATTTCCCCAAAGTAGCCCAGCAAATCCTTCATGTTATCCAGATATTCCCTTTCCATTATAACCTGATATATAAGATTAAGATAGCTCTTTGAAAACGTGTCTGGTTTTGCAGTAGGCTTGCTATCTGAGATGTATTTAGCGAGTGCGTTTATGTGGCGCAGATTGTCCTCATTCACATCTGAGGCAGCTTTGTAATTGGATGTTGAAAACCTGCAATAGCTGGCGCCCGCATGCCCGCATTCCTCCTCGCTGACAGGAACATAATGCCCGATAGCCGCAGTAAGAAATCCCGATATTACGCCAGATTCGAAAACGTGCATATTTCCCCCAAGATTCGGGCCAGCACCGTAAAGCTTTATGACTACCTTGTCTGGAAAAATGTCATAGCTCGATGCCATATATCCTGCTTTCTCGAAGAATTCCGATATGTCCTTTACTGAATCCTGGTACCATGCGTAGCGTTTCTGCAGTTTATTAATCCGGTATAAGAACATGCCGTTGGATATGCCTGCCATGTATGAAAGTTTCCTCATGCTTTTCGTAAAGCCGGACAGAATCTGCGCAAGAAGCACGCTTTCGCCGCTTGTGGTTCCAGAATTGCGATTTCCGAGTATGTCAAGGATAAGTGCCTCGTTTATGGATTTTGGAACGATGGCATGCACATCTTGATTTGGATGCATGCGCTTGGTTGTTTTCTTCTCTTGTGCGCCTTTAGTGCGCAAAGCTTTATGCAAACGTATGCCTGCAGGGCGTTTGGCAGTTTTCGTGCGTTTTTTTGCCATATGTGGTTTGATTTTAGAATACGAATGCCTATTCCGAGTTTTATTTTTTGGATAGGCAATTTTAGTTTTGCCACTTCCATGTTTGGGCTTGACATGACCATATCCCCTGCCAGATGGCATCATTACACCAAATATATTATATGCTACAAATCTAAAAAAGTTGATATGTTTTATCAGTAGTGCAAGATATCACGGGCTTCATGCCTAAGTGAAACTCCTGCTTTCAGGCAGGGAATTACGCCGCTTTATCTTCTGCTTATGACGCCTTGGAAAATACCAGCTTTAAAATCAGTTATGCGATTCTGCTTCTTTCTTAGACGCTTCGTATTCGTCAAGCCATTCCATATGCCATGAATACGGGCTGTCTTTTATTACTATGAATTTCCTGTCATTATTTGGATCGCTGGCTAATTTCTGTTCCCTCTTCGTCCTCTTATAGTGCATTATCATTTTGGATATTGCATTCATTTTACCACCTTGCATTCAACACTTTCTTTTCTGTATTTATGTAACAACCATTTAACCCATTCTTGAACATTTAACATGATACAGCAAAATTTAAATACCTTCCAATTCGCGCTTTTGGGCAACAGGCATGGGCATTATTGGTTATATGATGGTTTTAGGCATTTTTCCAGACTGATAAAAAATTAGCATTATATTTATCGCTATAAAAATCCCCAAAAGGGTGAAATTATATCTAGATATGAAGGATATAACGTTGCCCACAGCTATGAAATTAAGGCCCAACGGATACAATATGGATCCAAGGATGGGCGTTTCGCATCCACAGCTTGCCACCAACCCGCCGACGGAAGGCATAGCCACGCTTATTGCACTGCTAGGTATGGCGGATTTAGAAATGGATTTGCGCCTTCGCCTGCTTTGCATAATTCCGAAGACGCTCAAACTCAGCAGAATTGCAGATGTTGCTATCAGCGTGTCTACCATATACATAGGTACGGTAGTTATGAATATCCCATAACTACTCAGCTTTATCAGATAATTGTAAAAAAGATAGTAGGCTATGAATGCAGCTATCGCTATTGCTATATATGCAGGCTTTGTAAATACCCTTTTCAATATATGGGCGCGACTTGAAAAAAAACCTTTTTTCATTAATACCCTCCTTTTATCTCCATCTGCTGTATCGCAGGCAGAGTGCATATGGGCGCTGAATTGTTGATGGATGAACACGCCATTGCTATGTATATGTCAGCGGCAGCATATTCAGTCCATGCAAATTGATCGCTCGGCTTTGAGAGGGCATTAAACACATCCTTATGGGTCATATACGTAAGCGTAAGGTTTTGCGTTGTTGGGGTAGAATTGCCAAAATCCACCGCGTCTGCGCCCGGCACATTGTATTTGCCCCATATAGTATATGGAGTGCCCTGGAAATTGTTCAGCCTTGCTATAAATTCAAATGCATCTTTGTACGGCACATTGCCAGTAGCATTTATCCTTTGCTGAATAAGTGCAGGAGAATTGAGTTGAAAACCGCCGGTTATCGGCATTGCATCGTCTATAGATATAAAATTAAGATATTTGCTGCTGTAAAAATTGCCAAGATCTTCCGCAGAAATGTTGTAGTGCGAAGGGGACCAATACAAGGTAGGCAGGTCGTGGTCGCCGAAAGAGCTATATCCTTCGAATAAATGAGAAAAATTCCCAAACCTCCCCAGTGCAAGAGCCATGGCCCACCTGTTCTCCCCGCAGAACACGCATGTTATAGACCCAAGGTATATTACTGTCGGCTTGCCGTTGAGTATGAACGGGTTAACTTTTATAGGTGTAACGCCTACATTGTTGTTTATGCTGCCGTTGAGCAGCATGAGGCCGGCAGTTTCAAAATAAGAATCAGGTGCGTTGTTTATGACCGAAAGATATGATGAATTGAGGGGCTTGTTTATGTTTGTAAGCCTTTGCCCAAATGAAGCATTTGCAGTTATGACGGGAAATCCCGGCAATGATGTGTTTGGCACTATCATGCTGCCATTTATGTTATAGCTTTTTATTGAAAGCAGCGAAGTTCCATTAGTTGCGCTGACAGATCCCGGCTGGGATGAGAGCAGCGTCACGTTGCTTTGCAATGAGCTGATCTTAGCATTCAATGAATTGATGTCAGAGAATGTCACTGCCAGCAATGCTATTATAATTACAAGCAATGCAACGTTTATGCCCTTATATGGGATCTTCGATTTTCCAGAATTTTTTTTGTATCGCACAGCATTACCTTGTATGAAATTTTGTATCACATATAATTATATTTTACCTAACATTACATTTATTACAGGTTATGCACCAGTTGCATACTGCTTTGGTAATTATATGGCGGCAATCGCGAAACAGATTACTTCTGAAGATAAATCAAAATATAAAACATTGGTTGAGTTGGCAGATGCGCATTGCCATCTATATGCCTTTGATGGCAGCGCGATAGCTGACGCAGTTGCTAGAGGAGTGGCGACCATGATAAGCAATGGAATAGATACCAAATCAAACCTTAAGACACTTGAGGTATCTGATGGCAGGCACGTATTCCCCGCATTGGGCATACACCCAGATTACGCAGAGAATATAGGCGACGATGAGATAGAATATAATATACGCTTGATAAGGGAGAATAAGAATATCGTTAAATCTATAGGCGAAATCGGCCTGGATTTTACACACGCAAATGGGATTAAAGGCATTGAGAAGCAGATCGCGCTGTTTGAAACGTTCATAGACCTTTCAAATGAACTAAACCTGCCCATAAGCGTACATTCCAGGGATGCGATGCAACAGGTGCTGCATATACTTGATGAAAAGGATGCACATGCAGTGCATCTGCATTTCTTTGAAGGCAATGTAGATAATGCAATTGAAGCGGCGCGGCGCGGCTATATGATATCTGTGCCACCCTTAAAATCAGGATCCAGGACATCTGCCATAAAAGCCGTGCCGATTGGGAACCTGATGGCGGAAACAGATTCGCCGACTGCAAATTCGTCGCCTTCCGATGTCGACAAGGCGGTAAGCATTATAGCTGATGCCAAAGGCATGCAGTATGAAGATGCAGCACACATATTAACTGAAAATACAAAAAGGTTCTTTAATATTAGCACCGCTAAGTTTATGCGCAATGCGGGCCCGTAGCTCAGCTTGGACAGAGCAACAGCCTTCTAAGCTGATGGTCGCGGGTTCAAAATAGGGTACACATATTTACTGCTTTGTGAAAATCCCGCCGGGCCCGCTATTTATGCTTAAGGTGAATCTAATGGCTAACAATATCAAGATACTAGCATTTGCAGGTAGTTTAAGGGCTAACTCATACAACGAAGCTTTAATAAAAGAAGCAGCAGGGCTGCAAAAGGAAGGCGTTACAATAGAGATATTCAGCTTGGAGGGCATACCAATATATAATCAGGATCTTGAAAAAGATGAGCCGGCACGGGTAAAGGCATTCAAAGAAAGTATCAGGTCCGCAGATGCACTCCTTATAGCAATACCTGAATACAACAGGTCGCTCCCAGGTGTTTTGAAGAATGCAATAGACTGGGCTTCAAGACCGTACGGCGACAATTCGTTCGATGACAAACCAGTAGCCACATTAGGCGCAACCGGAGGAAGCATAGGCACAGCGGTTGCACAATATCATTTCAGGGAAATAGCTGCATTCCTAAACATGCATCCGTTAGAGAAACCGCAGATGTTTGTTACAGATGCACATAAAAAGATAGAGAATGGTAAGGTCGTTGATGAAGAAACAAAAAAACGCATTGCAGAAATAGTAGACGCACTTGTGAAATGGACTAAAAGGATTAATGGCAAGTGAATAATGTAAACACAGCCGCAGTAGATGAGAGCACAACAAGTGTTGCAATTACTGCATCAAATCATAATTCGGACACTGCATGCTCTGGAACTGCATTTGATTGCGTTCTGCCGCCGCGCCGCTTCTGCTTTTCAGTTCGCGCATTCGCAAATTCGATTTCCAAGTCTTCTTCGGCATCGCTGTCCATCCATGCCTTTATGTACGTCGCTATATTCCTAAATGGGCGGGAATACCTATCCGTGAGCTCGTATGCGTTGGCTTCATGCTTTATCAGACCTATCTGCACAGCGTAATCAAGGTATCGCTTTGCAGTTGCAATCGGTATCCCTTCAGGTATGTCTTTTAGCCTTAATTTGCCGCTTTTCTTTACTGCTAAAATAAGTTTGCTGAACCTGTACGCTTCGGTTTCATTCTCAAAGAATATCTTTGCAATTTCCTTTATTTTTGGCGACCTTATCTTATCCTTCAGAGGTGCATCTTCAAATTCCCAGTATTTTATTGCCATATGGACCACAAATGCTAACCATCCATCTTTACTCATTTTATTTTTATAAATGTGATGGAATCTCCATCCTTTAGTACATGCTCTATGCCAACCCTTTGATTGGCAAACTTTACACTTCTGCCGTTCACATATGCACATTTTAGTTCGCTTGATATCTCAGTATGAAGCCGTTTTGCCAGATTGCCTACAGTGATGCCTGATTTTGTTGTTATGGGCTGCCCGATCTTGTCCAGCTTTGGCTTTAAGTAAACGCGCATTATGCTTAGATTGCCGTATATCTTTGCCCTCAATGACTCTAGATTATCCATATTTAATGCACTTATTGGAATTGCCTCCATCTTGTACCTAAAGGATATTTGGTCCGCAATCTTCTGAAAATCCGGAGCCATGTCTATCTTGTTGAGCACCATTATCGCATTTAGATAGAGCGATTTGTTGGATATAAATGATATGAATTCATCTTCTTCAACTGGATCCCATATTCTTACATTTGCATTGAATATGCCAAAACCGTTAAGGACAATCTTTATATCGTCATATGACATCTTTGACTTGTTTACTTCTAGCAGTATGCCATGCCCTTCCCGATTCTGCCTTACTTGAATGTTCGGCTTTTTCTTGTTTATGTATATGTTCAATGAAAAAAGTTCGCCCAGTATGGTGTCTATCTGGCTGAGATTTGTTATGTCTATCACGAATATAACAAGGTCAGACACGCGCATCTGTGCTATGACACTTGAACCACCGCCCAAACCCTTATGAGCGCCAGCAATCAATCCAGGCATATCCAATATCTGAATATGCGCATCGCGATATACCATAATGCCTGGTATTATATCTGTCGTCGTAAATGCATATTGCGCAGTCTTAGAATTTGCGTTGGTAAGCGCGTTCAATATAGAAGATTTGCCTGCACTTGGGAATCCAAGTAGCGTTACTGTTGCATCTCCTGTCTTTTTTACGAAAAATCCGCTTCCATGAACACGTTTGCTTGCATTTATGACCTCTTTTTTGACCGTCGCAACCTTGGACCTGAGCTTTGCGAGATGCTTGTTTGTTGCCTTGTTGTCCTTGGTTTTGGAAAGCTCCTCCTCCAATTCTTTGAGCCTTCCTTCAAGATATTCCTTGTTCGCCATTCGATCCCGGTGATACATATATTTATGTATATAATTTAGTACTTTAGTAAAGTTATATAGATGCAGGTGTAATGCATAACATATTTATGTTTATATACTTTACCTGTTAACATACAAAAATGTTGCTGAAAAAGTGAGCAAATGGCAGCCAAGAAAAAAGTAAAAAAGAGCACGAAAAAAAGCGCAAAGAGCGCTAAAAAGGGCTCTAAGAAAAAGGCAAAGAAGAGATAGTTTGGGTATTAGCCCATTGATTTGTTTTTTATTTTTGTGTTCTTTTTGTTTTGTTTGATAGATGGCTTATTATTTACCATCTCAGCCGAATTTTGAGAAAAATCGTTTCATATTTCTGTCATTTTTTAGCAGATTGAATGATTTCTTCATCTTATTGAAATCCGACAGCAATTCGTGCACATCCTTCTCCGTAGTGCCGCTGCCCATAGCGATTCTTTTTATCCTTTTGGCATCATGTATAAGCCTTTCGTTAGAACGCTCCTGCGGAGTCATTGAAGCTATTATGACCTTGTATTTTTGCAATTTTCCTTCGCTTTTTTCAAGCATGTCTTTAGGCACATCAGGGGCACCCATCATGCCAAAAACATTTTTTAGCGGTCCGACCTTATTTAAGGTTTTCAGCTGGGCATAAAAGCTTTCGAAATTAAACTTGTCTATGTCTACTTCTTCCTGCTTTATGTCAGATTCGGCTATTGCGTTCTGCACATGCTCAACAAGTTTTGATATATTAGGTATGCCGAGGAGCTCTTCTATGAATCTGTCAGAATCGTATGGCTCCAAATCCTTTAATTTTTCTCCGACGCCTATGAACAGCACCTTAGATTTCGCAGCATTGGTAGCGCTCAGGGCTCCGCCGCCTTTTCCAGAACCGTCCATTTTTGTTATTACGACGCCAGTGAGTTTTATTGCAGAATCAAATTCTCTGGCCTGCCTTCCGGCAACCTGTCCGATGTCCGCACTTATGACCAGGATTTTATCATCAGGATTGAAAGCCTTATTTACTGCTTTCAATTCGTTTATGAGCTGCGAATCAAGAGCATTTCTTCCGCTGGTATCGCATATAATGACCTTCTTGTCTTTCAGTTCTTGGATTCCCTTTTCAGCTATCTTTGCCGCATCAGCCTCGCCCTTTATGCCGAAAAAACCAATGTTTGCCTGCCTTGCAAGTGTTTCTAGCTGCTCGTATGCGGCAGGGCGGACTACATCGCAGCATATGACACCTGCACTGAAGCCACGATCTTGGTAGTATTTGGCAAGCTTTGCTGCTGTGGTCGTCTTGCCCGAGCCATATAGCCCAGCCAAAAGTATCTTTTGCCTGCCCATTTTCGGCGCATATGTTGGCCCCATTAAGCTTACAAGCTCATCATAGACTATGTTTGTTATATATTCTCTTGGGTCCAGGCCAGCAGGCGGGCGGCTCTTGAGCGCCTTGTCTTCTATCGCTTTTGTGAGCTTGAAGACTAGGCTTACCTCTACGTCTGAAGACAAAAGCGTCTTCTGGAGCTCCTTGTTGAACTCTTTTATAGTCTTAGCGTCTATTATAGTTGCCCTTGACAGCTTCGCAAGTGCTTGTCTAAGGCCTTCACCCAAATCCATGAAAACCAGTATAGAGCTATCTACTTTTTATTATTTATTTGTTTTGAATTGATGATTCATGCAGCAGATTGCAGTGCGCGGCTTTGCCGCTGCAATTTGGAAACTTGCGCTGTCATATAACAATATAAATAGCATAATCATTTTAATCCTTTAAGAGATTTATTTAGGGTGTTGCATTGAAACTGGTTATCGCACAGGCAAATCTTACCCTTAAGGGAGGTGCGGAACGCGTCATACTTAAGATAGCTCAGCATTATGGCGCCACCATATATACGCCAGAATATGCTGAGGAAAGCACATTCGAAGGGTTCAAGGACATTGACATAAAGGTTATAGGGCGAGGCATGTTCGGAAGGATGCTGCCGTATGGAAGGCTTACCCAGGGGTTGGATTACGGCATGGGCTTCTACAATTTCAAAGTTGAAGAGGACTACGATGTTATAAATGCGCACATATCCCCAAGCAACTGGATAAGGAAGCACAACGACAGGGTATTGTGGTACTGCCATACGCCTTTGAGGGAGGTGTATGACCTTTACAGCTACAGAATGTCGCTGAGGAACCCAATGAAGAAGCCAGTATATGCAGCAGGTGCCAGGATTGTCAGGCGCATAGACAGGAATGTGACTAAGGACATAGAGCTTATTTTCGCAAACAGCAGAAACACCAAAAGCAGGATATCAAAATATCTTGAGAGGGATGATGCAAAGGTGCTTCCCGGGGGGGTGGACTATGACAAATATAAAAATAAGGGTGATGAGAAGTATTTCTTTTACCCGTCAAGAATATCGCCCAACAAAAGACAGGACTATGCCATTGAGGCATTTAGGATATTCAGGAAAAACAAGAAATTCAGTAATTACAAGCTTATCATATTGGGCGACATTTCTAAGGATAAATTTTATTATGAATATTACCTTAGGGTGATGAAGCTCGCTGAAGAAACGGGAAACGTAATAGTAGCAAAGGGTGTAAGCGAGGCAATGCTGATAGATTTTTATTCTAGATCCACAGCTGTGCTTTATACGCCGTCCAATGAAGATTATGGACTGGTGCCTTTGGAGGCCATGGCAAGCGGAAAACCGATAATAGCAGTAAATGAAGGCGGCCCTAAGGAAACTATAATTGATAGAGAAACAGGGTTCCTTGCAAACAGCAAGGAGGAAATGGCTAGGAAAATGGCGCTCATAGCAGGGAATGCAGACCTAGCCGAAAGGATGGGCAGGAATGGAATTGAAAGGGTCAAAAAACATTATTCGTGGGAAAGATTTTTCAAGCTGTTCGATGCAGGGCTTAAAAAAGTAAGGGATTCCGGATAATTTCTCATTTGACCTGCTTTGACGGCCTTTGCGGCTTGCCTTCAGATGCAGGAGCATTTAGCGATATCACGTACTTTGACATTATTCCTGCTGCGTATGCCAGTACCTTTCTTATATTTACTTCAGTGTTGGCTCCGGTGCATATCATCTTTCCATTCTTGAATAATATTATAACTGCTTTAGGTTCAGCAATCCTGAATATAGCTCCAGGAAACTGCTCTGGTTCATAGTCTACGGCTTTCACTTCCTTCGAAAGCGCATATAGGTCTATTACAGCGTGAAGGTCTGCGCTCACAACTATATTCTGTATTTTTATCTTTGGGAACTCTATGTTGCCAGCAGAACTAGGTTGCAATGTGTTTTTTTCTATTTTTGTGTTGCCAGTTTTTTTTGAAGCCGTATAACCACCATCTATAGATAAGTTTAAAAACAAAAATATAAATATATAGTATTTATAGGGGCTTTTTCATATGGCGAGAAATGTTGCAATAATAGGAGCAGGAGTCATAGGTTTAACGCTGGCCATTGCACTTGCAAAAAAGGGCATATATGTTACGGTATACGATGGCAAAAAGCGAGTATCAGATGGAGCGGAGAGGGCATCAGGCATACTCTCCAAGAACGGACTTGAAAGGCTTCAGATAAATTACAAAGACTCTATTGTAAACACCCTGTATGGCGCGCGGCTGCACGCCAATAGGGCTGAATTGAATGTAAAATCGAAATCCGTGCAGGCATATGTTTTGGACCGCGGCATGTTTGTTGAGGCGCTTTACAAAGAAGCATTATCGTTTGGTGCGGATGTGGTGCTTGGGCGAAGGCTGTACGAAAAGGATATAAAAGAGATTGCCAAGGATCCCGATTCCATAGTGGTCGGAGCAGACGGGGCAGTTTCCAGCGTTGCTAAGGCATTCGGATTTCCTAAAATAAATGAATATGTATTGACATATAAAGCAGAGTACAGCAAGGCCAAAATTGAGGATAAACATGTAGTGGACCTCTTTTTTTCAAACAGTATTTCTAACCGGTTCTTTGGATGGATGGCACCATATTCTGACTCTAAACTCGAGATAGGAGTAGGCACCAGCGATAGCTCTAAAAGCAACAGCAGGAGCGCGTTTGAAAAATTTGTAAAGAACAGCTCGATAGAGCACGCGATAGGCGGCGCCGTGCAGGAGGGGGCGCATGCAAGCCTTATCCCATTGGCTGCAAGGAAGAAAACTGTAAGTGGCAATGTATTGTTGGTAGGAGATGCAGCAGGGCAGATAAAGGCAACCACAGGCGGAGGCATAATATTCGGCGCATCATGCGCTAAAACTGCTTCTGAAATAATAATACGCAACATAAACAGCAATGTTCCGCTATCGGCATACGAGAAAGAATGGAGGAAGAGATATGGACTTGACCTTAAACTCCACTCAATTTTACACAGATATTATTCTGGAAGCGGGGCGCTTGGGCTTGAACTGCTCATGAAGACCGCAAAGCTTCTTGGAGCAGAAAATTTCTTCGGCAAATATGGCGATATGGATAGCCCGAAGGTTATGATAAAAAGATTCTTTTTGCGGGGACTGTCAGATTAGATAGTGTATGCAAATTTTAGATGCTTTATCATATCGTCTATGATTTCATTGCACTTCGCCTTATTGTATTCTGTGGCAGGGATATCGGTATAAATATCCATATATGCATTTTGCAATTGATTGTAGCTGCTTTCGGTAGAGTATTGAAATAACTGCATTGAATTTTTCTTAAGCGAATAGAATTGTGCTTGCATATCCTTGTGATATATAGGCAGTATTTGCACGATGCGGTATACACCATAAAGATCCATGGTGCTTTCCCTGATGTACTCCAATGGGCCGTTTTCCGTCTTTTTCAATTCTTCAAGCGCGCACACCATAGCTTTTGACAGCTCTAATTTGGCAGCTTCATTCTTCAGCTTTGAAGAGCCCCTTAATGACGTTAGCCTTTTAAGAAACGAATTGCATTCTATCAGTTTGTCTTCTGCAGCAAACACGCGCTTGAGCAGTTCCTTTATCTCCTTATCCGTAGTCTTATATCTTTTAATTTCCCAATCATTAACCTGTTCTGCGTTCTTGCTGTGATTTATAGAGCTTTGCATTTGCTCACCAGTATGATCCGGATTTTATAATATTAATATGTTTTGTCATATGCCAAGTAGCGCAGATGCTGCCTTTCCAGCTATTGTCATTACGGGCTGTGGATAGATGCCAAACACTATTATCACGAACAACGCTATGGAAATCACTGCGATTATTGCTTTTGGGGCGATTATCCTTTCTTCCTTCTTTGGTTGGTACATTGCAATAATGACCTTGCCGTAATAATAGATAGACAAGAAGCTGTTGAGGATGCCTATAAATGCCAGAGCCAATAGATCTGATTTTATGGCGCTTGTGAAAAGCAGGAATTTGCCGTCAAAGCCCATCAGAGGAGGTACCCCTGCCATGGAGAGCAATAGAAGCGATAACGCAATTGGCAGATACTTGTTCCTTGAACTCATCCCGCGGTATTCTTCTATGGTTTTTATGCCTTGGCTTTCCAAGAACATTATTACGGCGAACGCGCCTATGATCATGAAGGAGTGCGTGATCATTTGGAATATGCTGGCTTCCAAACCATATTGCGACGCTGCTGCAAATCCTACTAGTATGTAGCCGGCCTGAGATATGGATGAATATGCTAAAAGGCGCTTGACGCTTTTTTGCACCATCGCAGCGAGGTTGCCGAAGAACATAGTAAATATTGACAGGATCATGAAAATGGTTACGTATGTGCTGCTGTATGCTGCAAACATGGCAAACGATATCTCCATAATCGCAACCAACGCCACCTTCTTGTTTATGCCGGAAAGCATAGCAGACATATTCGTAGGGGCGCCAGAGTACACGTCAGGAACCCACAGATTGAACGGAGATAGTGCTGCTTCTATCGATAGGCCGCCTATGAAAAGCACTAGTGCCAGAAGGGCGAGGTAGCTGCCTTTTATCAGCCCAGATGCACTGCTTATCTGCACCAATGACAACTGGGCGTCGTACGGAAATATTAGCGCCATTCCAAATACCAATATGGATATTGCAATGCCGGACATTATGAGTAGCTTGACTGATGACTCTATGAATTTCTTGCCGTTTATCGCTATCATGAATACAGTCGGTATCGATGCCAATTCCAGCGACAGCAAAAGCCCTATCAATGACGACGCCATAGGCACCATAATTATGCCCAGGGCAGCAAACCCAAACATCATGAAGAAAGAATCAAAACTTCCAGGTGCATCATATGAAAGGGCCATCACCAATAGCAGCGATATTGAAAATATGCCAACAAACAGCATTGAAAACGGATATATCCTGAATATATTTAGCAGGTAGAAGCTTGATCCAGAGGCAAATAGGTATGATGCAGTCAAGGTTATGGCTGCAAGTATTGCTGCTCCTAAAACGAATGACACCTTTTTACGCCTGTGAAATGGTGCAGACATGGCCGCAAGCGCCAGCAGTGCCAGCAGCGCGAAAAGCGCATATCCGAAATATTCTATTGGTGCCATTTAAATACCTAAATTTTTACCATATTAAGAAATATGAATGGAAATATGCCGAAGAACAATACGGCTGCGATTGCTATCGCCATTGCAGCTCTCTGCGATCTGTTTATAATCCCGACATCTGGGAGTTTTTCCTTTGTTGACATTATAGACCTGCTTGCGGCCAGATACATATATGCGCCAAGAAGTATTATGCCTATCAGCGGTACGATTCCGTATAATCCGAAAGCGCCAACAGTGCCTATGAATATCATTAGCTCTGCGATGAATCCTGCAGTCAATGGCATGCCAGTGGAGCTGAATATTGAGAATATAAACGAATAGGAAGCGGACTTGGCCGACGATACCGCGCCCTTTAGTATGCTTATGCTCCTGGTGCCGTATGCGAACTCAAGCGAGCCTATCGCTATGAACATCAATGCAATTGTAAATCCATGCGCAAGCATCATATATACAGACCCGTATTCTCCTAGGTAATTCATAGCAGTTATGCCTGCCAATATTATGCCGCTTTCAATCATGCTCGTATAACCTGCCATTTTCTTCAAATCGTTCTGCCTCATTGCTGCAAATGCAGAGTAGAATACGGATATGACAGCTATAGCATATACATATGATTTAAGCGTTTCTGCAACAGGAAGCAGATAGAATAATACGAGCATGCCATACGCTCCGAATTTTGAGAGCACTCCCGCAATCACCACTGAACCTGAAGTAGGTGCATCGGAATACGCGTTCGGCATCCAGGAGTGAAATGGAAATATTGGCATCTTTATGGCGAATGCCATGAACATGAGCATGAATATCGATTCCTGGACAGCAGTAGGTATTTCTGATGAATGTGCTGTTATGTAGCTTATGTTGAATGACCCTATAGGGGTATAAAAGTATATCAGCATTATCGCAAAGAGCAGCAGCGCGCTAGCAAATATGGAGTATATCAGGAAGTTCTTCGCTGCAACATCCCTGGATGCGCTTCCGAACGATCGTATGATGAAGAATACAGATATGACCCCTACATCCCAGAAGACATAAAACAGGAACAGATTGGCAGATGCAAACAGGCCTATTGCCGAAAGCAGGAAAAGCAACAGCAACGAATTTATGGAACGAGTATTTGCGCCCCTGGAGCCCTGCCACACTATTGCGGCAAGCGTGACTATCAATGACATGACTATGAGCATGAGCGATATCGGGCTAAGTATGAAATGCAAGGATATGCCCAATGAGCTTATGTACGGCAGGCTTTCCGATACCGCAAGATTGCCTGACGTAAATGCGCTTATCGAATACGACATGTATGCGATTACAAGCAACACTGCGGCTATTGATATATGCTGCGAGTATCTCCTTCCGAAAATAATATTTGCAGCTATTGCTATTGCAATTGTAATGAGCGATATAAACAATATTTGGATCATATTTTCACACAGCGATGATTATTATTAATAATATTATGCCGGCGGCGAATGCAACCGCATATGTGTTAATCTGCCCGTTTACGACCCTCCTTAGCTTTTCTGCTATGAATACAGTGCCGTCGCCACCCATTACCATAAACCAGTAAAGTGCGTAATCGAATGAATTTACTAGTCCGCCAAGTTCATAGACTGCACTGGCGATTATAGAATATGCCCAATTCACTGCAATGCTGTTGTATAATAGAGTATGAAGTATCCTATGCGACGACAGGCCTTTCAGGCTCATCTTGACATATGCGTAATAGGTTATGGATAAACCAAGGAGCACCGCTATTGTTTCCACTAATCCCGAAATAAATGAAATATGTAACGGTATATTAGTATTGATGAACGCATTTGAATATGGCAGATTAGGCAGGTATGCATATGCGAACGCACCCACTACAACAAGGAATGCAAGCACTGCGATGGCGAACAGCATGGTCTTTGGTATGTTCTGGTATTTTGAGGTCAGCTCTGCGTCAATGCCTTTGGTAAGCGGATCGCGCATAGGTATGAAAAGCCATCTGAATATGTAGATGCTGCTTGCAAATTCCACTACAGTCAACAATATGTATACGTAAATATTGCTGGCTGCCGAGTCTATTGCAACTTTTCCGAAGAATCCACTCAATGGGAATATGCCTGCAATTGATCCGACCCCAAAGAGCGTAGAAATGAAAAGAAGCCTGTTTTTTGAAGAGCCTTTTATTAGGTATATGTTCTCTGCGTTGTTATTAGCCTTCATTATGGACCCTGCGCTCATGAAAAGCAGGGCCTTATAGAACGTCTGCACTATGAAGAAAAGCATTGCTGCCAAAAGAGCGTGAAGCCCCAGGGCGACAAGCATTATTCCAAGGTCTTCCATAGTTGAATATGCAAGTATCTTTTTAATGTGGCGCTCAGCTATTGCATTTGTCGCACCTATGAATGCCGTAGCTATGCCGAATGCCAGTATGACGTAAAGCAGGTGTGCTTCATAAAAAAGAGGCAGAAGGAGCGCAACGAGAAAAACCCCGGCTTTTACCATTGTCGATGAATGAAGGAATGCAGATACTGGAGTAGGGCCCTCCATAGCATCGGCAAGCCATTCGTGAAAAGGGAATTGCGCTGATTTAGTGAACACTGCCGCCAATATCAGCAGCAGGGGGATCTGTATTGAATTTATATACGGGCTTGCCATTATCGAATAGAAATTGAATGTATGGAAGGAGTTCCATATGACTACCATTGCGGCCAGCATGGCCATATCGCCGATCAGTATGGTCGTTATCGACTTCCTGGCTGCGTAAGGCGCCTTTTCACGATGGTACCAGAACCCTATAAGCAGGTAGCTCGTTATGCCCAGCATCTCCCACGCTATGAACATTGTTATGAAGTTTGCGGATATCGCAAAAAGCATCATCGATGCTGCGAATATGCTTATCTCAAAGAAAAATCTTGGGCGTTCGCTAGGCACATCCATGTATCCTATCGAATAAAGCATTATAAGCGGGGCGATGAGTGCAACAAGCATGAGCAGTATGGCGTTGAGGGAGTATATTGCCATTGATATATGCAAGGTTAGCCCGCCTATTGCAAACCATGTAATCGAATAGGCTTTGCCAAATGAATATAACACTGCATATGCAGCAAGGGCCAGCGATGCGATGCTGAACGCAAATGCGGTCCATCCGGCGATATGTGAGCGGCCTCGCATGAAAAGGGATATGAATCCGCCAAATAACAGCGGGGCGATTACAAATAATGGTAACATGCTTATCAATCCTTCAATTCCGAAAGCTTGGCTATATCCAGGCTGAATTCACTCTTCGCCATATACCTGTAGAACGATATGAGCATTATCACTTCAGATGCAGCAACAGCCCATATGGTGAACAGAAGCGGGATTATGGCACTGCCAGAATAATATGTGAAGAAGGTAATTGCTACAAGTGATGCACCCACAAGTATTATCTCTATCGACATGAGCATTATGACAAGGTGCCTGCTTGATGCTATGCCGGCTATGCCTATCGACAGGAGGGCAATGCCAAAGGTTATGAAGTATTCCATCATGGTCTTCCAATCCTCTTGAACAGTATTATTGAGCCGAATGCAGCTGCGAAAAGCATTATGGCAAGCATGTAAAACAGCGGCAGATATGCAGATATGGAATTCGATATGCCGCTGCCCGTAACGGCGCCCGGTGATCCCTGGGAAAATTGCAACGCATGCATAGGATATGCGATTGCGGCAAATAATATGATTGATACGGCTGCAAGTTTTGCTGCATTCGTGTGCGGGAACTTCGAATAGCTCGTAGATGCGACGCCGATCACGAAATATGTTGTAATGCCCCCTATAAGTATGAAAAGCTGTATTATTGCCATTAGAGGCTGGCCCAATATCAGGAACATTAGCGAGTTTAACAGGAATATGGCTGCCAGCATTATGCCGATATGCAGAAGGTCCTTCAGCGCGAATATCGCAGCTATCGAAATCAATTCCAATGCAGCTATCGCCAGAAACTCAACGAGCATAATTGCACCACATCATCCTAGGTCTTCAGGCCTCTTTATATACTCCCTTCTGTCGAACGCTTCGAAGCTGTAATCCTTTGTCAATATAAGGCATTTCGGAGGGCATACCTCTTCGCATAAAGCGCAGAAAAGACACCTCTCCAGATTGACTAGCGGCATCTTCTTCGTGCCTTTCTCTGTTTCAATGTCAACCATGTCTATGGTCTGGTTTGGGCATATCCTTGCACATGCTGCACAGCTTATGCACGTCTTTATGTCAAGCTTGTGTATGCCCCTGTAATTGTCCGTGAGCTCTTCCCTCTGCTCTGGAAATTCCAGCGTCGCAGGCTTTTGCAGTAAGCCCTCCCCTACCTTCATTATGCTTTTCCCTATCATTTATACACCAACCACGATAAATATTACATATGCAAGGAATAAATTGATTACAGAAAGAGGCAGCAGGTAGGTCCACCCTATCTTAAGCAGCCTATCTATCCTCATCCTCACAGTAGTTGCCCTTATTATGACTATCAATATGGTAAGTATTACCACCTTGAGCATGAGCCATATGAATGGGGGCAATACTGGGCCATTCCACCC
Source organism: Candidatus Martarchaeota archaeon (assembly GCA_023473255.1). Taxonomy (GTDB): domain Archaea; phylum Micrarchaeota; class Micrarchaeia; order Micrarchaeales; family Micrarchaeaceae; genus JAMCYW01. Next base: position 35,368 of record JAMCYW010000015.1, on the reverse strand, counting down.
GCCCAGAAACAACAGGGCTATCAGCAGCGTGCCAACAAACATCCTTGTATAATCTAGGAAGAGCGCAAGCCCGTAGTATGGGGCGCTTACATCTGTCAGCCATCCGGATATCAATTCGTTGTCGGCTTCGCGCAGGTCGAATGGAGGCCTCTCCAGCTCAGCAAGCATCACTATGAAGAATATTGCAAATCCTATCGGCATCATCAATGCAAACCATATGTGGGATTGTGAACCTACTATGGCTGAAAGGCTAAAGCTATGCGAGGCGAGCGCAACGGCAGCTAGGACTATCATCAAAGGCACCTCATAGCTTATCAGCATGACTACCGACCTTTGGGCGCTTATAGAGCCAAACTTATTGCCGCTCGTCCACCCTGCAAGAAAAAGCAGAAGCGGCATGAACGAGAGTATCAGGAATACGACTATAAGCCCGAATGTGGTATTGATTCCTACAAATGATGCGTTCAGAGGTATGAACGCCAGCGCCAATACAAATAGGGCGTATACCACTGGAAGGATCATTGCAAACAGAGGCATGTCTGCTTCATCCGGAACGATGTTCTCTTTTGAAAGCAGCTTGACTACGTCGGCCATATTTTGAAGTATTCCGTATTTGCCAACGTATGTGGGCCCATGCCTTGATTGCATCCTTGCCATTATCTTTCGCTCGGCCCAGCCAAACAGATATACAAAAAGCGTAACAAGCACGAAGAGTAGTATTGCAAATATTGCCAATGCAATTATAATGGATAGCCCGAATGCGATGGGATGGGGAAGAACTTTGGATAGATACACGTCTACGATGCCGAAATACTGGCTTATTGAAGGCGAGTTTATCTGAAACATCCAACCACATCCTTATCTCAGGTACGTTTATAACTTATTTTATTTATATTTATATAGTAAATGTAAAAAGGTGCTGCAATAATAAGCGAAACTGCAAAAGCGATACTAGATGATGGAAGCATACGCATTAAGGTAAAGCGCGCCGGAATGCTTCAGTACGTGGTTTTCAAAGTGAGGCGGATACCGATAGGGAGCGGTACATTCGCAGAGCTCTTTTTAGATAGGATAATTGACATGAGCGAACTGCAAAGGCTTGCAAATCAGCTCAAGCTCCCAGTAGAAGCAGAAAACGGAAGGGCTTTCCCTGAAGGCATGGGCGCAAAGGATTTCATCGGGCTTTGAGAGGCTTTTATCAGATATCTTCATCCGAAGAATGCATTTGTTGCATTGAATGTTCCATTGACTGACCTTGCCACGTTTTCGTATGTGTAATTCATATGCATCTCATATGCGGTGGTGATGCTTGCAATTGGCACCGGTATGTTGTGGCATGCGACTGTATCGTTGGCGCTTGCGCCGCTGGCTATCGTCTGGTTTATGGTCTGGTTGGCTTCTTCTCCGGATATGAAGCACGACATGGTGTTTATATGAATCGAATGTGGCAGCCTGTTGAATATCTGCATAGATGCATAGTCATCTGATGTATTGAAAGCCAGCGCCTTGCACCCTATTGAAGAATTGCTTATGCTGCACGAATTCTTGAACGCCGGTTGCCATATTGCGCTGCGCTGGCTTAGGTTCAGCGCCTGTATCAGCTTGGCAGAATTGTAATGTGCATTCAATGCGTTTGAAGAGTTGACAAACGAATATAATATTGCAGTATAGTTGGTGCCAATCTCCTCCGATTTTATGAGTGAGTAATTGGAAAGCGATGACGCTGCCCCGTTTATTGGCGCCAGGTATATTGAGCATACGCTTGTGCCGGTTTTGTTGCTATTATATATTAGGCCTAAGCAGCTACGCGTAGAATTGTAAATTCTGGATACGTTCAATGGATGTGCGTTCTTTTGCAGGTATGCTGCAAATGTCCCAAAACTGTTTTGGAACATATTCATGTAATATGTGTGGTTCGATGAAATTCCAAATGCCTGGCCTATTGGGGTGGAATTAGTATATGTGAAATTGGCAAGATGCGCACCCAATGTGTGATTTGACTTAGATGCCGCAATTATGGCATTGGCCTCTGATGGCTGATAAGTTTTTGATATCACATTCATGCATGTTGCATTGCCTAATTCATTGTAGTACGCCATCACCTTTGTCCAGCCCCCGTATGTAAGCGTGCATATGCTAGTATCGTTGTTTGCCTTGGCAAACGTAGCAGTGTTGCCGCCGGCCGTGAAATTGTATACAGGTATATTGAAAGTAGAAAGAAGAAGGGCTATCTTTTCGCTCGTCAATGCCCCTTGTATCCACGCTCCGTAAGCTATGCTCCCGTTGCGATACTTGGCATATACGCCGTTTTCTACATTTATCAGCGGCAAAATATCCGTGAATACCTTTGATATTATGCCTTGCGATGGGCCGAATAACATCTTGAAGTTGCTAATATTATAGGAATCGTATGCAAGCGATGAAAATGCAGCGCCTTTAGGGAAGAGTGAAAACTCGGTAGTATTTATTATGCCGTTGTTTGGTATGAATGTATATAAATCCGGAGTCTGTGGGGCTTCAACCTTAATGTTAACATCGCTTGAAGCATCCGACCTGTTTGCTATATTTAGGACATTGGCAGGATCAAGAACTGCAGAAAACTGGTACGTGCCGTTTGCATTGTATGTATAGTTTTCATTTACAGATACGTTTGAATTTGATGGTATCGATACTTTATAGAACGCAAGCTCGGTGCCGTTCAAGTAGAATCCCAAAGGTATGGCCTTGGCATAAAAATTGCCTTTATTATATACAGTTATAAGAAAGTGTGACGTCTGATATGGATATAGGGCATTGGATGCGCTATAGTTCAGAGCGGTTATATGCACCGCCACATTATATGAAGATGAAGGCTTTAGCATTAGTGCAGATATAAAGACTATTAATGCGACCGCTATCGCAAGCATACCATAAAATACAACATTCTTAGACACCATTGCATTACCTTTTGCTCAATTCTTTTATTACAGTTGATACCTTGCCTTTTATCGGGTATATCCCTGATTCGAAGTAGTTCTCCACCCACGCATCGATGTCATACCTGTCATATCCGTCAGGAATTATGAAGCGGTACTTGCCCTTTGAATGTGAAAGAACGCCCGCATTTGCAAGCTGCAGGAGATGGTACCTCAATGTCTTTTCATTTATTGGGGCCCATGCCTCACCTATGTACTTCGACAATTCCTCTACAGTGGGATCCTCGTTTTTCGTGAATTGGAAGTATAACATCGAATCTAATACGGATATTGCGCTGAGCCTTGATTCGCCAGGATTTATTACCCCTAGGCTGAGTGCAAGCCACCTGACCATTGAGCGCCTAGTCTCCACGACCTCTTTTGTGAGCCTTAGCTCCCTTAGCGTTATCTCCCGCTCTATAAGCTTTGCTTCATTAACTTCCATATCTGCACACGGTTGAGGGTTTACAAGATGTATTTAGAAATTAAAGTTTATAAATTACTATCTGCGTATAATTAAGAGTGAATTACATGTCCGATTTAAGCGTTAGCGCAAAGTTCGTGCCGGAAAAGCTCAAGGCATATGCAAAGAATGAGGCCATAATGATCATAAGCTTAGGCAATGCAAACAAGACTAACCATTATTGGTGCGAATGCGACGTTAATGTAAAGTCCCCCCTTTCATTGGCGCACGATAGGGAGTTAGATACAGGAAGGACAAGAATGGGCATCGTTCATCCGGAAAGCACCATAGAGAAGCAGATTAAGATATATACAAGGCCTAATAATTTTCCAGATGGGTATGCAGTAAAAATAACCGCGTATGCATATGACCATGATGGGGCCATTTCCGAGAGGATTGAGTTGCAGGCAACGATAGAATGCGAAAATGAGCCAAAATGACTTTCAGGTTCAATGCGCTATGCTGAAATCATCAAATGCCCCGTAATCGCTGCCTTTGACATTGGATCTTTCTATTTTGTAGACCTGAGGGCCGTTTTCCGTGCTTATGTCTATCGCTTTTATCAATTTGAGTATCTGTTCTTTCGTACCCTCCGCCAATATCAATACGCTGCCATCCGGCATATTCCTTACATTTCCCTTAATCCCCAGGGACACCGCGTTCTTCATGACTAGATACCTGTAACCAACACCTTGTACAAACCCATGCACTACAAGCGTTACTTTCATTATTCCGCCCTGATTATTTGCCAAAGCCTGCAGTGGAATTCGCTTTGCTTCTAGCATTGCGCCCAATGCAGTACTTTTTGCGCATGAAGTCCTGCCCGCCCCTGTTGCCGGACTTTTTGAAGTCCGCGCCTGTTTCCATCTCTTCGTAGTCGAAGATGGCCCACACATCGTTGTCCAGCGTTTTGCCGAAGAAATCCGGCAGTATAATTGACCGCGGTTTGCGGAGCATGGTCGCAGTCGCTATGTTGGGTATTGATTTCCTTAGCTCTGATAATATGGCATTAAGTGTCTTCCCGGTATCTGCAATGTCATCCACAACGAGTATATGCTTGTCGTTAGGCCACGACTCGGGCAATGTTTCCATCCCTTCTAAATGTACCGTGCTTGCCATTGCATTCGTTTTTGGATAGTGTCTTGCCCTTATTCCATATAGCCGGCTTACGCCAAGATAATCGCTCAGCAAACGCCCGAACACCATGCCTCCGCGCTCAACGTATATTATGGCTTCGGGAGTGCCATATTTTCTTGAAAATGCCAATGCAATTGCCTTGCTCAGGCTTTGCATCTCTTCGAAGCTTATCCTTGCATACCTCGTTTTTTTCATCTTTGTCACCTGAAATTTTCTTTTATGAATTTCATTCCTGCATGGTTATTGTCATGCTGGAAACTTCTGTATGCCTCCTCCTTTTCATAATCAAATATTATCCAACTGTCTTTACTTGTATAGGTGCCACAGAAATCGGGCTTGAAAGATGAGCCTTCCTTGCATAGCAGCGCAACAGTCACTAACTTTTTAGAGATAGGCAATATCTTGCTTGATACCGCAGCCATCGTCTTCCCGGTATCTATTATATCGTCCACCAGCAATATGTATCCGTTGTTTTCCTGAACTCCGTTTAGGCTGCCGACATAGACGCCTTTTGAGGGAAGACTATATTCGTTGTAGTAGCTGGCCTTGATCCCAAACACTTTGCTGACACCCAAATAGTCGCTCAGCAAACGCCCGAACACCATGCCACCCCTTTGCACGTATACTATCGCACTTGGGGCACCGTGCTTGGATTTTATGGCGGACGCTATGCTCTTTGCATGCATTCGCATTGCATCAAAGTCCATGCGTTTGTATTTTGTCTTCATGCTGCTAAAACTGAAAAAATCGTTCAAATCGGATGCGGTAAGCAATATGTTGTTCAGCATGCCTATCCTTCTGAGCTCTTTTGAAAGTTTTACTGATTGAGGAGCAACGAGCGATGCCTTGGATAGCAATGCATCATCTTCAAATAGGTTTACGGTGCTGCCGTCATATATTATGCTGCCTGCATTCATGACTATCGAGCGTTTGCAGTATTCTGCTACAAGGCGCATATCGTGCGTTATTACAAATATTGTCTTTCCGGCATCGTTCATGATTTTGAGGAGTTCCATTATCTCCTTTGCCATAACGTAGTCTTGGCCAGTGGTCGGTTCGTCGACTATCAGTATTTCAGGTTCCATTGCAAGCACGCTTGCAACTGCAAGCCTGCGCTTTTGCCCCTTGCCCAGGAAAAGAGGATCTTCAGAGGCTTTGCTCTCGAGCCCGACGTTTTTCAGCGCCTTCTTTACCCTCATATTTATTTCTTCTTTTGGCAGGCCCATGTTCTTCAGGCCATATGCCACCTCCGAATATACGCTCCTGTTGAATATCTGATGGTCGGGATTCTGGAATATATAGCCCACTTTGAATGGCATCAGGGCCCTGTTCTTAGCGGCATGAAGATCCATGCCCATTACGTTTACATTGCCTTTGAACGAGCTCTCTATACCGCTTAGCACTTTGGACAGCGTGCTTTTGCCAGAACCATTCTGGCCCACCAGAGCTACGAATTCGCCTTTCGCTATCTTGAATGATATGGAATCAAGGGCATGCGTTCCGTCCCCATAGCTAAAGTCCAAGTCTTTCACGGATATGAGCTCTTTTGATGGCTCTTTGATGGCTTCAAAAGATTCTTGAAGCACACGTTCATCCTTTATTTTAAGCAGCCTTGCATGTGCCACGAATGATTCTATAGTAAGGTATGTCCGGTTTCCCCTGCCCATTTTAACATCAGTCAATTCCGGCGCATATATGCTGTGCTTTTCGACAAGTTGCTTATTTGAATATATCTTTTCTGGAGTATCGACTGCAACTATGCAGCCTTTATCCATCACTGCAATCCTATCGGCAAATCTCTGCATTATTTCCGGGTTGTGCTCTACAAGTATGACAGTAAGCTTGTGCTCCTCCTTTATGCGTTCTATTGCATCTATGACTTCCATCTTCCCGGCAGGATCTAAATCAGAGGTAGGCTCGTCAAGTATCAGTACCTTAGGCCGCATGGCTATGAAGCTGGCTATTATAAGCCGTTGCTTCTGCCCTCCAGAAAGCTCAGCCGGGTGTATGCGCTCTGAATCTGCGTACAGGTCGTACATGCCTACCCTGCGAAGGGCCTCTTTTATCCTTGCATCTATTTCGCTTTGGGGTATTCCCATGAACTGAAGCCCTAGGGAAAGCTCCTGCTTTACGCTCATTGTAAGAAACTGGCTTTCTGGGTCCTGCATCACTATGCCGACAGTTGGGGCCATAGTCCCTTTGCCTATTATTACGTTCTTGCCGTTTCTCCTGACTACTGCGCTTACGGTATCGCCGAATACTTTTATGCTTCCGCCCATGAACTGTTTTGCGTCCTCATAAGACAGATGCATCTGGTGAGGTATCAATCCAGATATTGCAAAACAAAGGGTAGTCTTCCCGGACCCGCTCGGACCAGTTATGCCGAAGAATTCATTCTCCCGTATTTGCAGGCTTATCCCATTCAGCGCAAATTCGTTTACACTGCCGGTAAACGTAGGATACCTCCAGTAGAATTTATTGACATTTATTGCATCCATAATATCAGCGCATTATCCCAAACATCAGCGTAAGATTGAACATATATGCTGAAAAAAGCACTGCAACCGACAATGCAATCATCGAAAAATCATATCGCGAAAAACCATTCCCGTTCTTGAATTCCGATACGCCTTTGCTCTTGCTGAAGCCCCTTGCTTCTAGTGCAGAACCCATGTCTACGGAACGCTTCAGCATGACCGCGGTTAAAGGTATCGAAAGCGATGCAAAGTTCCTTGCGTTCTTGACGATGTTCTTCCCTGAGCTTATGCTCGAACCTCGTGCGAATTGTGCATGGCGTATCGATTCGAAATCGCCCTGCATTATGTGAAACGCGCGAAGGATGAATGATGAAAAGAAGACTGCTTTGAATGGGAGCTTGAGCTTGCTGAGCGCGCTTATGACATCAGAGTCTCTTGTGGTCATCAGCACAAGGAGGGTAAGAAATGCCAGAACTGCATAGCCAAAGACTTTTGTTACGCCTATCTCCAACGAAAGCGTAGTTACGGTAAGGGGGATGCCTAATGCCCTTAAGTTCACAAGCACAACGCTGCCAACTTGGTTGAACACTAACCACCACATAAGCATCACAAAAAGCGCAACTATCAAAATAGCCAGATAGCTTTTGACAAGATATCGTATGACTCTTGCATCTGCCATGAAAAACAGCACCGACAGAAGCATTATTCCTGAAAATATTATGTCTGGAGTGCGTTCCGTTATTAGGTGTATCACGGCCAGGGAGACCAGAATCAACACAATGAATTTTGTAAGGGCATTGATGCGTGCAAATACCGAATTTGCCCTTGCATAGAATAGTATGGTGCGTATGTACTTCTTCTCGCCTTTGCGGTTTATTCTGGATTCTGCCTTAGGCTCGGCATGCATTACTTTGCCATCTTTGCGCACCATCTATTATCACTGCAGTCTATTACGATATCCAACCTTTTGTAAGAAGGCCGTATCTCTCCACTATTGGAGTCAGGTACTTGCTCATAAAAGGCATCATCAGAAGGACTATCGCATCCCCTATTATCCATAAACTTGCACCAAACCAATAGGCATGCAATGGAACGAAGCCCAATACTGTAAGTATCCATACCCCCCATAAGCCGCCTATGATGTTGGTTATCCCCATGACCCAGAATACAAACCATGCAGCCGATTTCGGTTTGGAGAGTATGTCCCTGCCAAATGGATCTACATCTCGTTTTATCAGATATCCACGGTATAATAGGAATATCAGTATGGCAGGTATGAAGTCACCTATGCTAAACCCTAATGCAGGAAGTATGGGTAAGCCAGTAAGCAACCCTGCGCCGACTACGCTCCCAAGGAACGCACCAAGGACACCCCACATGCCCCACCATAGCGTGAAAAGCACAAAGAATGGATATGCCCAGTACAGAAATCCTATGCCTGGACCCACTACGGGCGTAGCTATAGTGCCGAGCCACGATAGCAGTATTACAACGGCTATCTGCACAGCATATAATGCATATTGAGTAGAAGTTATATTCTTGTTAGGATTCCAGCGCAATCCGTACATCAAAGAAATAGGTCTAGATTTGGCCTTTTCGGCTTTTTTGGCAGCCATCTGCACCCCCGATAATAATTCCAAAGTAACCTTTAAATCGTTTTCCACGCAGGATAAGGCTTTTATTGTTTGCCATCGATTTATATGTTTAGTGATGGAATGAATAAGGCTGGGACATATTTGATAGGGATAATAGTAGTGCTTGCAATAATATATGTTGCAATATCTCTAACGCACCCGTCTGTACAGACTACAACCCCAACTACCGTAACTAACGTTTCATACGTGCCGCTTGGCACTTTGGCGGTACAGCTTACGGATCCTCCGCATGTGCCTGAAGGCACCCAGTCCCTGATTATAGGGTATTCGGGATTGGCATTGCATGAAGCAGGGCAATCCAATTCGACCGGATTCATTAATCTGAACGCAAGCGGAAGCGTCAACCTTATGAACTTGACGAATTTCACGCAGACCATCGCAGTTGCACACGTAAATGTTAACCAATCTTTTAACATAGTAAGATTCAATATAACATCCGCAAGGATAGACATCAACGGCACTATTTACAATGTGAGCGTTCCAAACAACAGGCTCCAGATAAAGATATCAGGATTGAACGGAACTTCAGGAGGAGCACTAGTTGACCTGTCGCCCACAGTATTGCAGATATACGCTGCCAATCAGACACTGTTCGTAATGGTTCCGGCAGCAAGAGCAATAACGATAAGCAACAGATCAATAAACGGCACAAGCGTACACATCGGATTCAAAGCACGCGTAAATGCAGTTGCAAAAGCAAAACTTGAACAGGTAAGGCCGAATATAACAATTACGGGTGCATCGCTCACGTCTTCTGGCAACAACACATATTTGGCAGTTATAGTGAAGAACAATGCAAATTCTTCAGTAACGCTCAAGCAGGTGATGCTGTTCGGATACATGCGTTCCATAATAAGCACAAACGCTTCGTTGAACCTGCCAGACCAGCAGCGCAGCGGGTTCTCTTCGGGATTGGGAGGCATTGTCTCGTCTCTTTCTACAAGCGCAAATTTATCTGATTATATGGACGCGCTAGGCTTGTTAAATTCAAGTGCCAACATCAGCGCCATAAGTTCCTTTGCAAGTGCGTTTAATTCGTCAGATATTAGTGAAGCTGCAAACGTATTGACAAAGATGGCAAACAGCCCTAGGGCCAAAGCGCTTGAAAATGAATTCAGGAGCAAAATAAATGCATCAGTCATAGAGGACATGCATAACATAAACGTGTCAAACGTGAGTTTGGAAGCTGCGATAGGAGAGGCAAACAGATTTTCGCATGACTACCATAACGCCCTGAACTTCATAGTGACAAGCAATGGCACATTGTCGCTGCCGTTTACGCAAGCGGAAGCTGAAGGCCCGAACGGATATGTATTGGGCGCAGGCAGCAGTGTAACTTTGATATTCAACGGAACAGTGGCTTTTGGACATGGCGCATTAGCTAACGCACATGCAAATGCAAACCTTGGCACTGGACCGTTAATAAAACTGTTAGCCAACCAGACCTATGCAGTTAGGGTAATAGGAGAAGAAGGAGCATATGCGAGCATGAATGTAACCGCAAGTTGATTAATTCCTTCTTCTTTTCTTTTTTTCTTTTTAATTTAGAATACGCCAAAGACCTCTTCCTGCAAAGCCGCAGTAAGATTATGTGTTTGTTTGTTTTTCATGCGTTTCTCCCTTACGCTGAAAATCATATAGCTTCCGTAATCTGAAAGCGATTCCTTGTCAAATTGCTTTGGAGAGCATGCATCAAGTGCGGAATATGCATAAAGAGCAGCCTTTACGTGATCGCATTCTGGAGTTGGCATATTTGGCTTTATCTCAAAATCGTTCTTGAGCGCATTTACGCAATTCGCTGTAAATGCCTTTTCTTCCGAATCTAGCGTAGGGGATTTTGGTTCTTCCCAAGTCTGGCTTGTTTTCCTCAGAAGAGGCTTCGTGGCCATAGCCTTATTAAATTCTTCTAATCCTTTCATTTTAAATCATCTGAACTGGGGTTCTACTTATAGCGAGCTATGAGATATTTATATATTGCGGTTAGCGCGGATTTGCACTTTTAACACATGCATAAGTTAAAACTAGTATTATTTAAAAACAAAAAAAGAAGAAGAAGAAGGAGAAGAAAGGAGAAAATACAATACAGGTTTAACCTTTATAGGTCAAGCCGAGTATTGCACCTATCAGCCCAAGCAGAAATCCCAGGATTACTCCCCCGCCGCCCAAAAGGCTAACGATAGAAACTACCAATCCTATGATGGACCAGGTCTTTATCTTTGACTTGTCGGTAGTGTTTATCATTAATGCAGATACGATCATCACTATTCCAGTAATGATGCCTAGAATGCCTGCCAACGCACCTATTCCAGATGCAAATACCAATGTTGCCAAAGCACCTATGACAGACAATGCCAGTCCTTCCAGAAGTACGAATATACCTCCTATCAAAAGCAGCACAAATGCCGCAGTTGGTTTATTAGCCATTTTATCACATTTTGATATAGCTTTTTTTGTTTAAATAGTTTTCGTTTTTTGCAGTGGTTTCCCAGCCTTGAAGAACGTGGCTTCATATACCTCTGCAATGCCCCTAATCACTATATATATTACAAGAGCGGCTATCAGCACATACCCTATCCACAGCGGATATGAATATATGTAGATCAGCATCAGATATGAAAACGTCAGGAATTTCAAGGTGTTTATTCCGAACCTGCTGATGTTCGATGCATAGATTGCCTTTGCAAACCTGGACTTCATTTTTGACGAAGTTCCTTTTGATGCAAGCAGCGCATCGGCAAATGAATGCCTTATAACTATTATGAAGATTACAAAAAGAGGCACTATGTGTAGAAATGTGAAGAGAATCCACATCACGTATTCTGTAACCCTATCGCCTGCAACATCGATTCTTGCTCCGGATGGCGCAAGCTTGGAAACCCTGTGCTTATACTCAGACATGCGCTCTCTTATTTTTATATTTCCAAGTGCGCCCTTTGCATACTCGATGATGCCTACTTTACCTCTGCTGACTTCGCGCACAGCGAAGAATCCGTCCAGCGCATCGGATATTATGGCTGCGGCAAAAAGGAATATCAAAAGGAATGCGTTTACTTTAAGGAGCACGAGATAGGCTATGATAATTATAGCTGCCGTACGTAGTACCGTTACAGCGTCTGCACTTCTCATTTCAAAACGCCATTATGCATTGCATATTCAAGGATATGATGTTGCTGAACCAATAGTGGCACCTGATGCTACGCCATGCGTGCTGCTCAATGCAGCAGGGAGCAGCGATGCGAACCCTATCATAAACATGGTGAATATGAACATTAATATTATCAATTCAGATGCAACAAGCACGCCGAATGATTGCAGCCTGCTTATCTTCTGCTGTGACGACACAGCTATAACAAGCACGACGAACTCCCATACGCCGATTATTGGCAATACCACTATTGAAAGCTTGGGTACAAACAGAAGCCAATACAAGAAAAGCAGTGGGAATATGCCGAACGTCGCCCCTGCGAATGTTTTTCCATACTTGAATTTGAAGGTTTTCAGAAAATACTTTCCAAACATATGGTATATGAATGCATTTATGAATATTCCGATAGGCACAATTGCCCACAGCACTATGAGCGTGCTTGCTATGACCGCTATGCTGGCACCTGCGAAGATAGAAAACATGGTGAATAGGGGTACAAACGCGTGCGTAGCGGATGGATAGGCGTGTGCTACAAGCAACCCAACCAAAAATGAGAGCAATATCGGTATTATGCTGAGTTTGTAGTAAAGCAATAGCGCACTGCCGACATCAAAGTTCTTTGATGAATATTTTCCAGGTGAAAGTATAGATTTGTAGTAATTCAAATCCTTTATGAATGACAAATAATCACACCCATATTTCAAAAATAGATTATATAAACTTTTAGTTTTTGCTTATTTTGAGGGGCGAATGTTCCCGCCTTTGCATATATATTCTGACATCTCCCCGTATGAAAGCTTTGCTTTGAATGCCTTTGATAGGGCAAATCCAAGCCTTCCGTTTAGCACCAAAGGCAAGTTCATGTCTGCCGCATATCTTCTCAGCTTATAGTCTGAGCTTTTTATTGCCCCATCGGTAAATATCGCATTAATTTTTTTCATGTTGATTGAATTCATGGCACCTGACAGCGTAAGCTGCCGTGTTGCACCATCAACTGGATGCGTTTCAATGGTATATGTGCTTATGCCGATTTTTTCAAGCAGGCGTGCTGAACGCTTAAGCGAATCAGTGTTGGATTCTCCGTAAATCAGGACGCCTGCAGAGGGAACGCGGTTGGGCTGTACGCCAAGCCAGCTCTTGAGCAGCGCATCTTCCAAGGTGTGGCCGTATGCAGCGCTTTCGCCAGTGCTTCTCATATCTGGGCCTAGGGCAGGATAGCTCCCCCTGAGTTGCGACCATGCGAACTGTGGGCTTTTTACCATATACGACGCGTGCTTTGGTTCGAAGAACCCGCTCTTTTTGTATTTCGAAAATATCCCGTCTACTGCATGCTCTATCAGGTTTATGCCTACTGATTTGCTGCTGAACGGCATTGATCTGCTCGCCCTGAGGTTGAGCTCTATTATGTATGGAATGCCATCAGCTACAGCGAACTGTATATTGAACGGGCCTTTTATCGACAGCTCATTTGCAAATCTTAGGGCGTATTCTGACATCGTGCCATAAGGCATAGATGCATCATTGAATGGAGTGAGTATCGTTGCGTCACCGCTGTGCACTCCGGTTTCTTCTATGTGCTGCATCGTTATGCCAATCACATTGGAGCCATCGCTGGCGCAGTCCATTTCTGCTTCTATCCCCTTTATAAACTTTGATATGACTGCAGGATGGGACTTCGAAAGTAAGGCGGCGCCGTTTATGTAATCTTTTAGTTCATCCCAATCATTAGCTATGAACATTGATGTTCCGCCCAGCACGTAGCTTGGGCGCACCATGACAGGAAAGCCAACTTCGTTTGCGAATTTGCGCATTTCAGGCATTGTCTTTGCAGCTATCCATTCCGGCTGCCTGACAGCAAGGCGTTCGGCCAGCATGGAAAATTTTTCCCTGTCCTCGGCTATATCAACGCTTGCACCGCTTGTACCCAGCAATTTTACCCCTTTTGATTCGAGCGTCCTTGACAGGCTGTTGCCTATCTGCCCCCCTGCAAAGGTAGCAACTGATGAAAATTTTCCCATTTTATATAATTTTGATACTGTTTCTTCGTTCAATTCTTCAAAATATAATTCTTTGAAATTATCCCAATCTGTTGATACGGTTTCAGGATTGTAGTTTATCATTGCCACCCTGTCAAAGTATTTCTTCGCGAATGATGCGATGGCCATAGCGCTCCAATCAAATTCGACGGATACGCCGATCCGGAATACACCTGCGCCCATAACAAGCAATCCGTTTGGGATGCTTGATTTAGGCTTCAAGTCGTCTGACGTGCCATCATATGTCGTATATAGGTAGTTCGCGCGCGCTGGAAATTCGCCTGCAAGCGTATCTATCTGTTTTATTACCGGGAATGATGTGTTGCAGCCCAGTTCGTAGTCGGTGAAGCCAAGACGCTTCATGTTATGCTTTTCTCTCGGCGAAAGTTTTTTGTGCCTCTGGCTTTGCGCACTTGCGCATTCCACCAGCTCCTTTAGCTTAGATATGTAAAATATATCGACGCCCGAATGCTTGGAAATCTCTTCCGTCTTCATGCCTTCTTTTATGGCCTTCATTGCATAAAGGAACCAGTAGGGTTTATGCCCACTTAACGCGCTTATTATTTCATCGTGCCGCATTCTGCTTTTGTATATCCCGTTACTTATGCCAGATGCATCGATGTCCAGCATCCTTACTGCTTTTTGAAACGCCTCGGTGAAATTTCTACCTATGGCCATTACTTCGCCTATGCTTTTCATTTCAGTGCCCAGGGCATTGCTGACGCCGTCGAATTTCTTCAGGTCCCACCTCGGCATCTTGACTATTACGTAATCCAGGCTAGGCTCAAAGAATGATGTTGTCGCCTTTGATATGAGATTTTTGACTTCGTAAAGAGCATAACCCAGCGCAAGCTTTGCGCTTACGTATGCAAGTGGATACCCGGTCGCCTTGCTTGCAAGTGCGCTTGACCTTGACATCCTTGGGTTTGTTTCTATGACATAGAACTTATAGCTTCTTTTGTCTATGGCAAACTGGACATTGCACTCGCCAACAAGGTCTATTGACTCGGCAACCCTTATCGCCATCGTCCGCATGGCTTGAAATTCGTAGTTGTCGAGTGTTTGCGATGGCGAAATGGCGACAGATTCGCCGGTGTGCACGCCCATAGGGTCAAGATTCTCGATGCACGCAGTTACGGCCGCATTGCCATATGCATCCCTCATGACCTCGTATTCGATCTCCTTCCAGCCGCTTAGGTATTTTTCCACCAGCACTTCGTTTATGACGCTGTTGGCAAATGCCCTTTTGAGCTCCTTCTCAAGTTCAGTGCGGT
This sequence comes from Candidatus Martarchaeota archaeon, assembly GCA_023473255.1. Taxonomy (GTDB): domain Archaea; phylum Micrarchaeota; class Micrarchaeia; order Micrarchaeales; family Micrarchaeaceae; genus JAMCYW01. The sequence continues at coordinate 20,227 of JAMCYW010000015.1, read as the reverse complement.
TCCTGGCAACTGCAGATCCACGCCCGCCGAGATTGAAGCTTACGCGCATCATTACTGGATAGCCGATCTTCTTTGCAGCATCCAGCGCTTCCTTCTCGGTTTTTGCGGATGCGCTGGGCGGAACAGGTATTTCCGACTTAATCATAAGTCTCCTAAACTCCTCGCGCGAAAGGGCGCTCTTTATGCCTTTTACCTGTGTGCCAAGCACCTTTACGCCGTGCTTTTCAAGCACCCCAGATTCGTATAATTCTATGCCGCAGCTTAGTGCGGTCTGCCCACCGAAACCCATTAGTATGGCATCGGGCTTTTCAGATGCTATGACCCTTTCTGCAGTCTCAGCATTGACCGGAAGCAGATATATCCTATCGGCAGATGCGTAGCTCGTCTGGAACGTGGCTACGTTAGGGTTTATCAAAATGCTCTTTATGCCTTCCTCCCTTAGAACCTTTAGTGCCTGGCTCCCACTGTAATCGAATTCTGCAGCTTCGGCTATCTTTATAGGGCCAGAACCGAGCACCAATACTTTCCTTGGTTTCTTATCGCCTTGCATGCTTGCCCACCTTCTTGAAGAAAATATCAAATATGAATGACGTGTCATGCGTTCCAGGTTTCGCCTCTGGATGAAATTGTACTGTCATCACATTGCCATCGTTGCTCACCATCCCTTCAAGAACACCATCATCAGGGGATATGAACCATGGCTTGAAGCCTTTTGGAATTTCATTTAGATATGCAGCATATCCGTGGTTGTGCGTAGTTATGTATGCCCTCTTTGACACGAGGTCTATTACTGGCTTATTTATAGCCCTATGGCCAAACTTCATCTTCTGCATGGAGCCGCCATTTGCCAATACCGCAACCTGATGGCCGAGGCATATCCCAAGCATAGGTATGCCGGTCTCAGATAGCTCTGTAAAAGTGGATATGGTCTTGGTTATGACATTTGGATTACCGGGTCCGTTTGAATAGATTATGCAACTGGGCTTGTAAGAAAGCACTTCGTCGGCTTTCGAATCGTACGGCAACCTGCATATCGAGTAGCCTTTTGAGAATATCTCTGAAAGAAGCCCGTGCTTTAGCCCCAAATCTATTACTGCTGCAGTCTTGCCGTTTCCTGCTTTATTTTTATAGATTATGGGCTTTGCCGTAGAGACTGCCTTTACAATGTTATTTTTCTCGTAGTCCTCGGACCTCTGCTTAGAAGCATTTCTGCTTTGAAGTATGCCCCCATTTATTGCTCCCTTGTTCCTTATCAAAAGCGTGAGCGCTCTTGTGTCTATGCCGTAGATGCCAGGAATGCCGTTTTCCTTTAACCATGCATCTAGGCTGAGCCTTTTGTTCCATTTTGGCGCGTCGTTGAGATCGCTTATGACAAGCCCTGCCACCATTATCTTTTCGGACTCAAAATTCTGCAGTATGCCATGTGAAGATATTTCATTAGGGACGCCGTAGTTGCCAATAAGAGGATTTGTAAGGACGAGTATCTGGCCAAAGTATGAGGGATCAGTGAGGCTTTCGGGATAGCCGTTCATTGCCGTTGAAAATACGAGTTCGCCGCTTGCGATTTTCGAACTGCCAAAACCTTTACCTTCTAACAAGATTCCGTCCCCAGTATAAAGGTAGGCTCTTTTTTCCATCACATCCTCTAAAGGCTAGGCGATTAGTTTGAAACACATTAATAATGAAATAATAAATATCTTCGCGTATTTCAGGCATTTTGGCATGAGACCATTTCCAGTGCTTCGTTGAACCTGCTCATCGGAAATATCTTGACCCGTTGGCTTTCATATGCCGAATATCTGCCTGCATGCAAATCATTGACGAATACCAATACCATATAGTATTCTGATGCCCTTTTGCTAAGCATGCGTTTTGTCGACATTGCAGATTTCATGCCTGTTTCATATTCAACGGCTATCCTTTTGCTCCCTACATCTATGATTATGTCTGGGCCGGTGCTGTCGTTTATTATCCTGGATATTATGCCTTTGCGCATGAATTCCTCCTTCATTATTGTGACATTTACCTGATGCTCGATGCTTATCGAATTGTTGTGCGCCATAATCCATGTCTCATCAATGCCATTGCGGTTTACTACATACCTGTCAATGGCGCTTTTACTGGATTTAAGGATGCTCGGCACATCAGTTCCGTCTTGAGAAAATCCTTTCAGGTCAGTGAGCCTTACAGGAATTTTGACCTTTGCAGTTAATGCCCTAACCTGATCGCCTTTGTCAAATTTTTCAGACGGCCTAAAATCTCTTGCAGGCTTCCCAATGCATACGTATGTATCTTTTATTGCCCTGCTTGCCAATATGAATTCGTTTATGCCCAACGAACCTATCATCGATTTGATTGCATTGGATTTTTCAGGACTGCTTCCGGATAGTATGTTGGCTACATAATTTATCTCGGTTGGCTCCCTAGAGTATAGCGTTATGAATGTAGCCGCATTAGCTATCACCTGCTTTGGAAGATTGGTTGCCATATGCGTTGCTATTATTACACCGATGCCATATTTCCTCCCCTCTTCGAATATCTTGCGTATCAACGACGATTCACCTCCATATCCGTCCAGGACAAACTGCGCTTCATCTATTATTATGTATAAGCCTATGCCGTTTTCTTTATCCCTTTTATGCATGGCGCGATATATGCGCTTGAGAAGTTCATCTACATATATGATCTGGGCGTCTCTGCTTGCCAGGCCCGAAAGAGAGAATGAGTTTGCGCTTGTCAAGATGTTTTCGAAGCTTATGCCCTCGCCCGATGATGCAAACTCAGCCAGCGGCCTCAGCCTCGAATATAAGTGCTTTAACGCATTCCGCTCAGATGACATCTTTGAATTATTTATGAATACCATTATCTCGCGAAGCAAATCTTTCATATCCGGATACGTATTGCCATTGGAATTTTTCTTATCTATCCCTTTGTTGCGGTATGTATACCTTATGCAGCTGTGAAGCAGCCGCGACTGTACTATGCCTAAGCGGTAAACCTGCGCAAACATGTTTGTCAATTCTGATATCTGCCCCTCGAGATTGTCGCCGTTGGGTTCAAATATGTTGAACCAGTGGTAAAAGGCGTCGAATGCCCTGCCGCCAAGCGAACTTATTATATTGCTGTGCTCGTTATGTGCATCGAAGACCAACACAGGCATGCCTGCTTCGTGCATCCCATAAATCATAGACTTTATAAGAGTGCTTTTGCCGTTGCCTGACATCCCAACTATCACCATATGGGGGTTCGGTTCGTCCGATGGGCATATCGATATGGGATGCGTTATCCTTTTCCATTTGTATTCGTGGGCGTATTGCAATGAACGCATGTTGTACTGATACCTTATGCTCATCGCATCGGCAAGCACATATTTAGAGCTGCCCAACTCAAAAATCAGCTTTTTTTCTCTGTTTTTGCTATTCTGTTTCGTGCGCGCATGTATCGATGCGCATGCCATTTTTGGGTAGTCCCAAATCAGGGTGAAAATATTTGATATATTAAACATCTAGACACCTTTTATAAATTATTGTGCAATATAGTAGAATGCCATGCCAGGGTGGCAGAAACCGGTATTGCGCCGGTCTTGAGATTTTAAGTCATCAAGAGCTGATCAGTGATGCATAACAAGGCAACCGGTGCCCGCAAGGGCTTTAGGGTTCAAATCCCTACCCTGGCGAATCAGAAAAGAGTGTGTCTTTTTATTGATTAATGAGGGAATTTAACTATGCAGATAATAATCGAGCTGCTCCTATTGCTTGGCATATCGCTGATAATCGGAGAGCTCTTTGAAAGATTGGGTTTTCCAGGCATAATTGGCAACATAATTGCGGGGTTGATGCTTGGTCCAGCAATATTCGGAATCATAGCTCCAAACCCTGAACTTGGTGCCATATCGGAAATTTCACTGTTCTTCATAATATTGCTCATAGGCATAGAGGTAACAACAGACCTGATAACAAAAAATGTTGGAAAATACAGCCTTTTTACGATTACAGGATTTGCTTTGCCGTCCGTCATGATGGCATTGATATTCATTTACGGATTCCATTTTGGCGCAGTAAGCAGCATGATAACTGCAATTGCAGTTGGGATACCGTCAATTTCTATAATATCGGTTCTGGTGCTCAAATACAGGCTATTGAAATACCAAGATGGATCGATAATAATAGCCAGCACTGTAGCAAGCGATATAATAGCATTTTCCATTCTTGCAATACTCAGCAACAGGAGCAACGCAATGCTGATAATTATATCGTTGGTGTTGGTGCTTATAGCGCTTTTTGCAATCGATTCGCTTATAAAGAAGCATGCATTTTACATAAGGAAGTTCTTCAACAGGATGAGCCTCAGCAATAGCGGCGAAAGGATAACGTTCGGGCTCATAATAGTTGCAGGATTGGTCTTTGCGTCGGTCTTCCAACTGATAGGGATAACATATGTGCTTGGCGCGTTCTTTGCAGGCATGCTGATATATGATGCAATAATGGGCAGGCACTTCTACAACAGAGTATCTAGGACGTTTAAGAGGATAAATTACAGCTTTTTTATACCTTTGTTCTTCAGCATTGCAGGACTTAGCACAATATTCCCAGAGGGTAAGTATCTGGAGATGCTGGTAGTTGCGCTTGCGATAGTGGGATTATTTAGCATGGTAACATTTCTGCTGGGAAAGCGTATATTCAAAAAAATAATGGCATCTACCGGAACCGGCATAATAGGCAGCAGGGGTGCAGTAGGAGTGACCATAGGCAGCGTAGCGTTCACATCTGGGCTCATAACCAATAGCATGTATTCCATAATCATATTTGGCACCATATTGCTGTCCCTGACCATGCCTCTGCTTATATCGAAAAAGGACAAGCGCAGTATGAAGAAATTGACCGATTATTAGGGCGATGCACCTCTTGCATTAGTGCATGCGTTTGATATGTAGAGCTCGTGCTTTTAGCCCTTAGCGCTTAGGCATTGATGATTTTGCATCCTTGGCATAGCTAAAACATATCAAATTCAAAATTAGTTATTGCATACTCGCTGAGCCCTTTAACCAAGCTATGCTTTATGCCCTCAGTCTTTGAATCTGAGCCTTGGTAGAAGATTTCAAGTATGCCTTGCTCGTAGTAATCCTTTAGCTTTATATCATCGATTTTCACAGCAGTATTAGGCCCGGTCCATACTGTGCTTTGTAATGCAAGCTCTGAATTTATTTTATCAACCATAGAGTAAAAATCCGTTTTTCCTAAGTATATGCGGTAGTAGTAGCTCGAAGCCTCGTTCGATTTTAGGTATACGTAGCGCCTTATTCCGTATATGGGCATATCGTCTGGGCCCACCAGTATCTGGATTTCTCCATCCATTGCCCCTTTGTTTATTTCGCTAAACTGCATTACGTCATTTTTATTGCGTTTGATTAACGAATCTATGTTAAAGATATCAGTTATTCTGGCATTGCTGAGCTTTGCTTCTTCGCTCGGAGGAAGCGGCATCTTCCTTAAATCTAAGGCTTCACTGATTGGATTTCGCAGCATCATGCCGTAATTTACCTGGTGGTTGGTAGATAATATGAAATGCCTTATTTCTGATATCGCATCTTGTATTTCGCTTAATTCGAATATGGCAAGGCTATCCTCTTTCCTGCTCTTTTTGATGATATGATCTTCAACATTTTTCAAATCCTCCAAAAGCGATTCTATTCGAACTTTTGAGTTTTCTATTGCGGATTTGGGGTCCACACAAGGTTTATCGTTTTCTTGAAGTGACCCATATTGTTCAAGCATATTGATTTTAAGCTCGAAATCTGAAGCCATACGCATAAGCGAATTGATTTTCTTTATACAATATTTGTACTCCATATATGAGTAGCTCTCACTGAGCTCCTTGTCAGGCATTATCTTCGACAAATATGCAGACATTCGCAATCACATATGACTGCTTTTAGATGTGTTCGAATAGATATTTATTTTTGCTGTTTTCCTTCAGCGCCGATAGGCAGTCAAAAAACAGTATCGCTATTTTTGTTTACGCTAATAGGCAGGGCAGTGACCAGGAGTTTATTTGCGCGTGTGCTTTTCTTTTTATCGCAGTCCGCATCATATTTTAAAACATTGCTGAGCATATAATGCATGGCGCGCACGAAGGCAGGACAAGGCAGCCGGTACGCATACATGCCCATAATGATATTGGCAATGCTGATAATGCTTGCGGTAGTCATAATGTATGCATACGTATACATAAATCATGTGTACTCGCAGCTTGGCGCCGCTTTGAATGCTACCAGAATAGTCTATAGGCCTTATGGAAACGCATCAATATCGGCTTACCTACTTATAGGCGCTTCTTTTTATTACAATCTTTCTTTGAGCATCAATGGCACTGGCGCGCACAATACGTTTGCCATCTCGGATCAGTCGCTTGCGTATAATGCTTTGGCTCAAAATTCGGCTCTGCCTGCCTTGATGATGCAGGAGCGCACATTCGTTTTTACTGGCCTAAAGCCGTATTCCCCTTATAGCATATCCCTTCATGGCACAATGGGGCCGCGATGCTACCCTGGGGTGATATGCCCGTATACAACACCTAATTTTATATTGCTTGTGAATAAAACAATAATTGTAGATACTGGAGCCAACGGGACCATAACTGAGACTGCTTTGTACGGATAGGCAGTAGATAGGTAGTATAATGTCGAGGCACAAATGGAACATAAGGGAGGATAGAACCTTTATTATAGCAAACCTTGCAGTAGCCGTGCTTATTGTGCTGCTTGTGCTGGCCACTATGCACCTGCATTTTGGAAGCGGTGCGGTTGCAATAACGCATAACAATGTGCCATTGTATCCAGACAGGGCAACTTTAAAAAATCTGACTTATGAGAACCTTACAAGCATAAGTACAGGTAAATTTTACAAGACCATTGAAATATATGGGATTAGAAACATTGCAATAAACTTGTCAGAGAGCAATGCAACGCCTGGAAGCAATATCACCCTCAGCGTATTATACAATGGCACATTCAATTTTGGCGTTTACAATGCAAGTGCATTTCTAGACCATGTGGTACAGCTGAATTACTTTGGATTTTACCAGAAGGGTGCAGAAGACATGCTCGTTTATAACAATAGGCCAAATGTGACTGATTATTTTACAATATCGAAGAACCCATACATAACTACTCCAGAAGGATACAACCCGCATAATTATACTGAAACTGTAGTTAATGTGGCACCCACAGTAAACGCTTCAGGAAAGCAGTGGATATTTTGTGGAGGTACATTCTTGGTATACAGTAATTATACAGACTGGCCCAATGTCTTCAACCGCCTTACATACAACAGGACAGATTTGAGCAACTCGTCTGTAATCAATTATATATCTAGAACCTGCAAAGAATTGGTGGTGCAATGAAGTCAGCCAAAAGCGACAGTATTTTCGGGATAAAACGCTCCTATTTAGTATACGGAATGCTTTTCCTGATACTGCTTAACGCAGCACATTATGGTTTCACGCATTATGAAGGCCCTAGCCTCTATGGAGACGATCCGAACTACCTGTACCTGGCAAGCTCAGTTGTCAACGGAAATTACCACCTTAGCCCCGGATACATCTTTTCACTGAGGCTCATGCAGTTCGGGCCAATAGCCTTGTTCTATGAACTCTTTGGCGTCAATACGCTCACATCTTCGCTATGGGACATAATCTCTTATTTAGGCATAATCCTGGTGGTATTTTACCTGGTGAAACTTTTTTATAATGATAAAGCTGCGCTTATGAGTGCCTTCATAGCAAGCATATTTCCGCTTCTGACAAAGTTCGGAGTAACGGTTGGCGAAGATCCTGCGCTTTGCTTTATAGGCTCTCTGGCTATACTGCTTTTTATTTACGGCGAAAAATTCGGGCAGAGAAAATATTTCTTTGCGAGCGGCATGCTTTTGGTAGCCTCATGGTTGATAAGCTACGAGGCTGGCGTCGTTATCGCATTTCTGATATTTTATATAATAATAAGGCTATTGACAAAAAAACTGACCATCAACAGAGTAAGCATAATGTTCATTTACGGGATAGCGATAGCATTCCTTATAACATTCGTATTCAGCGCATGGAATGCCGGTTTGCCATTCATAACAATAACCAGGAATCTAGGATTTTATAGCGCAGTAGGCGCCAAGGTAGGAGGATTGCCGACAATACCAAGCACAAATGTGAACCTTAACTTTTATCCTGACATGATGTTCCCTTATTTATTCATTCAAACGATATTGCATAGCAATCTATCCAATATATTCAGCAATATCTTTGCTTCAATATACAGGATGCCTGCAGATTCGGATTATGGCTTGTATTTTTACCTTGTGGTGCCGATACTGGCATTGCTTTTGATATTCAGGGAAAAAAGGGTCTTCTTCATCGCGTTCTGGTTCCTGTTTATGCTTTTATTCATGGAATTCGGGCCTATGCACGTAGGGCTGAGCCTGAATCCGCTGCATATCATATACATACCTGCATATAGATTAGGCAGGTTCTTGATGGTATTTAGCGTTCCTCTTTGCGCAATAATAGGCATAGGCCTGACTAAGCTAATAGAGGTCAGAAACAAGCGCCTGCTTGCCATCAATGCCATAATACTCTTTGCGATATTGGGCGTTCTTTATACCCAAAACCTTACTATATCATACTTCTGGTATTATTGGGATATATATCCACAAAGCCTTGCGATACAGCCGGCCAATTACCTCAGGTATAACAGCACGGTGAATCATAACGCTATGATATATGTGGATGCGCTTTACGGGGTTGCTTCGCTCTCTTATACCGGGTCTGAATTCCCGTCTTATATTGGTGATCCTTCGACCGATCTAGTAAATTCGCAGGTAAACAACAAAACAAACTGCAGCGTATTCATATCTGGAAGCTATGCAGTCTGGTCAGGCCCGCCACTATGCTCAAATTGGGTAGACATATTCAATGATAGCCCACCGACAGGCATTCCGCAATTCTTTATAAAAAATGAGGGCCCGGAGCTGCCTGACAAACCTACAAATATATATTATATAAAATGATATTATGAAAAATAGGCTTTCTGTAGCATACATGGCACTCGCGGCAATAGTAGCGTTTGCGGCTTTTCAGGGCACGGCTTTCGCAGCTACGCAAGGAAGATGCAGTTTAAATATTGGCGCCGCAGATTCTAATGCGTCTTTATATTACAACGCCAGCTGCAGCCTTATGTCATTAAATTTTTCTCATGCATATAATTCCAGCTTTTATTGCAGCCGCAGCGATTTGGTGGGTAATGTGACGTTCGGGCAGAACACATACAACAATACACTATACAACTGCACCTTTTCCAACTCGCGCATATTGAGCCTTAAAAACGCTTCAAACAACCTTGCTAGCCCATACGGAAATTATTCGCTTGGCTTCTATGGCAACAGATCCAATATAGCAATAGGATATTTCTTCAACTTCGTATCTTTGAATATGTCTGGATTTCCAGCCCCTGAAGGGTTCATAGGCATATTTCCATACAGCATAGTATTGAAAAACAGGGTTGCAGCTGGGCTTCAAAACCTTAATTTCAGCATGATAGAGAACATATCGAATGTATATGGCATCCCTCTGCCTAGGTTCGGGGTTATAACGCCAATGGGCCTCGGCCATTTAAATACGCATTTCCTTCTCGACGTTAAGCAGATATACAGAAATAAGGTCTTGAGTTTCAATCCATATTGGATTATAATCCCTTTTTGGGGGCATGACATACTCTCGTTCAAAGTCTTCAACATTACAGGCAACATGAATTACACGCCGACATACATAAAACCGGATATGGTAGAGGAGGCACAGCTGCCTGACAATACAAATGTCTATTGGAATTACACAATAGTGAAATACAGCCACGCGCCAAACATGACTGCTTATTTGTGGAGCGGGTATCAGGTAGATCCAAATGGAAATATAATTGACATTGTGCACAATGTCACAAATGAGACCATACATTTCGACAGGGGCATACAGACCCCTGGGATACATGAGACTATAGGCGTGCTAAAATCCCCATCTGCGATGGAGCAGGACAACTCAACTACGGAAACGTATTCGATAGGGATTTCGTATTGCACCCAGAACGAGGTGCCAATAACAAATTCAGGGTATTATACATTGGCGTACGGCAGCTTGCATTTGCTAAACACATTCACTACATCTGAGATAACCTGTGAAAATGCCCTGACTATATATGCAAATAACGTCACTCTGGACTGCAACGGCGGCAGGATAAATTCCACAAACCAGAGCATATTCGGCATAGGCTCTGACAATCTCACCATCAAGGATTGCAACATACACGGAAATGGATTGCTGTTGAAAAATGCCAAAAATGCAAGCATATCGGATAGCTCCTTTTATGCCAACGCATTTACCAACATTGCAGTTAATGCAACCCAATCAAGCCTTAGGCTGTCTAACGTTTCGTTTTATGGCTATAGTAAGGCGAATGCAATAATTAGCAAAAACTCTGAGATTACTTACAGCGGGACGGCATTTTATAATGGCACACCCACTTCAGAGAATCAGACGCACACTGCAGTAAACACGACTAATTCTACGACAACCTTGCCTTTATACATAAATGACAGCACCGTTTACCTATTCGTCGCAGCGTTTGCGGCGTTCATTGCCGCAATTGTTCTGTTTTATGCACTCATTTCTAAAGGTAAGCTATGCATAAAATAGTTCACAGCTTGTATCCTATCTCCCTAAGGAACTCCCTCCTTCCCTTCTTATCAGAACTGGATTCTATGCCTGTTGCTGCACCTCCATCCACTATTCCCAATATTGACTTGCCGTTATTTGTTTTGCCTATTATGACCTGCACAGGATTCGCAGTTGCACAAAAAATCCTAGACACTTCTGGAACATACTTTATTGCATTAGACACGTTTATTGGGAATGCCCCTTTGAATAGTATTACGAACGAATGCCCTGCACCTATTGCAAATGCATTCTTCTTGGCGAGCTCTTCCAGTTCGTGATTATTGCCTTCGCCCCTTACAAGCCGCGGCCCGCTTGCTTCGACAAACCCTATCCCGAATTTGAGCGTTGGGCATGCATTCATCATTGCTTCGTATAAGTCTTCAGTAGTCTTGATAAAGCCTGCATGCCCTACTATGCATTGCACATCTTCGCCTTTCTCTATATCAACAATATCAAATTCCATAGTATCGCATGCATATTTTTAAATTTAATTAATAAATACCTGACGATGCCTTAAGCACGGCAATCTCCTCGAAAAAAAAGTGCTCCTTTGCAACTACTTTGAAGTTATGGCGTTTGACATCTGCTTCATATCCGTTTATTGAGCTCTCAAGCAGCAACACCACGTACTCATTTTCTATGAAGCCCGGATACTCTTTAAGAAACTTGTCTATGAGTTCGCGGCCGCTTGCACCTCCGTCAAGAGCCATGTCCCTTTCAGCCACCCTTGCAGATTCAAGGTAGGGAGGATTAAATACTATGGTGTTGAATTTTCCATTTATGCTTTCGAACATGTCGCTTTCTATGAAATTTCCGGAAACCCCGTTTGCTGTTGCATTTTCCTTTGCGCACCTTATTGCATTAGAATCAATGTCTGCAAACGTTACATTGCACCCCTTAAGCGCAGCGGCTATGCCGCTGATTCCTGTGCCTGTGCCCAGATCAAGAACGCTTCCAAACGCATATTTCTCAACCTGCTCTGCCATCAGGTATGAGTCTTCCAGCGGGCCGTATACCGAAGCGCATCCCTTTAGCTTTATCTTGTCTAGCATATGCCTTATAACTGCACATCAGGATTAATATGCTTTTCAAAATTGAAAACAAAAAGAAAAAAAAGAAAAAATAAACGATTTGGCGTTCCAGATGCATCAGCTTGAGGTTACACTGTAGGTTATTTCATCGCTTTTCAGCTCTATAGCCACAGTGTACCTTGCCTCTTTGCCTGCGAGTTTTAGGCCCTCTGACAGCTTCCTTAAGTTGATCAGGTCCTCAGTTATCTTTGCTACTTCCCTGCTGAATTTTTCATCGGACTGCTCAAGCTCCTTTTCGTCCTTCATCAGGTCCATGCTGCATGCAATGTTTGCATCCCTTGTCAGTGCTTCTATGCATCCATAGAGTTTATTTTTGTGGTACTTCGCAGTACGCTTGCACTTCATCTTATTACCCCAGGAACAGTGCCTGCTTTTGCAAGCCTAGCCAATTTTTACGGCGCTGGCAAATGCGCATCTTTTGCATACTTTTATCATAGTAAAACTATTTATATACTTCTACATATATGTGTATTAAAGGAAACCTTTTTATATTTTAAGGCCAGTATATTATTGCCGATTTGGCAACCCCAGAAACGGTGCCTGTGCTTTGCACAGGCCTTTTTGTATTTTTTACCTTTACTTAAAGGCGCCCTGCGCAAGGTATATAAAAGTATCTTTGCTTATATTATTGTCAAACGGTCATAGTAGCAAGGAAACGCCCGATCCCATTCCGAACTCGGAAGCTAAGCTTGCTAACGATGCGTGGTACTGCCTTCGGGCGGAAGACCGCATTGCTGTTTGGCACTTTTTATTTGGTGGGTTATATGAAAGGCAAATACTCTGCATCATTGGCTTTTTTTGCCTTGGTGGCATTCCTAATCATTCCGTCCTATACATTTGCATCTGGAATTGGCAGTTCGAGCATACAGTTAACCCAGAGCAGCGCCAATCTCAGCGTTGGAGGCTCTGCTTCAGTAGGATATACGGTGAAATTGGTGAGCGGGACTCCATGGGGAACTACGCTCAATATAGTAAATAAGAATCAACTGCTTGCAGATGGAATAACGTTGACTTTGTCAAACAGCTATGGCGATCCGACATATTCTGGAACGCTGGGCATATCTGCATCTTCGAGCGCAAAGCCAGGCGCATATAACATATTATTAAATGCGACAGGCGATGACCCTTCAAGTTCCAATGCTGCGCTAAGCCTGACAATATTCAGCAAGGCGTCTAATGCGACTACATCTACTACAACCATTCCGCAGGCGCCCGCAGTTTTCACGCTTTTCAATGCATCTACGTCAAGCATAAATGCAACTAAAGGCGGATTCTTATCCGTAAAATCATTCGATGGCGTGGCAGTTAACGTCACCATACCTGCAGATACTTTTGCAAACGTAAGCGGAACGCTTTTGAGCAAGTATAACTTTACGCTTGCAATATTTACCGTAAGCAACCTTGCATTGCCGCCTAACGAATCAAATTATAATATGGCATATGGGTTCGCATACGAGGTAAACGGGAAGATAACCCCAGCCATAAGCTTTGTCAATAAGCTGGGAAAGAACCAGCCAGTTATAACGACAGCTGCATACCCGCCTACATGGGGATCGTGGACATATTTTGGAGGCAGCCTTAGCGCAAACGGCACTACATATACTGGAGGAGCGTATAAGTTTAAGGATGCTTGGACTTACAATGCTACGGCGAAGACGATATCAAACGACCAGTTTTTCAAGCCGGTCATGTGGGTGTTCACATTCGCGCCTGCGGCAAATGTATCTTCGACTACAGTGCCCAGCACCACGACAACTACGCCTACTACTGTGCCATATACTGCGCCTTCCGCATCAAAACCGCCTTATGCAGCCATTGCAGTTGTTGTCATTATATTAGTGCTGATAGCGGCATTCTTCGCTTTTAAGAAGAAGTGATATTATGGCAGGCGCACTGAAAAAGGCTTTCTATGCTACGTTTGCATTGGAATTGCTCTTCGGCATGTATCTGCTCATATTCGATACGCTGCTGCAGAGCCTTGGCGCTTTGCACTGGACCATGCTGCTGGTTTATCTGGCGATAGTGCTTGTGCTGGCCATGGGCTATTATAAGCAGGAAAAGAAGATGTATCTGTTTATAGCAGGCACGATATCTATTTTAGCATTCGTATTCATGCTTGCGGATGCAGCTTTCGGCCTGCCGCTTAGCCAGGCGCACAGCGTCAGCCCGGGCTTTGGGTGGGCTTACCTGTTCGGTTTCGGCACAAATGCAGTTTCGTCTTTCAGCACTTCGTTCGCCTTCACTGGGCTGTTCGTATTCGTGCTCTTGAATGCAGCTATAGCGTTCACGTTATACAGAAAAAGCCATTGAATGCATTATTTTGCAGATCTGCCGCGCCTGCATGAAATGCATATTCCTAATTCTTTTATGAAGTGGTCTTCGCACATAGGCCTGCCGCAGAGCTTGCACGTATGCGTCGCAATCCGGTTGCATATCGCACATAGCTGTTTTATATCTTGCACCGATATCGCCATTTTTAATCAAAGTTTATCATCCCTGCAAGGAGCTCTCTTGCTTTTACGAGCGAAAGAGGCTTTAAGCCTTTTGCTTTTGCATATCTGCATTGGTACATTATATACTGCTCGTTTATTTTAGTGTCTGGATTTATTTTCTTGCAGCGTTCTATGTATTCTAGTATTATTGCGTATGCGTCTTCCGGGCTCATCTTCTTTACCGTCACAAGGTAAGGTGCAAGCACAAGGTTTACCACCCTGTGCCTTACATCAGGTATAGGAGTTGCAAGGACTTTATCTATCCATGCCCTGCTGTTGCCGCCTTTTACGGTTATTGTCTGTGCGGGTTTGAACGTGAATGTCTTGGAAAATTTTATTATGTCTTTTGGAAGTTCTTCCTTGCGTATTGGCAAGCCCTGCATTATGGCTGCCTTAGATGCGCTCGTTAGGATGCCGACAAGCAGAGGCCTGCCTATTATGATAAACCCGCCGCTTAGCTTTTGATTCGTAAGGGCCGCAGTCTCGCCTTTTGGAATGTTCTTCAAATACCCCCCCAGGCTTATTAGGAATTCCACATTATTGTTTATTATCTTTACCTTCAATTCTGATGCAATCTTCATCAAGTTTTCAGTGGTATCGCCTTTCAGCGTTTCGCCAATGCGCCTCTGCTCGCCTTCTATGAAATTTGATAGTGCCTGCTTATCTTCCATTGCACTCACTATCATCCTTGCATATGCATAGCTCAGGATTTCGCTTATCTTGACATTTTCCAATGAAATGTTTACGATATGCACGTTCTTGTCCATATCGCCCAATATGCGTTCCTTGCCCAGTTCCATGTACCTGTAGTCTATCGAGTTGATCTTTAGACTTTCCAGTACTGCTTTTGCATCCTGCGAAAATGGGTACTTGCATGCGAAATCGAGCTGCTCTTTTGTATACATCAAAATAAATATGTTGTTTTATATTTATATCCTTATCTGGGGCTGTACGCTAACCTGGCAGACTACCGCGTTCGGGTCGCGGTTATCCGAGTTCAAATCTCGGCAGCCCCATGCTTTGTTTCAGGGAGAAAAGAAAGGGTTCGGATACAGGGCATATACGCTAATTCTAGTTGCATAGCAGACTCCCAGCTCACCACCCAGAACCAGCTCAACTACTACTCAGCGCAGATAGAGGCCCACGCCAAGGCGATAGTGAAACTCAACAAGGTATTGGATAAGTTAGACAGAGTATTAAGCCAGAGGAAGCTCAATGAGTTTAAGGGTTCGGATACACGCTCGGAGGCTCAAAATAGGTACAAGAGTGGTAGCCATGAAGAATAACCAAAGGTTAGCGAAAGCTGGGTTCGGATATTTGCAGGAATCCGAACACGAATTTGCACGCAAAACTGCACCCACAGAGGCAAAGAGATACATACAGAGCCTATTGCCGCATCTGGCAAAGCACGAAGTAGAAGACCTTACTCATATGATAAGGCAGTATTACATAACAAAATTCCGCAGGAGGAAAACCCCTAAGTATGGAACCATAAACAAAGGCTTCACAGAGGAGCAGCTTCAGAGGTTCTTCAGGGCAATAAACGACCCTAAATTCAGGCTTCTTTTCAATTTTCAGGCTCAGCTCGGCCTAAGAATAGGAGAGGCGATAAGAGTGAATGTAAAAGACATAGATTTTGAGACAAGAGAGCTTACAGTAAGGACAGAGAAGACAAGGCTGTTGGACAGCCTAAGGATACCATTGCCTTTGTTCAAGGA
Organism: Candidatus Martarchaeota archaeon; assembly: GCA_023473255.1. GTDB lineage: Archaea > Micrarchaeota > Micrarchaeia > Micrarchaeales > Micrarchaeaceae > JAMCYW01. The sequence goes on along the minus strand of JAMCYW010000015.1, from coordinate 4,177 downwards.
GCTAGTGGAGTTCGCTCAGGCTAATTCCAGCCAGATAGAGCAGGCTAAAGGCTACATATTCTTTAGGGATGCGGCAAAGAGCCGCAGGATCGAGCCTTACCTTGAGCCCAACTACGTAAGGAACAGGTTCAGGCACTATCTTGAGCTTGCGGGCTTGGATGAGGTCTATGACACAAGCGATGAGCAGCAGGGCAGGAGGCCCAGAAGGCTGCACAGGCTCACAACGCACAGCCTAAGGCATTATGCGATAACTAGGTTCGCAAAGCAGGCTAATGGCAATCTCATCCTCACCAGCAGATTCGCAAGGCACGTTGATCCTAGCACAACCAGTATTTACATAAGCACCAGCAAGCAGGAGGTCTATGACGTAATAGACAGCATGGCGTTGAGCGAGATAGCCTCATTGAAGAAGAGGGTGGGAAAATGAAGCTAACAAAACAAAGTAATAAAAAACTAGTCAGAAAAAGAAGATTTGATATTATGACAAAATACATTACTGCTTTTGATCCAACTATTAAAAAAAGAGTATTGTTTATAGTTAAAAATGGTTGGGCGATTTCAGTAATTACTGGATACAAATTTAGGTATAAGGGTAAATAAATGGTTAAACACAATCCAAAAGCAGTTTTGGGCCCGCCAGAGATGATTATCGGAAAAATAGAAACGGAAATAAATAAAAGTAATAATTTAACTGCCTTATTTTTAGAAAGTAGTGCTATGGAAAGTTATCTCATAAGTCTTATATCTTTATCTTCAACCTCTGAGAATAATAACTTAGGGAAGGGAGTTGAAGATAATGTAGGACGTTTGGGTTTCACTTATCTTATAGCCATAAATAACATGTTAGCGAACATAGATAATAAATTATACAAAGACTTATCTAATTTTTATTCTGGTAGAAACGAATTCGCACACTATTTAATAGGCATAGACTTTAATGATATAGATACGGACAATAAGCTAAAAACTTTGACAATAAAAGGTTTAGACCTAATCAAAAAATTAGCAGCATTACATAAAACACGACTTGATAAAAAAAAGTAATCAGCTATAAGAAAATATAGGTAATAAAAAGAATAAATTTACTTTTTCCACACAATGTGACCATTTACCCCATTTTTTTCATATACTTCAAGGATCTGCGCACAAAATTTCTGCAATTCCTTGTCACCATTTGCTTTTGCAGCTTCGTACAATCTTATAAAATAGCGTTTACCCGATTCCGTCTGCTTATAATTTTTTTTCTGAATATTATGTTGCGCACATAGGGTTTCTCCGTTATCTATAGAATTCGTACCACCCAAATCTTTAGGTCTAATATGATCTACTTGTAGCTCTACCCCATCCTTTATTCCCCTACCACATATTACACACCTATAGCCATCCCTTTCCATTATTGCTTTCTTTTGTGCAGGAGTAAAATCTTCTAGTTCCTTATGTGTTACTGCAGAAGGGTCATATTTATACACACCTTTCTTAACTTTTATTAGATATCCTTCTTGCGAAAGCTTTCTTATAGCTCTGTCCGGATCACGAAAAACTTTACCTGTTCTGTGTTTATATTCGGCCACAACCCAATCCACAACCTCTGGATGTGGGATGTCTTTTTTGGGATGAGATTTAAAATATTCCATTATGATATCCATTTGAGATTCTTTATCTTCTGGCATTAAATCACAATTTTTTATTAAATAGATATGCTTCATTTTTAAGTCTTTCTTTTGCTATACTGCAATAATCTTTATCTATCTCTACACCTATACCTCTCCTTTGACTTAGTGCAGCAGCTACTAATGTAGTCCCACTACCTAAAAACGGATCTAATATTAAATCATCAACAAAACTAAATAATTTTATGCAACGCTTTGGTAGTTCTAAAGGAAACGCTGCTGGATGGCCACCAGCATGTTTTTTATTTTCGCCATTAAAAGACCATAACCCGTTAGTCCATGCCATAAATTCCTCTTTAGATATATCAGATATTTTTGTACCACTTGTTTTTTTCCACTGATTTTTATATAGTATAATAATAAGTTCAACAGGAGCAATTACATACGGTGCTGATGCACTTTTAAAAGATCCCCATGCCGTTCTTCTCGATATATTACCTTCATTCCAGATTATTGTAGAATGATATTTAAAACCGACTTCTTTTGAGATGCACGTTAAATCAGCACCCACACTTTGTTGCCCGTCCTTATTCTTGTCTAAAGGTATATTCAAACAAAACCGGCCATCATTTTTAAGCAGTTTAAAGCACTTTTTAATCCATTTCCTGCTGAAATCTAGATAATCAGGGTATGCAATTTTATCTTTATGACTGTTATATTTTATGTCTAGATTATAAGGCGGTGAGGTAATTATCAAATCAACTGTTCCGTCTTTTATCTTTCTAGTTTTAAGAATATCTTCATTTATTATTTTTATTTTGTCTGTGTTTAAAAATATGCCCATAATATCACCAATAATAACTTTTTATAAATATATAGCCTAAGCTAACAATACATAAGCAGATTAAGCCTTTAAACCTTGCACCCAGAAAACGCAGCTAGTTTTGTATAGCGTATAGCCATTCGCTTTTTGTAATAAATTATAAGAAAGATAAACCTTTATACTTTTGTTATAGTTTAACTTTATCTTTAATTACACTATACCTTTTTACAGGTCCTTGAATATCTTGAATTTTGGCATCAAAATGACAAACTACATGTTCTCCTTTTGCACTAAAATAAGATGAATGTGTACCAGTTTTAGGCGGGTGTTTCTTGCTGCTTGACTCTAAATATTGGCCGTCTTCGACGCATTCTATAAAACCTACCGAACCAATTAGTTTAGTGCCAAGAGTACCATCTAATGGTTTATAATATCCATACGAACTTAAAACAAAGTTTTTGTTTTTATCGTTGCATTCTTTATAAATTCCGCATTCAAACTTATGTAGTTTATAGTATAATGGCCCTTTTTTATCAGCCCTTTTTTTGCCTCCAGTAATAACAGCACCAAAAATACAGGCATTGGGCTCTAAAGTATCTTTAAAAGAGGGCATTAATTAACCTTTCAGAAAGCCTTCTTCAATTAGTTCAGATACTGCTAATTTAACTTCAGAAGGTCTAACGTTTAAGATTTCTGCAATATCAGATATATACATACTTTCATCCTTTCTTTTAATAAGTAAATCTTTAATTTTCAACTTTATAAAATTTATCTTAGTTCTGTTTATAGATTTATTTGATTGCAGACCTATTATAGAGGTAATGATTATCGGCGAAAGCAATCCCTCTTGGAATATTAATTCAGGCATATCTCTCATCTCTTTTGTTTCTTTGACTTTAGATTCTGATTCAAGAATCTAGCAAAATCTTTAAGATCTTTTGCAAGCTTTTCTTTTTCTTCTACTGAACTATCAAATAGCATAGATGTCCTTCTACTAATGTCTCCTGCTTTCAGCAGTATGTTCAGTAATATACCTCTTTTTTCGTTATCCATTTCACTAAGAACTTTTTCTATAGAATTTGGATCGTTACCAAACGTTTTAACTGCATCATAGAACATAGGAAACTTCTTTTGTAACTTAGCTAATGTTTCTATACTATTTGCAAATCCATCAAAAAATTGTTCATAGAACTCAGAAAACATTTTTAAGAATTCGTCTGGTGTACTTTTTACCATTAAAATCACTTTGTTAAACCAGTTACTTCTCTGATAATTAAGGTTTAACTAAATTAATATAATAGTTAAAACTTTAATATTTATGTCTATTGCTTTTTGAGTTAATACGGGAAGTAAGGAATCTTCCCCGACCCACCCTTATTAAATACCTTAAATCCTAAGGATTATTGAGCCAAAAGCGTGTTTTTATGCAGGCAATAAGTCAAATCTCGGCAACCCCATGCTTTGTTTCAAGAATAGAAGACAGGGTTCGGATACAGGGCGTATATGCTAATTCTAGCTGCATGGCGGATTCCCAGCTCACCACCCAGAACCAGCTCAACTACTATTCAGCGCAGATAGAAGCCCACGCAAAGGCGATAGTGAAGCGGAACAAGGTATTAGATAAGTTAGACAGGGTATTAAGCCAGAGGAAGCTCAACGAGTATAAGGGTTCGGATACACGCTCGGAGGCTCAAAATAGGTACAAGAGTGGTAGCCATGAAGAATAACCAAAGGTTAGCGAAAG
>JAMCYW010000022.1 GCA_023473255.1 Candidatus Martarchaeota archaeon | reverse complement strand
GAATACAAGAATATACCTATGATCACATCCAAGCTGCTTAAGATGTATCCTGGCGTATCTATAATCGTTGCAGATGACGGTTCGACTGACGGCACACGCGAAGAAGTAATCGCGATAAATAAAAAAAACCGACAGGTAAAGCTTTTAGATCGGGGGGCTAAAAGAGTGCACGGGCTTTCTGCCAGCGTCATAGATGCTGCATTGATGGTAAAGACAAAGTATCTCATCGTAATGGATGCTGACATGCAGCACCCTCCAGATAAAGTATCAGAGATGATGAAATATCTGAAGGACTACGATCTTGTGGTCGGAGTAAGAACCCATGTAAAGAACTGGGGAATATACCGCAAAACGGTTTCAAAATCAATAGCCTATTTTTCATATGTCATCCTGACAATCAGGGGCAAAAGGACATGCAATGATATAATGTCTGGTTTCTTTGGCATTCAAACTGGGCTCTTTCAACTCATAATACGGGGGAGGCGCAGCGCATTCATAAGCAGAAGCTATAAGGTGCTATTGGATTTGTTGAAACTTTTGGACAAAAATGTTAAAATAAAAGAGGTATATTACTCATCATTCAATCCCAGGCGCTATGGCAAATCAAAGGCCAATGTTGGGAATTTTATTGACATAATAAAATCGAGCTTCAAGTAGATTATATGCAATCGACAGAGAATCAGAATGTGGAGGAATCGGCATCCGAGATAGGCCTGCGCACTGCTAAAGTGGCAAGTTACATACTCGTGAGCAAAGTTCTATCTCTTATAATGCTTGCATTCTCATTCATAGCTGTCGCCAGGATTTTAGGCCCGGAGGTATACGGGATATATGTGCTGGCTACAGCTACTGTAGGCATCTTCGGGTCGGTAGGAAATTTCGGCATAGCTACGGCCATAAACAAATTCAGCGCGGAATACAAGGCTAAGAACAGCAATGCCGAACTAAGCCATCTTCTCTCGAACGGCATGTTCATGCTTGCCGTAATAAGCATCGTTTTGGCGTCCCTGCTGGTCATATTCAGCGTGCCGCTGGCTGCGTATGTAATGCACAGTGCGTCATTGGCATATGTGCTGCAGGTAATAGCCCTGTCAATAATATTTTCGATGCTCTTCGGTGCTTTGTATGGCGCACTTATTGGCATGGGTAAGGGAAGCCATGCGTCTATCATGGCAATACTGCAATCATTGGTGCAGTCAACTGTAAGCGTAGTCTTGGCATACCTGGGATATGGCGCATTGGCTCCAATATCTGGCCTCGTGCTGGGAATGTTTACCGGTTTAATCACAGGTATTGTTTTGGTATACCGCGTAAACAGGGTCAAAATAGTATTGCCATCTATAAAGAAGATGAAGTTCATCATGAGGTTTTCATTTCCAATAGCTGTCTCAAACATATTCAACGTCATAGTGGGAAACCTTGGCCCTATAATACTGAGCATGTTCGCTACAACTCTTGTGCTCGGAAATTTCGGCGTGGCATCAAAGGTCAACTACCTTTTTGACATAATAATAGGGACTATAGGGATTTCGTTGCTGCCCACGTTTGCGAGCTCGTTGGCGAATAAGAAGACCAAAAGCAGGACTGGAGAGTTTTACAGCTATTCCCTGTATGTTGCATTCCTGTTCGTAGCTCCGTTGGTTTTTATCGTGGCATTTCTGTCAAAGCCGTTCTCGTATGTTGCATTCAGCAGCGTTTATGCCCTGGCTCCAATGTACATCCTTATAATGAGTATCGGTGTCCTGATAGGCATGGCTGGCAACTATGCCGTTCCGCTTCTATTAAGCGCAAACAAGGTAAAGACGGTGGTAAAATACAACATAATAATTGCACTCGCGGGCATTGCACTGATGCCTGTCCTTATACCTGCATTAAAGGGCACTGGCCTGGTATTGCTGCTATTCATAATAAATCCGGTGCTATACGATATATTCTTCATATATGAGGTAAGGAAATCATTTGATGTAAAGATCGACATCAAAAAAATAGGAAGGGTGCTCGCGGCCAACTTCATAGGCATCGCATTTGTATATCCTTTAGCCATACTGCTTGGCGGAAATTACATACTGTTGATATTAGGTGCAATAGTGGTAATGATTCTGCTGTATCCTCCGCTGCTTGCTGTGCTAAAAGGCGTCGAAAAGCACGACATAGCGACAATAAGGAAGGTAGTTGGAGAAATTCCAATCGTGGGGCGCATCGTATCGCTGCTGCTTGACTACTCCCTGCATTTCGCAGGCTAATCAGCTCAACCCATTATGCCATCAATTTTTATTACCTTGATTTACCATGTGGTTTTACCATTTTAATTCTTTTGCTTATCGGGGCACGAAAATAGTAAAAGGGATATAAAACCTATTCCGATCACTTTTCTATGGTCGATTTTCTTTGCCTATCGATGCTTCAATAAACGCCAGAAACAGGGGCGCCGGCTTCTCCAGCCTGGATTTCAGCTCTGGATGCGCCTGGGTCCCTATACCGAACTGTCCTTTCCATTCAACCATCTCTACAATATTGCCATCCAGCGTCCTTGCGCTTATAACCAATCCCTTTTTCTCCAGCCTATCGGCGTAATGGTTGTTGAATTCATATCTATGCCTATGCCTCTCGCTTATTATCCTGCTTTTATACGCTTGATATGCATAAGTGCCATCCCTTATCCTCGCCTTCCAAGCCCCAAGCCTCATCGTCCCGCCTTTTGATTTTATGTCTTTCTGGCTTTCCATCAGGTCTATCACCTTGTCCTTTGCCGATGGATTGAATTCTCCAGAATTGGCATCCTTTATGCCGCAGACGTTCCTTGCAAACTCTATCGACATAAGCTGCATGCCTAAGCAAAGGCCCAAATAAGGTATTTTGTTTTCTCTTGCGAATTTGATTGCCTTTATCATTCCTTCAATCCCTCTGCTTCCAAATCCCCCTGGAACAAGTATGCCATCTGATCCGCCAAGGATCTCGCCGATTTTATTATCTGATGTGCCTTCTAATCTTTCAGATTCTATCCAATTTAAGTCGAGATTGACCGCTTCTACGCCGGCAGAATGAGTCAGCGCTTCCTTCACGCTTGCATAAGAGTCTCTTAGCGTTATGTACTTTCCGACAATGCTTATCTTGACAGTCCGTTTATGCTTTGCAGAAATGCTCTTTGCATATTCATTCCATTTAGACAATTCGGCATTATCTATCCTTGCGCCTTCAATATCCAATTCCTCAAGTATCAGCTTGTCGAACCCCTGGCCTATCAGCGATGCAGGCACATCGTATATGCTTTTAAGGTCAGTATTGTCTATTATGTGCTTTTCATCAAGGTTTGAAAAGAGCGCAATCCTCTCCTTTGCCGATCTGTCAAGCGCCCTTTCGGATCTGCACACTATGAAATTGGCCTGGATGCCGCTCCCCATAAGCTCTCTTATTGCCAATTGGGTGGGTTTTGTCTTCTGCTCTCCCACTACCTTCAGTTCTGGGACATACACTACATTTACGAATGCCACTTTTTCCTTAAGTGCGAGCTGCCTCATGGCTTCTATAAAATAACTGTTTTCTATGTCGCCGACTGTGCCTCCTACCTCTATAACCATTATGTCAAGCTTTTTATCCCCGGCTATGCTTTTGACCTTGTTGAGTATGAAATCTGTCATATGCGGTATTATTTGGACGTCCCTGCCAAGGAATTCACCCTTCCTCTCTTTGGATATTATCTCGCTGAAAAGCTTGCCTCCTGTAATGGAAAGGCTCGAGTCTAAATCCATATTTATGAAGCGCTCATAATTGCCAAAATCCATATCTACCTCTCCTTTGTCATCAAGCACGAATACCTCGCCGTGCCTGAACGGATTCATCGTTCCACAATCGTAATTAAGATACCCGTCAAACTTCATGGGAAGCGCTTTAAGCCCATGCATGAGCATGATCTTTGTTATGGATGAGGATACTATGCCTTTACCAAGGCCACTCATTAAGGATCCGAGAACAACTATATATTTTGTTGGCATATAATTATAATTGCATTAAGTTAAAAAACCTTGCTGTGGTTTTTCATAGCAGTGAGCAATTGCGGGCATTCATATC
>JAMCYW010000032.1 GCA_023473255.1 Candidatus Martarchaeota archaeon | reverse complement strand
ATGATCATCAAAGGCATGGAGATCAATGAAGCCTGCAAAATGGCAAAGCTGCCATTAAGAAGGGAAGACAACAAGCCAATAAAGACCGGTGAAGGCCCGGAGTTTTTGGAAAAACTGGAAAGGATAAAAAGCAGTGCCGACAGAATAAGCAAAACGGGCGGCGAAAGCATATAGGGAATCATTCATGGTTTTCTCTGCCATAACTTCAAGCTTCATTTTCGCCCTTTTTTATGAACAATTCAGTATACCTTATCAAGGCATCCAAGACTATCTTTAGCCTGCCGAACCTCTTCGAAACTGCCTTCAGGAACTTTATGTTCCTCGCGTTCACGCCTCTTGAAAATGCGACCAATGGAGGGTAAATGAGCACAAGAACCGCAAGGTTCACCACCATCGTTATTTTGCCATAGTGCAACGCATATGATATCAGGAACATAGCCGCAAACGCCATTATTGCGGGTGCGGTTATCCTTGCAAGACTCCTCCATTTTTGGGTTATGGAGAACTGCTTTGACAGCGCTTTTATGTAAAGCGCATCCAGTATGAGCGGCCCGGCGACGAACAGCGCAATCAACGCGCCGAAAACCTTTATGTAAGGTATTAATATCGACATTGCAACAACCTCGGCAATTACGACTGCGCCCTGATACACCATGAACTTCTTCGTATTTCCGAAGCTCACTATGAGCGTGCCTGCAAAACTGCCTATTGTCCCTATGGTTAGCCCTATTATTATTATAGAAAAGTAGAGCGGTGCTCCGGCATATGCGCTGGAGAACAGCAGGTGCGTCAAAGGCCTTGCCACAGAAATCAGATATGCCACAAGGGGCAGGAGCAGCAATAGCATATAATATATGCTGTTGTTGAATATGCCCTCAATCCTTTTAGAAAGGTGCTCGTTCTTGAATGCTGAAGCGAAAGCAGGAAGGAGCACGAATGTAGTAGACGTCAAGAGCACCTCTATAATCCTTCCAAGCTTGAAAGCCGCCCCATAGCTTCCAACCAGAGATGCGCTTGCAAATACGCCTAAAATCGCTATGGCAAGGCTTGTCGTGCCCACTACTGAGATGTTTGATACTATCAAAGGCGAGGAAAATGCCGCAAGTTCGCGTATTCCGTCAATTTTGGGTTTCATTACCCTGTATAATATGGCCCTTTCCAGATATACTATGGAAATTGCCGAGCCTATGGCAAGGCTTATCGCTATGCCCAATATCGCCCCCAGTATGCCATACCCTAAGAGCACCAGCAGCATAACTATTGCGGCCTGCGACACTCCATAGATTATATTGCTGAATGCGGCGTTCTTTATCCTGTCTAACCCTACAAGTGCAGCTATTGTAACGTTGAAGAGCACAGTGAGCAGCACTGTTACGGACGCAACGATAAGCGGGCCTGTCATACCTGGGTTATGGTATACATATATGGCAACATTCCCGCTTGCAGCTATGCCTATGGCGGTTATTGCCAGCGCCCCAGCGAGCGCCACAAAATAGCCATTATTGATTATCTCAAGCACACGTTCGCTCCCATGCCTGAATTCTGGTATCTTCTTCCTTAGAGCCGTGCCTATTCCGAAATTGCCACCCATGCCTAAAATGGTGGAGAAAGCTACTACTATTGTGTAAGTGCCGTAATCCGCAGGCTTAAGGAACCTTGTCAGGAATATGAGCAAAACCGCAGTTATTATCGATGTTATGATCTTGCTCGATACGAATATGCTTCCGCCGCTGGCTACGCTTGCGCCCAGCTCCTCAGCCTCGTCGCCTTCTGTGTTTTCGTCCAGTGGCATCGTATCCCCAAAGTACCTTTAGCATACTATAAAACACATATCATGTGCATGCTGTTAATTTATATTTCCGTAAATGTGTTTATTAATAGAATATTTATGAATTGCATTTCATTTATAATAGCTGTTCAATGGTGAATAAAATGAGTGTCATAGACATAACTGCCAAAAATTTTGAAGATGAAGTGCTGAAATCCGATATTCCAGTAATAGTCGACGTCTGGGCTGAATGGTGCGGCCCGTGCAGGATGTTCTCGCCAATAATAGACGAAGTTTCAGAGGATTATAACGGAAAGGCGAAGTTCGCAAAGCTCAATGCGGACAATAACGAGGAGATTGCTGCAAAATACAATATAATGAGCATACCTACCGTTCTTTTGATTGAGAAGGGCAAGGTGAAGGCCATGAGCGTCGGCGCGGTTCCGAAAGAGGCATTCAAGAAATGGCTGGACAAGAACATGTAATTGCGGAACGCCTGTTCCGCACCTGCGTGCAGCATGTTGCTGCATCATTATTCTTTCATTATCGATGCATCGATGCGCATAGAAAGTAATAAAATATTGCATTCTTCTTATATAACTGCAAAAATCCTACGTGCATAATGGCGGATTTCTGAATGTTTAAAGGTAATGCTATGGCCGACATACCATTCCCAAGAGGCGTAAGGGACCTAATGCCCAATGAGGCGCTCTTCAGGGCGGAGATGATAAGGAAGATGGAATCCATATTCCAGAGCTTCGGCTTCCTGACGATATTGACGCCATCTATAGAATCCCTAGACATACTTAAGGCAAAGGACGCAATAGGCGAGGACACCAAGCTCATATACGAGATGAAGGACGAAAATATCGGCCTAAGGTACGATCAAACGGTCCCATTGGCGAGGTACTTCGTAATGCATTCGAGCATGCCTCTGCCTTTCAAGCGATACGTGATAGGCCAGTCATGGAGAATGGATGAGCCGCAGAGGCTCAGATACCGGGAATTCACTCAGGCGGACGTGGACATAATAGGCGGCGATGCGTCGAAATGCGACTCTGAAACGATAGCGTGCCTTTCGAAGGTTCTGGACGCATTTGAGCTGAAATACAAAGTGATGATAAACAACCGAATGCTTATAGATGATGTGCTGGAATCGTTCGAAGTGCCAAAAGTCACCGCAATACAGGTTATGAGGGCTGTTGATAAGCTTGACAAGATAGGAATTGACGGGGTTTCAGGGCTTCTGGCAAAGGCAGGCCTTTCAGAGGAGCAGATAGGGATGGTAAACGAGCTTATAACCGCAAAGGGCACGAACGACGAAAAGCTTGATTACGCGCTAGGCATGGCAAAGGATTCAAAAGCTGTTGCAGAACTTAGGGAGACGCTGGCGATGCTCAAGGAATACAATATCAGGGGCGAGATGGTTGTCGATTTCTCAACAATGAGGGGGTTGGACTATTATACTGGCACTGTTTTTGAATTCAAGGCTGAAAACGAGAGCCAGTCCATAGGAGGGGGCGGCAGGTATGATAACCTGACAAGCCTTTATGGAGGGAAGCAGCTGCCTGCTGTGGGCGGCACCCTCGGGATAGACAGGCTTTTGGATGTGATGAAGTTTTCGCAGTCATCAAAGGCCACATTTGCAAAAGCTTTTGTAGCATACATTAAAAAGGAGAACTATACATATGCATTGAAGGTAGCGAACATACTCAGGGCAAACGGCATATTTACAGACCTAAACAATGCTTCAAGGAGCATTTCGAACCAGCTTTCGTATGCAAATTCTCTGAAGATGCCATACGCTGTGATAGTTGGCGCATCAGAAGAAAAGGATGCTAAGGCGAAGCTTAGGGATATGGCATCGGGGGAGGAAACCGTCATGGATTTGGACGAACTTGTAAATGCTTTAAAAGATAAAAAATAGTGTATTAAAATGGCAAAATCTGAAGTCGATCAGATAACTGATGAAAAAATAGCCAAGGGCGGCGTGCTTGTGAAATTCTACTTTGACATGCAGCACAAGGAAAAGGAGAAGCTCCAGCCCCTGATGGCAGACCTTATAAATGAAAGGCTCATGAAGGAGAAAGGCGTGATATATTGCTATGGTGCAATAGAAGAACCAATGCTGGTGAAGGACGTATACAGCACTAGCGCTACGGTTACAGTGCTGTTTGATAGCTTCCTTTCGATAATAAACGTGGCGTTCAACTATGCTCCTGCTGGCGTGGAGATAATGAAACCAACAAAGGAGATGACATTCAGGATATTTGACCTGCATGCAATACTGATGGACCTGTCGCAGCTTTCGGTAACGTATTCGAGGTACATGCTGGAACACGTTTTGAAGGGAGAAGACCTGGAAACCGTATCAAAGGCTTTGGAAGGCAGGGCCGAATTAGGCAGGAAGTTGATTGAGAAAAAAAGCGCAGACCAAGAAGACCCTCAAATGCCTAAATAAACAAGCGGCACAATGAGATAGGTAATTAGCGCGAGCGCCATGGCCCCAAGGCTTAGGTTTCTGTAAAGCTTGAATTTTGATATATTTGGCTTGCTTGCCAAATGCATTACAGATACGTAAAGAAGGGAGATATCAACTACTAATATTGGGATTAGGTAAGCTAGGTTAAATGCGAATGGCATCATAAAGAAGAACATAAAGAGGCTGACACCTATCGCTTCCATATAAAGCAGAAATGCCAGATAAGCAGACATCCTTCCCCCTATATAATACACTAGGTTCTTTATCCTTCTTGCCTTGAAGTCGCCTTTGAAGTCGCGTATCATTCCATGAATCTCGCGTGCCAATCCGCTAAGGAATATCACTATGCTTATCAAGATTATATTTGCGTTGATGGCATTTGAAACTACGTAATTCCCGTAAAGGAAGGGTATGACCATCGTGAATGCTATGTATACGTTTCCAACAAGCAGGGTTTCCTTGAGCTTGTAGCTGTAAAGGTACGCTAAAACTGCAAAAACCAGTACGATGATAAACGAATACGCATTTATAAAAGCGCTTGCAGCTATGCCTATAAAGAAGCACAAGGCAGTTACTATAATCGCATCGTTTTTAGTCAGCGACCCGTTCACCAAAGGCCGGCCGTTCTTCTTATTTTTCCTATCAACATCAACATCAAAATAATCATTTATGGCAAATGAGCCCATGCTTACGAGTATTGGTGGAATAAGCGCAAGTATGAAAACAGGGAGCAAAGGCAACCTGCCTGTTATGAGTTCAGCTGCAACTACTGCTATTGCTAGCATTAAGCTATGTTCTATGCGCGTCAATTTAAGTAAAGCTGCAAATTTGCCCATGATCATCTTTCTCATTCAATAAGTAACTAATAAATAAATGTCTTTTTATATAAGTAAGAGAGAATGCCCAAACAAGGTATGAAGCCTCAGTCGGCTATGGAATTGCTTTCCACCTATTCGTGGGCATTGTTAATAATAGCTCTTTTTGTAAGCACAGTATTCCTTCTTTCAGGCGCAAAGCCCCCATCGAGCTATCTCTCTTCATCGTGCAACATAGAGCCTTTGCTGCCATGTGCACAAACTCTTCTTACGCAGTACGGCGGGCCAAGCAGCCCTATACACTTCATCGTGGCATTCACAAATCAACTGGGGGTGCCGATAAGCTTTGCATCAAATCCTATAAACGTCACGACTACGGGCATAGGAGTAACAGGCACTGCCCATTCAATCGGAAGCTGCACTCCAAGCTATGCTTCTGAAGGTGCACATATATTATGTACTGCAAACATAACCGGAACTGTCCAACCCGCTTTGGGCTCTCAAACCAGTGCAACGTTCAGCATATCGTATGATATATGCAAGAGCCCGTCCAGCTGCACTTCTGGATACAAATCTACTGGGATATCGGTGCAGTCTGCTTCTCCGCCAAGCAGAGGCATATTCAAGATAACCTTAATTACTGTTCCAAGTACTGGCGACATAGTAATCAACGGGGCGAAATATATAAATGGAACGGCAGTGGTATTGCCCATAGGCAAATATCTGGTATACGCAGACGCTCCAAACGGCTATATATTCTCAAGCTGGGCTGGTTCTGTATTTGGGACCTCGCTGCTTAGCCCCTCCACTACTGCAAATGCTACGCTTTCGCTGGTATCTAATGTGACATTGAAAGCCAATTTTGGCAAGGGCATATCAACCACCACTACATCAGTCACCTCAACTTCAACTTCGACCTCTACGACTTCCACAACTACATCAACTACTACATCTTCCACATCCACTTCGACCTCAACTACCTCAACATCAACATCTACAACCTCAACTACTACCTCTTCCACTTCAACTACAACTTCCACAACGTCTACAACAACATCTTCCACATCCACTTCGACCTCAACTACCTCAACATCAACATCTACAACCTCAACTACTACCTCTTCCACTTCAACTACAACTTCCACAACGTCTACAACAACATCTTCCACTTCAACTACAACTTCCACAACGTCTACAACAACATCTTCCACTTCAACTACAACTTCCACAACGTCTACAACAACATCTTCCACATCCACTTCAACTTCGACAACCTCAACATCAACATCTACGACTTCAACTACTACCTCTTCAACTTCAACTACAACTTCATCTACTTCCACAACAACATCTTCCACATCCACTTCGACCTCAACTACCTCAACATCAACATCTACAACCTCAACTACTACCTCTTCCACTTCAACTACAACTTCATCTACTTCAACAACTACATCTTCTACATCGTCAACAACAACTTCAACCTCAACCACTTCAACCTCAACATCCACAACGTCTACAACAACATCTTCCACTTCAACTACAACATCCACAACCTCAACTACTACCTCATCGACAACTACAATACCATTCTATGGAACTTGCCGCATGAATAGCAGTAGTGCTACAAGTTTTAGCACTGGCTGTAGTGACAGTAGCATTGCTTTCACTGAATGTGCGGCCGCCGTATCTGATTCCATGTCAAGCGTCAATTGGAATGTAGATTCAAGTGCTGGCGGCACTTGCCCAGATTGCGAAACGAATATCGGGCATACCATCGGAACACAATGCAGCGCTACATCATCGTCTTCACCTGGTGCCATAATGGATGGAGAGAATCTAAACATGAATTATTTATATACATTTGATGGAGGTGGCGCAAGTTATAGTGGGGACATTAATGGCAGTTTTACTGCAAGTTGGAATTCACCGCCGAGCTCATTAATAGTGATGGTTTACGCGGCTTCAACGGTTACAACATCAAGCACTCCAAAACCAATTACTATTACTTCAACTGTCGAACTGACTAATAAAAATACAAATGTTAATTATAGTTGCACAGAATATCCAAACCAAGAGGAAAAAATCACCAAATTATATGGTGGTATCACTGAATATTCTTATAATGACGTTTATATCATAGTCTGTCCAAATATACCTACAGTAAATGGTGACTCTTACGTTGGCCCAACTATGCATTTATATGATGCAGCCGGTGTTGTTGGAACATACGCTTTTAATCCAAATGCATAAGGGAAATTTTTTAGGGTGTAAAAATGAATGATTTTAATAACGCGAATAATAAATCAAATATGGTTAAAATCTGGAAAATAATTATAGTGCTAAAAACGCGAATTTAGCTAAAAGTGCGAAGGCAGAGCGTCTAAAGCAGGTCATGCTTGTAGCCCTCGTGATTATTGTTGCAATATCCTTCCTATATCCTTAGAATGCACATTCCAAATATAACTTACAATGACTATTCTAGCGAATTATTCTGCTACAAAATCCTGAATAACGAGAATCAGCTGCATTACACTTGAATTTAAGAAGGATTAATTGCGAACCTCTTGAAACGGAGTAAGGCTTAGCTTTATAATTGTTAAAATGGAAATAGCTTTGTGATGACTTACGCGTGCTGAGCTATATGCAATGAAGACGATCTTGAGTGCTGAACAGGGCAAACTATATATGGAGGGCGCGGGTTTCATCGTCTTGGTAAGGTGAATAAATGCCATTGTCAAATGACGCGATTAAGAAGATAGTGCGAGAGAAGTATGGTGCAAGAATAACCGAGGACGCAGTAGAGGAGATTGCTGCAATACTGGAGAGAAAGGCAAAGAACATAGCCTCATATGCGGTCAAGCGCGCTCAGGAGCAGAAGCGCAAGACCATAACTGAAGAGGACATAGAGGCGTACGAGCTTTCAAATCCTAGGGAATGAGTGGTTTTTTGACAGAGGGAATAATATCCGTAAGTCCAAAGCATGCAATAAAGCTGCAGTATGAATTAGGGAATAGGGAAGAAACGGTACTCTGGGAATCAATAAAAGAAACGCATGCGCTGCAGACGTCATTCAACGCCGAAGGCGGCATCATCGATCAGAAACTTCTCAAGCTTGAACAATATACGATAAGGCATCTCGCTGATGATTTCATAGAGCGCAATGGGATAGACGTGCGTGAAGGTGTATTCGAGGAGGTAAAACTGGACAAGCAGTGCCCCCACTGCGGCAAGCATGCGATTAAAAGATTTTCTCAGGGCATTTCAGAACCATCTGCAGTGCCCGTCATGCCAATGTATATATGCATGGAATGCAAGGGGCAGAGCTACTTCCTTACTAATGAATATCTTGATGTGTTGATAAAGAAGCATAGAGATATGTTTGAGCCAGCAGAGCTGGAAGAACTTTCAAAAAACGAGCAAACATTTATAAAAGAGGTAAAAGAATATATTATAAGGGTCTTTGCAGCCAAGAAGATACTTAACATAAAATAGTGGTAATATGACAACGCTGATATCTGATTTATACGGGAAGCAGATTATAACCACTTCGGGCAACAAGCTCGGCATGGTGGAAGACATAATATTGGACTTTGAAAGCGGCACAGTGGCCAGCCTATTGCTTGTAAAACTGGATGATTTGGTAAAAGGCAAGAATACGGCAGAAATGATAAAGAAGAACAGCGTACACTTCGAGCGCGTAAAGAACGTATCAGAGACCATAATAGTGAGCAGCACTACGACTAAATGAAGAGAAGTATGCCAAAATAATTTCCTTTAAAGCTTAGAAGAAAAAGGAAAAAGCCATATCCTTAAAAGTCAATCCGTTGATACTTCCCTAGAGATATTCGGCCTTTTCTTTAGCATCATCCTTCCCCCGCAATAAGGGCAGAGCACGAATTTTTCAAGAGATTTTGATTCCTTTCCGCAACTTGCGCATATATAAGCCATGATATCACTCTAATCGTTCAAATATTTAGCGTTTCCCAGCGGTGCATCATGCGGAATTCTTCTTTACCCACTTAACGAAATCCGCATGCAGGCTGGATTTTCCTGTGTCGATGACGCGTATCTTCAATGTAGAATTGTAATGCTCGTCGTTCAGGTCCATTACCTGCTTATACTCCTTCATTTCAGTGTAATGGACTTCCATCCAGTGTATGGTTCCATTCAGATAATCGTCAAGAACCTTCCTGCTCATAGGCAAAGATGAAAAACTGAATAGTATGCCATCGCACCAATATAGAGGCATGTTGCCTGCCGGCGTTATCCTCTCCCTTAAAAGATCATCCATATCCATCTTTACTATTTCGTGCACTACGACCTGCTGTATGGGCGAATATGCTATCTTTACCAAAACATCACTTCATGGCAGCTATGAGCCTCTTTGAGGCCTCTCCTTGCGGCGTGGTCATGGTATATGCCCCGCCTGCGTATACGCGCTCACAGTGCTTGCATCTCCAGATTCCCGTGCCGAGTCGCCTTACGGCTACCTTCCCGCAATATTCGCACTTGTAGCGTGCAATCTTCTGCCTCTTGATCTGGTCTGCATGCTTCCTTATCCTAGCTCCATATCTAATATTAGCGTTAGCCATAAACATCACTTTTTATGCTTCTTAAAATGCTGCATAACCTCCTTGTGTTTATCAAATGAAACATCTATAAGCTTATCTATCTCGCCCATGGAAAAGCTGCCTTTGAGCCCTTTCTGCATTGCTCGTATCGATTCCCCATCGGTCTGTATTGTCAGCCTGGCATCCATGGCGTTCTCCTCGTTTGCAGTAGTGTCTAACACTATGCTATTTCCTATCTTGCCAAAGGTGGTCGAGGTGACGATGTTCTTTATGGGGAGTTCAGCATCCCTATTTTTGTAGTCAGCAGCGCCATCGGCATACCCTGGCATGCGCGTGTCAGTAAGCGCAGCCATCGCTGCCATGGTGCATGCGTCAAACAGATTGCCATCGTAATTCAATACATATACATCAACGTATATGCTCCAAACCTTCCCTTCTTCTATGAAAAGACTTGCAAGGTCAACGCAGTTCGCAGCCCTTATGCCCCTGTCGACAACCCTTGAAAGTTCTATAGCCTCAGGGCTGGGCGGGCCTGCCTCGTATTCAACTGCCGCCAAAGGCAGCAGTTCGGCAGACACTATTATATTGCCCTCTTTAGGAGTGTCGCTGTGCGGTTCCTCGGGGACCATCTTGACTCCGGCCAGCACGCGCGTATTGCCTAAGTCAACCTGCGCCGAGCCTTCTGCCTGTTCTATAAGTCCTGTTTTTATGCTTAGCTTCCTGAAGTCAAACATGCCTCTGGAGTCCTCGCGCTCCCCTTTACCTATAAGTTCAATTATATAACTGCTTTTTACAACGCTCAATGCATCCATCTACTCAACCTCTTTTTTATCAGTATAAACGTTCTCCAGTGCGGCCCTTTGTATGCTAGATATCTCCTTGCCTGCGTCTATTACCATCTTGGCCGCCTCCTTGAACTGCTGCCTGCTGAATCCTCCATCCATCTGCAACAGCAGGATGTTGTTGTTCCTGGGCGATATCGTCATAGGCATATCTGCATCAGAATAATTATCCTCTATCATATTGACGTCCAATACAACGTGCTCGCCTATCCTGCCTGCGCTTACTGCATATACAAGATCCCTCATTTTTATGCCTGCGTTAGCAAGCGCAACCGATGCTGCAGTTATGCCTGCAGCCCTTGTGCCTCCATCGCTCTGAAGTATCTCTATGAATATGTCTATCTCGTTGCCAGGGAATTCCTCAAGCATTACAACATTTTCAAATACCTCTTTAGTCACCTTTGATATTTCTATGGCTCGCCTATTCGGGCCGCTCCTGCCATGTCCTTCTATTGAAGAGAACGGCGCCATAGAGTATCTGCATTTTATTATGGCCTTTGTCGGATCTGCCATGTGCCTTGGCATGGCATCCTTGGGCCCATAAACCGCAGCCAGCACCTTGTTGTTTCCCCATTCAAGATACGCGGATCCTGCTGCATTCTTCAGGATTCCTGCCTCTATCTTCAACGGCCTAAGCTCGTTGAAATTCCTGCCGTCAAGGCGTTTTCCATTCTTTAAAAGTTCAGGTTTATTCAATGAAGATCCCATTTATTCACCTTTTTGATTCTTTTTCTAGCATATTCTTTATCCTTTCAGTCAATCCTGATAAGTGCGCCTCTCTTTCTATTTTGAGTATTGCGTCTGTCGCCAATGCGACATTGCCTTCATCGAGCCATATCAGGCCGTTCTTGCCTACGACCATGCT
The DNA here is from genome assembly GCA_023473255.1 of Candidatus Martarchaeota archaeon. Classification (GTDB taxonomy): domain Archaea; phylum Micrarchaeota; class Micrarchaeia; order Micrarchaeales; family Micrarchaeaceae; genus JAMCYW01. The sequence goes on along the minus strand of JAMCYW010000032.1, from coordinate 9,289 downwards.
GCATCCGGTATATTCAGAAATCTGCTTTATCATGGTTTCTGCGCGCCCTATAACTCTAGCTATCTTTACTGGCTTTATCTTTATCATCGTTGCCTTTTTTAACGCTTTCGGGTGCTCAAGCAGCGCAAGGTTCTTATGCTCTATGTCCTGCACTGTGGCTTCTATTATGTCGCCCTCCTTAAAATCCAGCGTGCTGAACTTGCCTGCTACGACCAATCCCGATATAAACTCAGTAAGGTCTATGCTGTAGGTGCCTCCGTTTCTGCCTACTGAAGACACTATGCCTATGACAAGGTCGCCTATGCGGGGCTTCCATGCTCCCTCCAAAGGTATGATGCTATTCCTTTCATCGTCATAAAATCCCAGGACTGCAGAATGCGTCGTGCCTGCCTCTACATACGCGTTTTCTATGCGCATCTGCCTGTCTAAAATCTTATCTCCTGGAATTACGAAATGTCTCATCCCTTCCACTCTTATACTTCTATTATCTTTGTGACTGCCTTTCCCTGTGTTGCATTGTTTATCTTGTCGTAGAACTCATTCTGCATCCCTGCAGGGAATTCCACTACCGCCTTAAGGCTCCCATCAGAGAGCCATTCCTCGGATTTCACACCGAACTGCTTCAGAGTGCCATAACATCTGTTGGTAGCTTCTGGAGGTATTGTTACCTCTATCTTTATCAATGCAAATTTTATCGGCAGCAGCATGCTTATCTTTTTCACAACTGCGTCTACCTGCTCGTTTGCGCTCTTGAAAGGCTCTATGGAAACCCTTGCCTCTTTCATGGCGTTTTCAACCCTCAGCGCAGGCGTTGGCGCATTGGTCCTCGGATCTATGGAATTCCTTGCTATTATGTCTATTACCTGCTTCCTTTTTTCTTCCATGAGCCTGTTGCGCTGTTCTGTGGTTATCGGAACATCGCCCTTCTTTAGTATCTGCTCAACGACCTTTGCGAACTCGGTAGTGCCGAAAGCCTTCTTTATCCTATCCTCGCTCTGCCTCTCCCCTTTCTTTGCATCCTTGAATATCTCCTCAGCCTCAAGCACGCTGACTGGGTCGCTCCTCTTTCCAGTTATGTAATCATATGCAAAGTCCGAATTAACTAGGATCTCGAAGGTGTCCTTATCGTGTGAGTATCTTGCTATTATGGTTTTCGAAGCCATGATCACACCGCTTAACGCTTAAAGGTACGCATTTATCTCCTTGTCCTTCAATGCTACGTATCCCTTGCTCTTAGTTATCATGGATATATCTATGTTCTCCGGGGCCAGCTTCTTCTCGTTTACCTTCTTTATTATGCTGGTGCCTAGGTTTATTGCATCCTGCATGCTCAGGTTGTCCTTATACTCCTTTACAAGTATGTCCTCGGCTATCTTTTTGCCTATGCCTATCGCATCTGCCTTATACCCTGAGAATGAAGCTCCGGGCTCTACTTCAAAAAGCCTCCTTTCAGTGTCTATGCCTGCCACTAATAGCGATATCGCAAAAGGCCTTATGCCTCCGTATTGCGTTGCCATCTGCATCTCCTCAGATATCTCTCTCGCAACTGTCTCTACTGACTCTGTTTCGTCGTAAATCATCCTATGCGTCTGCGTTTTTGTGCGCATCGAATTTACTACGTGCAGTCCATCAGAAACCAGGCCGCTGTACGTTGTCCCTATGAACGAGTCTACCTTGAATATCTTCTGCACCGTGCTTGGTATTATGAGCGGCTCAACAATATTTTTATGCGCTATGAGCACGACCCCGTCTTCGGCAACTATGCCTACTGATGTGGCGCCTTTCCTGACTGCCTCTTTTGCATATTCCACCTGGAATAATCGTCCGTCAGGGCTAAACATCACTCCTCTGTCATATGCTTGTATATTTGGGTACATTCATTCACCTTGGTTCAAAAATATGCTTTATAAAGAACGTGCAAATCATATATGCCAATCTGAGACTGATGTTTATCTGCCTACAATTGATGCACGCTGCCGCAAACATCGGCAGTATATATTCTAAATATAAGCTTTAATACTTTTGTGTGCTGCTGGCATAAGCGCATTCTTTTATGTACCTTCCAGTATTATGTGGCAATCTATTTATGGATTTATTCCAAAACGTTATCTGTTAATTTTAGGTGATATGATGTCAGAAGAATTGAATCCTTTCAAGATAGCGCAAGAACAGCTTGACGAAGCAGCATCAGTAATGGGCTTGGACGAACAGGCACATCAAATACTCAGGGAACCTATGAGGACCCTTACAGTTACCATACCTGTGAAAATGAAAGATGGGAAAACCCACACATTTCAGGGCTTCAGGGTGCAATACAACGATGCAAGGGGCCCTGTAAAAGGAGGCATACGCTTCCATCCGCAGGAGAGCCTTGATACCGTAAAAGCACTGTCGGCATGGATGACATGGAAGACGTCATTGGCGAACATACCTTTCGGTGGCTCAAAAGGCGGCATAATATGCGATACTAAACAGATGAATGAGGACGAGCTGCAGGCATTATCAAGGGGGTATATACGCGCCATAGGAAAATTCATAGGCCCGAACATAGACATTCCTGCCCCTGACGTATATACTACGCCGCAGATAATGGCGTGGATGATGGACGAATACGATAACATAGTCAGGCATAATACGCCAGGCGTAATAACTGGGAAGCCTTTGGAGGTATGGGGCTCGGAGGGCAGAAATGATTCTACGGCTATGGGTGGCTTGTTCGTGATGCGCGAAGCGGCAAAGACGCTCGGGATAGACCTTAAAACAGCCAAGATTGCAGTACAGGGGTTCGGCAATGCAGGCAAATACGCATATACTTTATCGAAGAAGCTCTTCGGGGCAAACGTAGTGGCCATAAGCGATTCTGAAGGCGCAATATACGACGACAAAGGACTTGACTTGGCAAAGCTAGAGAAAGCAAAGAAGGATACGGGCAGCGTGCAGGGCTACGAGGGAGGCAAGAAGCTCACTAACGAGCAGCTTCTGGAGAGCGAGGTAGACATACTCATACCTGCGGCAATAGAAAACCAGATAACTGGAAAGAATGCGGACAAGATAAATGCCAAGCTGGTGCTTGAACTTGCCAATGGCCCAGTTACTCCGGATGCAGATAAAATACTGCATGAGCGCGGCATACTTGACCTCCCTGATTTCCTAGTCAATAGCGGAGGAGTGATAGGATCGTATTTCGAATGGGTCCAGAACATCAACGGCTACTACTGGTCTGCCGACGAGGTATATCAGAAGCTCGACAAGATAATAACAAAATCCTTTACGGATACCATGGCAACTAAGAAAGCATACGACGATAAGGGCACAAAGATAACGCCTAGGACTGCAGCGTACATAATAGCAGTAGACAGAGTCGCAAAGGCGATGAAGACTAGGGGCTGGTATTGAAGGGATGGCAATGGCTGAAGCAAGAACTGCAGAGTTTGGTATCATAGGCGGCTCTGGGCTATACGAGATACTTGATGATCCAGAAGAGCTGGACATGGACACCGAATACGGCAAGCCGAGCGATATCATAAGCATAGGCAAGATCAGCGGAAAGGACGTGGCGTTCATACCTAGGCATGGCAAGAAGCACACCATAACGCCGCAGAACATACCATATAAAGCCAACATAGAAGCTTTGAATAAGCTGGGCGTGAAACGCATAATTGCGACGTCTGCAGTTGGCTCACTCGATCCTATATTCATACCTGGGGACTTCGTCTTTCCCGACCAATTCATAAACATGACTTCCGGGCGGCAGGACACGTATTATGATAAGGACAGGGTAGCGCACGTAAGTACGTCTGATCCGTACTGCACTCAGATGGCTTCCGTAGAAGCGAAGCATGCAGACCTTGCAAATCTCAAGTACCATGACAAGGCGACGGTCGTAGTAGTAAACGGCCCGCGCTTCTCTACGAGGGCGGAATCCACATTCTTCAAGAGCATAGGCGCAAAGATAATAAATATGACGCAGTATCCCGAAGTAGCGCTTGCAAGAGAGCGCGGCATCTGCTACAGCTGCATAGCGATAATAACTGATTTTGATGCGGGTGTAGAAGAAGAATTGGGCATAAAACCAGTAGAATACAAAGACGTCAGCTCAAAATTCAAGGAGAACATGCCGAAACTGAAGTCTTTCATAAGTACGGTGATAGGATCGGTTCCGGAAGAGAAAAAATGCACCTGCGGAAATTCGCTTGAAAACGCTTTCGTTAATGTTTAACAAAGCCAACTGAATCTCATTTCTATAGTTGATATTCTGTTGCGTCAACAACTAAAGAATCTGCTAAAAATAGTTACTGCACTAATGGGCTGCAGGGAATTTAATTGCCCCCACAACCGCAGTTGCCTCCGCAACCGCATCCCGAGCCTTCTGACTTGCATGAGCATCCTTCCTCTGCCGCTGCTTCTTCACGCCCACAGTTCGGGCAGAAAGATTTTTCCTCTTCCTTAACTGCCTCTTTTTGATTTGCGTCCATAATATCACATAAACTATCAGTCCATCATAATATTTAAAAGTTGGCAATATTTTTGCGGAACCGCATAAACTTTTGCATTTTGCTGCATTCTGAACATGCAATGATGGCAGAATGCATAAATCGCCGGGGGCGAGAATCGAACTCGCGAAGGCCTTATCAGCCAAACAGCTTAGCAGGCTGCCGCCCTCTAGTGTCCAGTTTTTTGGATTCAGGATACCACTAGGCGACCCCGGCATGTAAAGCATAACTATTTGCCCAAGAACGTTTTTATGGTTTTTGAGCCATTCGAAAAGGCAGAAGCTGGCATTGCACCGATGCAATGGGAACGGTTTGCTGCATATCTACTCAATTCCGTATCCTAAAAGCATAGTCTAATTGCACGCATTCACTCATCGAGAAATGCCATATGCTTAAGGTTGCTCCTTCCGGCCTGGCCTGGTTCACATACCAAACTATCATCTAGGGCAGAATCTCAACGCTTCCATGCAGGCCGCGCCTTATGCATCGATACGCTGCCAGCATTGGCCCACCTAAAGGGATTTGTGGATGGGAAACCCTTAGCTTCCCGCCTATCTGCCGCTTAATAATGAGCCGAAAAGCCTTATAATGCTTGCCAATGCATCATAACCTATTGCACCAACAGAAACAAAAATATAAATAACAGTGATGCATTAACTTTATATCAACAATTCCTAATCAATAAGGTGTTATGCTGAACGAAGATGAATATATAAAACTTTTAGACCGGGCATTCGAACAGGCTCCAAGCCTAAGCAGCGAGAAGTCCGATTTTGAGATACCTAAAGTGGATTCAATAGTGCAGGGCAACAAGACAATCATAAGGAATCTGTCACAGATTGCAGACAAAGCAAGAAGATCGCCCGGCGACATAGCAAAGTACCTGAGCAAGGAATTCGGGGTTCCCGTAGGCATAGAAGACCAGAGGCTGGTCCTCAACGGCAAGTTTTCCAACGATGATATAGAAAAAAGGATGCATAGGTACTTCGACGTATATGTTATATGCAGGGAGTGCGGCAAGCCTGATACTCATTTGGAGGGCGCCGGGCGCGGCATGTTTTTCATGGTGTGCGAAGCATGCGGTGCAAGGTACGGCATAAAGAATTATTGATGTGTTTATATGGCTAACAGAAAACCAGCTTTCGACAGCAGAAGGGGAGCGCCAGTAGCATACCGGTTGAAAACTCCGCAGAACGGCGAGTTCGTAGGCAGGGTTATGAGGATAGAAGGCGCTACAAAATTCCTGGTGCACTGCCACGATGGAAAGGACAGACTTTGCATAATACCTGGAAGGTTCAGAAGGAGATTCTGGATAAAGGTTAACGATGTGGTGCTTGTGAAGCCGTGGGTGGTTCAGGCAGACGAAAGAGGCGATATAATCTGGAGATACAGCCTTTTAGACATAAGCAAGCTCAAGGACATGAAGCTTGTCGAGTAATCAGCATAATCATTAATAAATCTAATCTACATATTGATGTGTTTATTTGGGCGCTTTGCTTGCAAGATTGACTGGGGGTATATATGCAGACATTGAACGATCTTTTGGTAGAATCAAAGATATTCGCTAATAGGGAGGTTTTGTCGCCGCATTATACTCCGCAGAAGCTAGTTTTCAGGGAGAAGGAGATAAACAATATAGAAAGAGCATTGGCTCCTTCGCTGAAAGGCGAACGGGGCAGGAACCTTTTCATCTATGGCAAGACAGGCACGGGGAAGACCAGCTGTGCAAAGTACGTAATAAACGAGGTCAACGCCATACCAAATACCAAGGCGAAGATATCATACGTAAATTGCAGGATATACAATTCTAGGTACAGGATACTGAACAAGGTAATAAGCGATCATATCCCGACATATGCTAAGAGAGGGTATGGCGCAGTTGAGCTTTACGAGAAACTGATAAATTGGATAGAGGAGGACAGCAAGATACTCGTAATCACGCTTGATGAGGTTGATGTGGTGAGGGACCTTGACGACCTGATATATACGCTGACAAGGATAAACAGCGACATACGCGCAGGGGGCGTCACGCTTATAGGCATATCAAACAAGGTATCATTCAAGGAAGACCTTGACCCTAGGAGCCTTTCTACGCTTTATGAAAGCGAACTCATATTCCCGCCATACTATTCCAACGAGATATTCGCTATAATAAAAGACAGGGCCGAGGCCGGATTCAAGAAAGGCACCATGGACGACGAGATACTGCATTTCATAGCTGCCAGCGCATCAAAGGAAGGCGGCGATGCCAGGTTTTCACTGAAGGTAATGTCAAAGGCGGGCGAGATAGCCGAAGAGCGCAGCCAAAAAGCGATAACGATGAAGGAGGCTGAAGAAGCAATAAAGGCGGCTGAGAGCGAGATAGTCTACGATTTGATATCAACTCTGCCGGAGCACCAGAAACTGGTTCTGTATTCGATAGTGCTGCTTACCGGAAGCGGAGGCTCTTACAAGAAGCTCATAGACGGGATGGATACATACATATTCAGCGGCGAGATATACAGCAGGTACAAATCCATATCTGAAGGTTTGCATAAGCAGGCCAAAAGCGAGAGGTGGTACAGGAACTATATATCAGAGCTGGAGATGCAAGGGCTTATAGTGTCATTCGATTCAAGCAAAGGCGTGCGCGGCCATACCAAACTTATAAAATTGCTTTATCCTGTCAAGAAGACGCGCGATGTCCTAGAGCGCGATATCTTCGGCATTGCGAAAGCCAACGGCATAGAGCCCGCATCTGTATAGGTGTTCTTTTGGCATACTATGATATTGTATCTGAAGGATGCGATTTCTCCAATAATTTTCAGATGCGCCTGGGATTTTCCAAGGTACTCTCTGCAGGCAAGGACATAGGGATGCACGATGCAGATAAAAAAGCAGGAGATTGCGACGGATGCATAGCATATGGGAGCAATGCGTCTAATATGATACACATGGTAAGATCCGGGGCAAATGCAATAATGCTGAATGATTTTAAAATAGAGAAGAAGCTTCTTGAGATAGCGATAGAAAACGAATGCATATTGCTGATTCCTTTCAACAGCATAATCTCTTCATATGGGTTTGAGCGCTCCAGAAATCTATTCAAGGCAAGCAAACTTCTAACATATGCAACGAAAAAGGGCGCCAAGATATCATTTATAAGCATGGCAAGCTCAAAATTGGGCATGTGCTCATACATGCAGCTAGTCGAACTCGCGAAGATGCTCGGCGCATCGGAGAAAGAGGCGCGCGAAGGGATAGGCAAAATAACAAAATTGGTGTTTGACAGATGATAAGGGAAAAGCACAGATATCTGCTTGTTGAATACAACAGCGAGATGCCGCAGGACAAGGCGGCATTCTCAAAAGCCCTGCATAGGGAGATAATGTCGTGCTTCGGCCAGCTGCATTATTTTAAGGGGAGTTTCCGCATAATGGAATTCCCAGGCGGCAATTTTTTTATCATCCGTTCAAGCCTTAACGAATACGAAAATTTGATAAGGGCGCTTGCACTCATAAAGAAGCTTGAAGGCAACGATGCCGCGTTTTACACGCTCAGAAGCTCAGGCACGATAAAAGCGCTGAAGCAATATTTGGATAAAATGCAAAATGATGCAGAAAGCGCTGAATAAGAAACAGTTAAAATGCAAAATCACCAGTATAAAATAATGGGGCGCCTAAATTTGCCAATGAAGAAAGATTTAAATACATTAATAATGCATATTTTGATAGGTGAATAATCTATGGGAACAAATAAGTTTCGAGCGCAAAGCGCTATGGAATATTTAATGACATACGGATGGGCTATATTGATAATAGCAATCGTTCTGGCGGCAATGTTTACTCTGGGCATATTCAAGAGCCCTGTTGGAACTACATGCAGGTCATTTCCGGGGTATGTGTGCACGGCACCCGTGTTTACAGGAACACTGTCTGCTGGTGGCAGCTTAATAGCCAGTGTAGGCCAGGGAAGTGGAGCTACGTGGTATGATGTTGGATATGTGTACGTGCCTTCATCGGCATCTACGTCTACGCCTACTGCAGCTGCGTTAGGTTCAGCTTCAGGAACTGGTGAAGACTGGGTAGATGTAGCCAATGTATTGAGCACAGGCTCAACTGTAACTGCAACACTCCCTGTACCTGCCGGAGCGGCAAGCGGAACAATATGGGCAGAATACGCAACAACGAGTGGAGGTACTCCATCAGTAGTTCTGCAAGTAGCAAAAGCAACAGTATCCTAATCTTAGGATAAATCAGGTGTAGGGCATTTTCCCTACATCTTTCTATTTTCTTTTCTAACACAGAATGCGATAACGGCGAATTCATTTTTTAAGTTCCTGCAATTCGCTTTTCATCCTAAGCACATCCATGATCTCGTTCGTGCTTAGCAGTGGTTTTCTTAGCCTATCGTTGTCATCAATCGATATCCTAGGGCATGCGGTATTTACGAAAGCATCAAATTCCATCATGTTGTTTATCGATTCAAAATCAAATGTATTGGATACAAGGATTTCGGCGTTGAATCCCTGGGCTTCTATCTTGTCCTTAAGGATCTTTGCCAGCTGCATGTTATGCTGGCCGTTCTTCGTGCTTAGCAATATGCCGAAGTTCTTTGCATCTAATGAAGCTAGTATCTTTCCATTGCGCCTCTTCCTGTATGTTTCGCGCATTCTATCGATGAATTCAATCTTGTTTTCGAATGGCTCTATGACAAGGAACGGCTTTGTAGTGGAAAGCAATGCACCCAGCGGATGGAATATCCCTCCGCCGAAATATATGAGAACATCGACATCCTTGTTTATGGATGCCGCGCTG
>JAMCYW010000024.1 GCA_023473255.1 Candidatus Martarchaeota archaeon | reverse complement strand
ACCAAGGCCACTCATTAAGGATCCGAGAACAACTATATATTTTGTTGGCATATAATTATAATTGCATTAAGTTAAAAAACCTTGCTGTGGTTTTTCATAGCAGTGAGCAATTGCGGGCATTCATATCTATAGATATACCAGAACAGATTAAACACGAAATAGCCGTGCATACCGCCCAGATTAAAAGCAGGTGCATAGCCACAACAACAGTTGATAACCTGCATATATCTGTGCTTTTCATGGGTGATATAAACGATTTCCAGCTCAAGGCTGCAGAAGATGCCCTGGATGCAATAAGGATTCAAAGCTTCCACATATCATTCGGCGAAGTAAAATTTTTCAATGATGGAACTCCGCGTGTCGCATACATAAGTATAAGCGAGGGTAACGTGCAGGTAAAAAGCATATTCGATTTTCTCAGTGCCAGTTTAAAAGGCATCATCCATATCGATAGAAGGGAATTCACCCCCCACCTGACAATAGCAAGGATAAAAGGCGATTGCGAAGCCGAAATAAATGCATTAAAGGGCGCAGGCACGATAGAGGGCAGGTTCAAATGCGATGACATAAAGATAGTTCAGAGCATCCTCGGCAGAGGTCCGCCAGTATATAAGGAGATATTTTCGAAAAGGCTGTAGGCACATATGTTAATGATGAAAGGCGCGAATATCCGAAATATGTTCCTGATAATAGACAGCAGACAACGTTAGGGCATTCCAAGAAGCCTCGGGCTTCAACCCGAGGTGATTCACTTATAATGGAAAAAAGAGTTACACCTTATGGCAATGGCGCAAAAGTAGATTGCGTAAAAGAGTATTTGGGCAAACGTGCGTATGTGATTATTGTAAAGAATTAGACCCGACTTTTGTTCCAAAGTCAGCCGAACCCATAAGTATTTAAGCATTAATACAATAGGTATAGTGGTACTCATTTATCATGATGGTGTGGATATGGGCATCGGTATGTCTTCGGCCAAGGAAGTTGATCTGAGGCAAAACGCATCTGGACAGCCAGCATGGTCTACTATATTTAACAATAGAGTGCCAATAGCGATTTCTGCCATACTTCTGTTAGTTGTTGCTGTTTCGTCAGCATCAGCCCAGGTTGGCACAATCCAAAACATGACGCCCTTCTGGACAAGCGAACAGGTGCTTACTGCACTTGGTCCCTCATGGTCGAATGCAAACATAACTATGATGCAAGGTAATCTAACCACATATAACGGCTCAATAACATCGAGTCTGGGTGGCTCTATATTCTTGGGGGTAGTCGTATATGCCAATGCATCAGCGGCTGCTGAGGGGAAACTCAGGATATTTATGCAAACGCCACTTTCTCCATCAGTTAAAATTGTAAATGGCAGCACGTACTGGGGAAACTATATTGAGGTATCCAACAACACATTACGGGCAATATTGGCAGAATACAACAATTATCTTATAATAATCGGGAGCACTGGGGGAAGCGAACTTGACCAGATAAGCCAGCAGAACGCAGAATCACGGCTTTTAGCTCTCGCCCAGTTTGAGCAGTATAACCTGGCCAACCATCCTCTACCAAAGCCACTAAAACCAATAGTTGCCCCGCCCTTCAACCCTTTTCCCACGCTGCAAACATTTGAGGACATTATGTATGGAACCGTATTCAATGCTAGCAGCCCACAGGCATGGAATGAGGAAATATACAACCAAAGCAACGGCGGAATGTACTTTGTGCCCATTGGAAACGGATCTGTATACGGCCCCGCATATGGATTCACAGCTTTTTATCAGCCAAACAACATATCAAATCTAAATAAAGTGCAGGCGTATGTATACGTGCTCAAAAATGACACCGCTGCAAACTATACATATTCACTATTGGTGGCCGCTAATAGGCACCTGCCAGTGGGCTCATATGGCACACTGAACGGAGTCCCATACACATCGTATGGCATTTCGCCGCGTTATCTATTTAGCAACAACGGTGCCCAGATACTGTTTGATGAAGTCACATGGGTCACAGCGTACCATAACTTTCTCGTGATGGTGGCTTACGGCTTCAATGACAAAGAAAACGGCGAAGATGCTTTCAGAATGGTTGGTTTGCCAGGGCATCCGGGAGGCCTAATCTCTTCTATAGAATCCAACTTAAACACCAGCACCGCCCTTGAGCTGAACGCAACGCTCGCGCCGCTGTTTAACCGTGCATCACAGCCCCAAAGCAATGGCACCGCATCACAGCACCCAACAACAAACGAATCATCAGAGAATTTCACTGTGCCGGCCACAGTTTTAAAGAGTTCCCCGCAGCGCATCAATATCACTGCGAACCATAGAAGAACTGCACTGATTGTCATTACAACCTCATCATCCGTTGGCTTGGCCGGAACCATAAGCGTGGTCAACGCCTCGTCAGTCACGCCGCCTCCTCCGGCGGGTGACGCTAAGCTGGTGGCATTGAATGTGAGCGCGCCTGCAGAAACGGCACTAAATGTAACCCTCTGGTATAACTGCTCCATTCCGTCTGGCAGGGTCGCCCCGTTCATATACAGCAGTGGTGTCTGGAAGCCGATATTGAACTTCACCCCGCTGTCGGCTGATTGTTCGGTATCATTCTCGCTGCCGTCAGATCCGGTCTTTGCGCTTTTTGAGGTTGCAGCCTCAACGACTTCAACCCAACAAACCCAATTGACAACACTGCTATCATCCAGCAGCATTTATTACGTGGCAGTCGCCATCATAGTAATATTGGTAATAGCTGCAGCGTATTACCTGATGGCAAAGAAGAAAAGAATGCAATGACTGATCGTCTTGGGTTAGTGAACAAGCTGTCGTAGCAAAGGGTTATGGGTTAGAATATTATAATGTCTTGGAAAGGGTGCAGATCAAGAAAATTGATTCTATGTTTGTGGCGTAGTTCTTTAGAAGGTATATAAAAGAGCATCAAAGGTATCCGACATGGTAAGCAACTGCGGATATCCATGCTCGATATCGAGCTATCGGGCGATAATGCTTGTAAATCGTACTCAACGACTGCATGCCACAAAGTTCTCTTTTGACGTTTTTGCAGATTCTTAAAATGGCTAAAATGCTTATTTTAATTGTGCTTTGAATTGATCTTCAGTGAGATTTGTTTTGAGCTCCCCGGCCCTGTATATCCTATCATTCATGAGTATGTTGAAACTCATCCCATTTTTTGCATCGAACGCTATGTTTCTGGTCTGGTCGCCGAACAGATCAACTTCGTAAACGCCGAGCTTATATGTTTTGACTACCTCAAGAAGCCTGCCTATCAATATTGGGCTTTCATTGTTCTGCATGCCAAATATTCTGACCTCAAAATTCGGTTTTTTAAACCTTTTGATAAAAACCCCGAGCTTTCTCTTAACCTCATCTTCTGATTTGAATATGCGGGCGCAGAACAGGCTCATGCTGTTGATTTCATATACGCTGAAGAGCAGGTCATACGTGACGTTCATGGCAGATATGTACCTTTTGCCTATTTCATTGCGGTTCATTATGGTATTGCTTTCATCGGCGTTCAAGTATTCTGTGCTCTCATCGGCATCAAGTTTGGACTTAGAAATGTGCGCCCTGTCCTTAAAAGACAGGAAAAACTGCTTTGAATTGAAGCCATCTGCTTTGAAAGCGTTAAAAAGCATTATTTCGAAACTCAACTGACCACCGCATAAAGTATATAAATATTGCAGTATATAATGTTAATATATATTTCTAGGCAATCTACGATTTATAGCAAACTATAAAAATAAAAGGATTAAAGGGCAATATCTTTATGCCTTTATGTTTCAAAATGAAAATCGAACGAGTGAATAGATGGACTTTGAGGCTATTAAAAACAACGAGAAGACATTGGAGTTTTCGATAAGCGGCATTACGCCTAGCTACGCAAATGCGTTGAGAAGGACGGCGATAAGTGCTGTAAAGACGTTTGCGATAGACTCAATAACCGTTTATGAGAATTCGAGCGCCATATTTGACGAATACATAGCGCACAGAATCGGGCTTATACCTATAATATCGCCCTCGAAGGGATATTCGGATAAAGACGAGATACTGTTTACGTTGGATGCCACTGGCCCTGTAACTGTTTATGCGCGAGATATGGAAACGTCTGACAAGGAGGTAAGGGTCGCTTCGCCTAACATACCTATAATAAAACTGGGGAAGGACCAGCGCCTAAGGGTCGATGGCAAGGCTGTATTGAATGCAGCAATCAAGCATGCAAAATTCCAGCCAGGGCTTGTCACATACGAGCAGACGGGCGACGAATCTTTTAAATTTTATGTTGAATCTTTTGGCCAGATGCCACCCAAGGAAATCATTAATAAAGCTTGCGATATAATAAAAGAGGAAGTAAGCTCTATATCGAAAGCGCTGAAAAAGGCTAAATGAT
>JAMCYW010000010.1 GCA_023473255.1 Candidatus Martarchaeota archaeon | reverse complement strand
ATAATGTATGTGCAAGCGTCTGTGCCTGCAATTCCATTATGGTGCCACCATTTCCATATGCAAGCGCAAGCTCGTTGTTTATGTTAAACCATGTATAAGCAAGTATGGTAAGTGAAATGGTAAATATGACTATTGCAAAAATTACGTCAAAGCTCCAGAACTGCGCCTTAAAGTTTTTCTTTTCAGTCATCATCCGCCACCGAAAGGTATGCTGCTTTCATAATGCTTTGGCAATCCCTGCGCATAGAGCTGTTTTATTTGCTTTGAAGTCAATGCAGTATCGTAAAGCTGGGTATTACTAATCTTTCCAGTGAAATACGATCCGCCACAGCAATAATCCCCGCCGATGACAAAAGCATAACCTACTGACGCATAATCCGCTGGAGCTCCAAGTGTCCATGTTTGATTATTGCATATTCCGTCATAACACGCTGCAATCCAACTAGCTCCTGTTGAATTGTAATGAAAAACGGACGTTACCATCACCCATGTATTAATTGGTATGTCCGGCGACGAAACACTTTGCGAGCCACTGCCGCTCGCGCAACTCGGCGAAGGGGAATTCCACTCAATAGTCAATATTTTATATGTTGATGGACTACTTCCAGCCTGAAGCCATAATCCAGAGGTACAACCTGAAGTTTCTTGTATGAGTGACCTACCTGTTCCTTGGGCCACCTGTGCGGTTTCTTTAATCCAGCTAACTATTGTCCAACTGCCTCCATCCCATGCGCTGTTTATGGAACTTGTTTGAGGGATGTTAATGCCATTCTGGGCACCATTTATAAATGCAACATTATTATTGCTCACATTATTGCCGAATATTTTATTAACGAAACTCACATTATAATTAATCGTTCCGTTGTTATTGTATCCCGAGTAATCATTCGTGTTTCCGTCCAAAGGCCACCACCCTACAAGCCCCGAATTGCCTATAGGTGCAGAAGTCATCCCCTGCGAATACAAGTTGCTTATTTGAGCAGATGTCAAAAATGAAGCGTATAATTGCACGTCCGATATTGATCCGTTGAACGTATCATATCCGCCTGACGCCCAGGCGTCATCTCCTATGTAATACGGAATTGTCTGCAACAGCCCTAACCCTGTTGGCAATGTTCCCGAAGCGAATAGTTTGTTGTTTAAATAAACATTCGTCGTTCCGTTGAATCCGTTGTACTGCGCAGTTACCAATTCCCATCTGTCTTTTGGAAATTGGCTATTGCTTCCGGATGGCCATGCCAAGAAAGAATTGTTCACATATAATACATTTCCAGAACCTCCTCCTACAAATTGAAATCCCTGCCCTGAAAAGGAATTCGGCAAATCGCCAAATATGCCCTGCATATGGTTGCTTGTGGATCCTTTGTAATATATCCATGCAGCAACTGTGAAAGTGCCATTCCTTTCGATGTTTTGCAGTGAAGAAGAAGGTTTAATTGTTACAAATCCATCCTCTATGGCATTTGCAGATGTGCTTGCATTATCTCCTGGAAATTGGGCAGAAATGAAATTCGTATCATTATTGGCAACTGGAACCCATTCTGGATTTGAAAAGGTTCCTGTGTTTTTATAACCGCTGAGGTCGTATGCCTTGTTTCCATAGCCTATATCCAAAGGCCACCATCCAACAAGGCTCTTAAATGTGGATAAATTTCCGTTGAAAAAATCAGTAGTCAATGTATCTGGCCCAATGCTTGAATTAGCAGTTATAAATAGCTTTTGAACTCCACTCGCATTGGCATACTTTGTTATGAAGTTTTGGGTACTATTGCCCAGCATGCCATATGAAGAGACATATCCTATGGGTGCATTTGAAATGTAGTTGCCTGCGGTTCCAAGTACCGATGAACTTATCTCAGCTACATTTTGATAAGTTATGTTATATGGCGCTCCATAACTTCCATATCCAGAGTAATCATTCGCGTTTCCGTCCAAAGGCCACCACCCTACAAGATCTGTTGCGTTTACTGGGCTGCTGCCTATTCCATTATTATACATTTGAAGGATCTGGCTTACTGAAAGCGGTGCGTTATAAATTTGAACGTTTGCAATGGTTCCATTAAAGCTTTCGGCTCTGCCAACGCCGATTGGGCCAATGCCTAATATCCATGGCCCGATAGTGTTGAATGTTGTAGTGGTTGCAGTGGTTAAACTTTTGCCATCTATGAAAAATGAAATGCTGGTAGAATTAGCCCTCCCAACGATAAAGTACCATTTTCCCGGTATGTATGGCGTAGTGCCTTGTATATCTGCGCCTCCTGCATTATTGCATGCCCCAAATCCGAATTCAGATGAAGCTGTAGCCCATACCCGATAACCGTTAATGCACGCATTGCCTGTGCTTGAGAGAATGTTCCAAGCGTATGGCGACGTGAAATTTTTGAATCTGATCCACATTGCAATGGTGCCTTGCGATCCGAAGTTTAACGCACTGCTGTTTCCTAGGTTAATCTGGCTATCAACGCTGAAATTTGCCGCTTTGGAATTCGCAATCTGCGACTGCTTCGGCACACCTTCCAGGCCCAATATTGATGGAGGCACGTCATCAACGTATATCTCGCCATTGACATTTGTCAGTTGGATTGTTCCGGTATATGTTGGGATGCTATAAAGGTTTACTCCCCCATATGAACCTACAAGAGATCCGTTTATTATAAGGCTCCGTGAATTGCTGTAGGATGTGCCTGAAATCAATGTAGTGCCTATTGTAGAATTTGCAAGTATAGCCCCATCGCTGCTCATATAAAGGTAATATGGGGACACCGATGCCGTAACCGGCAGCTGTATTATCGCAGAATACCCATTTCCTGCTGTCAATGCCTGATTTATATAACTTGATATGTCTTCAGTTACAAGTTGCAGCGAAGCATATTCCTGGCTTCCTAGCGTAGCAGCCCTTTGATTGGCTATTATGGCAAATATCACTAAGAATATGACGAGCACTATCGAATAGACTATTAAAAACTCAAGCGCGATCTGAGCTTTTCTGCTTTCCTGCATTATTATCTTATTAGGATTAGCAAATAATTATTAATAAGATTGCCCCTCCGACTTTATTCAAAAACCCCTACTTTTTGGGCAGAACACGGAGTTTATAGGCAGATTCGGAGTTTATGAACAAGGCTGCCCATGCCTCCAATATTCGGCTACTTCTAGTTGCGAGATCACATGCACATCCATATTTAGCACAAAAAGGCGATCTAAATCCACCGCATTGTTTTTATTTGTATACGTATTTGAAAAGCATCCCGATAAAAAGTTGCTAAATGAATTCATTAAATTGTTAGGCGTAAAAAAAGGGTTGTTAAAAACGTAATTGGTGATATCATTGATTAGATGGAATGCAAAGAAACTGAGGAAACAGCTAAAAGAAGATAAAAAACGCAATTTTGAAGACAATCTAAAGTTCATTGAACTGCATGTGGCTTGGCTCAAACGCACGAGCAACCGAGAATGGAGCAAACGCCAAAAGATACTCATAAATGAGATCTATAAGCGAAACAGAAAATTAAAAGTGTAAGCGAGAAATCCCACGCTGTTTACTGGCGAGCAATGTCAAACAGGCCATAATATTCCCATGCATCGTCTCTGCCCTTTATAAGTCCATTACTACTATTTTTTCTTTCATCCCTAAAACTACATTTTGTAATATGTCAATATTTATTTGACATATCAATAATAAATCATTTAAAAAGATAAATATTTAAACATTTCGCAGCATAAATATATGCGTATGAAAAGCATAATGATCCGCTCAGTAGAAAGGTCAAGCTCAAAAAAGCCCGAGGAACTTATAAGGTGGTTCTGCTACGCCCTTGGTTTATCTAATGACGAAGAGACCGGCATAGAAGAGCAGATACTGATCAGATTTGCATATGCAGCAAAGAAAAACGAGGGCATACCTAGCAGCGCAATAACAATAAAGCCTGAGATAGCCAGAAGCACTATAATATATCATCTAAACAGGCTCATAGATTCCGGGCTGATAGTTAAGAAGGGAAGAAAATATTACCTTAGGGCTACAGAGATGTCTAAAGCAATAGAAGAGATTGAATATGACCTTAATAGGGAGATAATGAAGATGCTTGCGGCTGCTAAGGAATTTGACAGGCTCATTAACCAGAAGGGCAGAAATGTAAAGATTAGGTGACGTCATGTCTGAAGATAAACGCAACATGAAAGATAAAAAGAATGAAAAAAAGGCTGCAGACGAAAACATCGTCAAAGAAGCTGAAAAAGAACAGGAAGGAAAACCAAACGTTCAGGAAAAAAACGATGATGCTGAAGGCTGTGCAGATATTAAAGAAAAGCTGCTGCGTTTGGCAGCGGAGTTCGAGAACTACAAGCGTAGGTCCAGAAACGAAATTGATAGCTCAAGGAACAGCGGAAAAGCGGAACTATTAAAAGGGTTATTGCCGGTAATTGATGAATTTGAATTGGCATTGATATCGT
>JAMCYW010000019.1 GCA_023473255.1 Candidatus Martarchaeota archaeon | reverse complement strand
CATAAAGGAAGCAAGCAAGGTAGGCATACCTATAATAGCGTTAAGCGATACGGATAACCTTACAAAATATCTGGACCTTATAATACCCTCAAACAACAGGGGCAGAAAATCACTTGCATTCATATACTATCTGCTTGCAAGAGAGGTGCAGAAAAAGCGCGGCGTCATAAAAAGCAATGAAGAGTTCAAGTACGGCGTAAGCGATTTTGAAGCTAAGGTTGAATCAAGGGCGATGTCAAGCCAGTCAAGGGAATAATCGCACGCATCGCGCATGTCATTCTTTGCATATAGGCTGTAGCTGAAGAAAAGGGTTTAATGCAGTTGCTTTAAGCTAAGCACAACAATCAGGAGAAAGGATTGATGAAGCCATCAATCATTCCACGTTTTCCTTATCCCTAATGTCATCGGCCTGCCGTTCCTTTACGTATTCCTCGTGCACTTCTATCTTGTCAAGGTCTTTGATATAGGTAAATAGTGCTGCAAGCGTGCTTGTCTTGTTGACAAAATAGTCCGCATCCTTTTTCACTTTGCTGTCAAAGTATACGTCTATGCTCTTATCGTGCTGCTCTATCTTGGTTGGCTTTACTTCGTATGTTCTGCAAAGCGCGTCTATCCTATCCTTTCTGTCCTGTAATGCTTTCAATATCTTTACCCTATATTTTATCTCCTTTCCTGCATCTGGGTGGTTTGCATCAACTACCACTCTTCCTGATCCAACGCTCCTTACTGTAGCTGTAACGTTGTCTATGTTTATCCTCATTCCAGGTTCTGGATTTATATTGTGCGCCCTGAATTCGGACAATGGCATAACGCGCACAAGGTCCTCTATTCTATTGCCGAATGCGTCTTCGGGCTTGAGCGTAAACTCCTTTTCCTTTCCGACCTCCATGCCTTTGAGCTCCTTCTCAAGCCCCCTGACAACTGCGTTTGCCCCAAGAATGACAAGTGCAGGGCCGTATTTTATCTCCTTGTTGTATATGTTAGCGTCTTTTGCTACCTTTTCGTCAGTCGTAGCAATCACTGTGCTATCCTGTGCATTGCGTGCCGTGTACTCTATCTCTAGAAAATCTCCATCATTAAAAGACATTTTATTACCTTTAGTTTGTTTTTAAGATTAATATCTATGCCATACCTATAAAAAACTTTCAATGTCCTAAGGTATTTAATATATATTTAATGCAATACAATTAAAGCAATGGCACTTGCCCATCGGATCTTTATGCGGGGATATACTTCAAGTCCGGCGCCTTATAATAAAATATTCGCGAACAGCGTGGGATATAATGGTATCTGAAAATAAAAAGAAAAAAATAATGTTCATAGGCTCAATGATAGTGGCGTTGATGTTCATATCTTCATATGCCTCCTTCGGCAATAACAATATATCTTCATCGACAACTACCATACAAAAGAGTACTGGCCCGGAATACTATGTTTCTGGAGAGGTAAATGGCACAATAACCGGATATTCCCAAAACGCATTATTGAAAGTATCTAATAACTCATCTTCAATGCAGAAGAGCATAATATCCACATTATCAAGGATGGAAGCAAACGGCTCGATATCGAATTACGTGCAAGTTACGGATGGCTATGATATAGTAACCGGTAGCATGGACGCCTATTTGCTGCAGCATTATTTTTTCAATTCATATGGCGCATCTAATGTTTCTGTATCTGCCAAAAGCACCGTAAAGCTGCCGCCTACCATAGTTCTTTACTATTTGGGGAGGCCTATAAATGCTGTGGTCGCAGGCACATATAACCTATCAATATCGCCGCTTATTGCAAACGGTTCAGTGGTGGCGCTTAATGCGCATGCCATAGTAAACGGAACTGGTGCGATCAATGGTGCAATACAGTTGACAACCATAGGGTCGTAATATGCCCACCAAAGAAGACATAATACTCAAGTATGCAGTCAAAAATGCAATGGATTACGGGGTAGCAGATGTCGGAAGCGTCTTTAGCAAGGCAATACACGAATTTCCTGATTCTAAATCCGATATGAAGGGGCTAAAATCGTTAGTCGAATCAATAGTGAAAAGAGTCAATGCGCTAACAAAGGAAGAGCTTCAGAACGAGTACAGCAAGTACGTCACAGAATTTGAAGGCGAATATTTAGAGAAGGCAAAGAGAACCGCAAAACCTAAAATGGTCATAGAGGGCGCGATAGACGGCGAAGTCGTTACAAGATTCCCTCCAGAACCTGGAGGATACATACATATAGGCAATGCAAAGCAGTGCATACTTAGCGACGAATTCGCAAAGATATATCACGGAAAAATATACCTCTACTGGGACGATACAAATCCGGAGAAATGCAGCGACGAATTCGTACATGGCATAAAAGCAGATACGGATTGGCTTGGCATATCATTTGCAAAGGAGTATTTTGCAAGCGATTCGATCGAAAAGATATATGATTATGGGCGGGAACTTCTCAAGCAAGGCAATGCATATATCTGCTCATGTAATGAAGATGATATAAAAGCAAAAAGGTTTTCTGGAGCAGAATGCGAACATAGGGGCTCAGATCCATCGCAGAACATCGGGCGTTTTGACGATATGATTAAAGACAAGGTGCCTGAAGGGGAATCCATAGTAAGGCTCAAAGGGGACATGCGTTCAGATAATACTGCAATGCGGGATCCTACCCTGTTTAGGATAAAAAAATTTCCCCATTTCAGGCATGGCACAAAATACGTATTATGGCCGACATACCATATGAATACACCTATATTGGATTCCATAAATGGTGTAACTGACGTAATAAGGAGCAAAGAGTATGAACTTTGGGACGCCGTCCATAAAATGATATTGTTCAATTTAGGCTTAAGAGAACCAAGGATACATACGGAAGCAAGGCTCAACATAAACGGCACTACGACGAAAAAAAGGGACATCAGAAAGCTGCTTTCTGAAGGCAAAATAACCGGCTGGGACGATCCCAGATTAGTTACAATAATTGCATTGAGGAGGAGGGGCATAATGCCAGAAGCAATAAGGAAGTTCGTATTGCGGTTTGGCATGAGCAGAACTGATGGGACGGTCGGCATTGACATGCTGCTTTCAGAGAACAAATCCATAATAGATCCGATTGCCAAGCACTTCTTTTTTGTTGCCAATCCACTGCCTGTAAAAATAGGCGCCATGGAAGGGCTAAAGGTGAAGCTTAAGATGAATCCTACGACCGATTTGGGGTTCAGGGAATACTCAGTGAATGGAAATGTATTCATAAGCGCAGGAGATATTTCAAATGCCGACGTAGGGCATACCATAAGGCTGAAAGACCTGGCAAGCATAAAAATAAAATCATATTCAGAAAGCGTGGTTTCTGAGATATCCGACGGGCCAGGCCGCATATTGCAATGGGTCCCATCAGACATGGCAATCAAATGCAAGATTATCATGCCAGGCAGCCTATTCAACAAAGATGGCAGCTACAATCGAGACAGTATCGATTCAGTTGAAGGATATGCTGAAAGCATGGCTGGCGAACTGGCATTACATTCGATAGTCCAATTCGAAAGATTCGGCTACTGCATACTGGATCAGAAAAGCGCTTCGGAGCTGACATTCATATACATATCTAAATGATGCCCAGTTTTTTTGCCAATTCATTGATATTTTGGTTATCCATGTACTGGCGCAGCTGGCTTAGTATCATTGCAGAGCTTTTAAGTTTATTTTTCCTGAATAAACAAAATGCATAGTAATAAGCGGCATTCAATACGTTCTTTCCGCTTTTTATCATCATTGACGAAAGTTCCAAAGCCTTGTCAGTGTCGTCGTTTGCAGAATAAAATACCATGCCTGCATAAGAATGCAGTTCATCCGATTCATGTTTTTCCAGCGCTGAAAAATTCATCAGAGCCCCCCTCAAATGCCCAAGTTTTACCTGAGAAAGGAATGTGAGGTATCTTTTGTTAGGCGTATCTCCTTCGCCAGCATTAGAATTCAATGCATATACTGCTTTGTTAAGCAACAACTTTGCTTGGGCCATCAGCCTTATGGAATTCAACCTATGTGCAGAATTCTCCTCCATATATCCTTCTTTATTATAATCTATCAGAGAGGTTTCATAATTGGAATAGGCTATGTATATAAGTGCCTCGGCATATAAAAATCCAGGATCCTTTCGTTGCAAGAACATTGAATCATATTCCTTTATTGCCGATTCATAATCACGCTTTTCCAATGCCCCATCAATATTTTCAAGGGATTTCAAAAGAGATGGATCTTTTGCTTGCAACATGTCCATTGTGGAATCTACAAACTGCTCGCACCTGATGCATATAGCATGATCGTATGCCGATCTATTCTTACTTCCGCAATATCTGCAGATGAGAATGCCGCTATTCTGCCCGGCCCTGTTTATAGCATCTATATAGTGCGTTGCATCTTCCATCTGCATTACCTTTTTTTCAATACTACAAAAAGGTGCAATTCATCATAAGGCTCTAAGCGCACCTTTTCTACTACATCAAACACGCCAGACAGGTTTTTCAATTCAGAATCAAAGACATCGTCTGGTTTTTTGCCAACATCTACGCTCTGCGACTTTATTACGAAATAGGCAAACCCTCCCTTCTTGAGAAATCTGCTGTTGATCTTCAAAATTTCAGACTGTTCCCTTGCAGATACGTCCTGGTAAAGAACATCGCATTCCTCTATGTATCCCTTGTAATCGTCGGTATTCCGTGCATCGCCCAATATCGGCAGCATGTTGCTCCGTGCATCGCATACGTTTATGAGTTCGCGCATATTCCTTTCAGATAGCTCTACGCAATACACTACGCCGGTATGCCCTACTATGTCGCTAACATGGCTTGAAGTGGTGCCTGTCGCAGCCCCAAGATAAAGAACCCTGGAGCCCTCATTTATGTGCATGGCATTCAATCCGTTAAGCAATGCCGCGGAAAGTTTGCTTCTGTAGGGATTCCATAATCTGTACTCTATGCCATCTTCGATGCGCATCTCTTCGCCATAAACCTTTCGCCCCTTGGCGAGGTTTATCGTGGCAATCCTTCCGTCTATTGAAAAGACGCCTGGAAAAATCATTTTTATCATAGATTAGATATGGCGTTTATTCTATAAAAATCTATGCGGGTCTACTTTTTATAATGGACTGATCCATATCCATTATTGATTTAAACCATAAACTCGGGATTTCATGCGTTTAGTTGAGGCATGGAAACGGACCGCAGAAAGGCATAAAAGCATAAAACGGCATAATGCAAATAGGGATTCCAAAATGGCATACGGATTTAGGATATATCTGGATACTAAGCGGAAACCTGCTTATACATAAATGCTGATCTGATGGTGGAGAATATACTTATGGATAAGTTCTTCCTTGACATATTTCCAATAGTGAAGGCTTCATCTGACGACAAGCAGGCCATAAACAATTTTATAGGGGTAGTAAAGAACGTATTCGGCATCGACAGCGCTGACGTGTCTCTTATCTCCGGAAGCAAGGATTACAGCGAAAAACTCGACGAATACATACAAAATACAAAAAAGGTATATGTGGACAATCAGCTGAGTGAGTATTCTGCTTTTCCTGAACTCATAAACTATAAGAATAAAGGATATTCAAGTTTTGCCGCCATACCTATAATCGCAAGCGGCAAGACTATAGCGCTCTTAAAGCTGATGGCAAAGCAGGAGAACCGATTCAGCGACGATATGCTTACCGCATTATCTATAGGCGGATTTTTCATAGGTATGTTCCTCGCATATAAGGGCGAGTCTGCAATGAATCTAAAGATAGCAAATTATTTCGATGCTGCCTTTAACTCAAGCACGCCGCAGATGCTGGTAAATTCAGCCGGGCAGATAATAAAATTGAACAAGGGTGCAATATCCATCTTTTCAGTTACTTCTAATTCAAAGACTAATTTCAAGGACATCCTGAATGCGCCATTGGAAAAAGTATTCGCTTTGGAGCGCGGAAAATTCATTGATACTACAATATCGGTAAACGGGGATGAGCGGACAATAAGCATATCCTCATATAAAATAAATGATGATATGGTTCACATATCCATCAACGATTCTACCGAACGCAATGCATTCATTGCAATCGCATCGCTGGTCAATTCATCTAAGGGCATATACATATTCATAACAGATAAAGAGCTCAGGATAAGGTCAGCGATAGGCAAATTTGATGATATGCCTGAAGGCGGAGCATACTTTGCAGGCAAAAACTTGCTTGAGCTGGTTCAAAAATCCCCCGGGAAGCAGGAAGCTGACCTTCAGAAGATTGGAAAATCTAAATCTGGAATTGCAGATATGGTTATTGGAAATGCCCCAATGCATGTCAGATATTCTATAAAGGACATAGGTGACGGCTATGCGATTGTAGCAACTGACGCAGGCATAGAAAAATATTCCGATCTTTTAAGGGAGAACCTATATGGATTCCTCAATGCAACATCTGATGCGGCAGTGACATTGGACGAGCTCGGCTACATAAGGGACTGCAATATATCGCTTGAACAGGTACTTGGATACAAGAAGGACGAGATTATCGGCACGGACGTGAGAAGCCTTTACGTAGACCAGGCAATATTGGACAGGGACATAGCTTATGTTAAGTCTGGCGGTGCAGTTGATGGCACATACATAAACCTTCAAAAAAGGAACCATGAGATAATACCGGGCATACATTCAATAAGGGGTTTGAAGGGGAGAAATGGCGTAGAATACCTGCTTCTAATAAAGGAGCTTGCCACAAAACGCAGGCTTGAAGATCAGGAAAGCGAACTAAAAGCCCAGATAGCCCTATCTAAAAGATTCAGGATGAACAGCGAATTGAAATCGCAATTCATATCTGACATAACGCATGAGCTCAAGACGCCTCTGACAAACATAAAGGGGTTTTCAAAGCTGCTTTACGACGGAGATTTCGGCAAACTGAACGATGACCAGAAGGAATACATGAAAACCATTCTGGACGAATCCGATAGGCTTATGATTATAATAACACAGGTACTTGATGCTGCAAAGCTGGAAGCGGACAAGGTAAAACTTGACATAAAGGAGACAAATCTCAGAGAGATGCAGAATAATCCAAGCATAAAAGCGTTGGAAGAGCGCGCCAGAAACAACGGACTTGATTTCAAATGGGAATCGGATTATGATGTCCCAATAATAACTGCTGATCCAAATAGGCTTATACAGGTCTTTGCCAATCTGATAGGCAACTCCATAAAATTTACAGAAAAAGGTAGCATAAAGGTGCACATATTCAAGAAATCACGCGGCAAAATCCAGTGCGAGGTATATGATACAGGCATAGGCATAAGCGATGACGATAAAAGGGGGATTTTCAAGAAATTTTATCAGGCTCAAAAGCGAGGCCTCATAAAGCCTGATGGCACTGGCACCGGCCTGGGGCTTGCCATAACAAAGGAAATCATAAGGCTGCACCATGGCACTATAAAATTCGATTCGCAGCTAGGCAAAGGAACAAAATTTTGGTTTACGCTTCCGATAGCCTATAAGCCTTCAAAGAAGGATCAGGAATCATAATCATGCAGCCATGCATGCAGCGTTTTGTCAAGAAGACCCAAATGAAAATTGAGTAACATCCACTATTTTAGCACTGTCTGGAAGTATGCCCAATGAGGCACTAAGCGGCTCTATGGTCACTCTTGCTGTGCCGTTTGAGATGGAAACAAGGCTAAATCCTATATTTGAATATTTTGAATTGTAATTCACGTGGGTCGTGTTGCCTGCGCTCAGCGATATCTGCAATTCGCTATTTATGAAGGATGGCAATCTAGTTAGGTATATGTCTGCAGCATTATTGCTTGAGCTGTAATCCCCAAGCACTGCGACATATTCATTGCCTCCTATTGCGAATGCCGTGCCTTTATAGGTTATGGCGACTGTTTCAGGAGATGATATGCTTATGGGTGCAGATAGGTAGCTTGCAGCTATAGCAATTACTATAACCGCTACGATTATTATTCCAATATAAACATAATAGTTTTTCTTCATTGAAGACTTTCTATGTTCTATAACGGTTGCCATGTGCTATACTCTCAAATAAAGCTTTTAATACCTTACTCAAATGTTCAGATAGATGGCAAGATATAATAGGTTTTCTTTGGCATTAATTATCGGTGACTGGAATGGCAGAGAACGCTAATTTTGCAGAAGATTTGATTTCAATTATAAACGAGAAGCAACAGGTAACGTACAACGAGCTGAAGGAGACGATGTTCAGCAGGGGCATTCCAAAAGGCCAATTGGACAGCGCCCTTTCCGCGCTTGAAAGCCGCAAAGCAATAGCATCGCGAAGCAGTGGCGGCATACTGACATACTACCTTCTTCAGCAGGAAAATGAGCTTCGCAAGATACTGATAGTTGAAGATGACAAAAACATAAACAAGCTAATGGCTCTTTCAATCGGCAAGGGCTTTGAAGTAAGCCAGATATATGATGGAGGCGAGGCAATACCATTTATAAAAGAGAACAAACCGAACCTTGTAGTCCTGGACCTGATGCTTCCCAATAAGGATGGCTTGGACATATGCCAGACTGTAAAAAGCGACCCGTCCATGAGCAATACGGTCATCATACTTGTAAGCGCAATGGATCCAACAAACAACAGGTTTAAAGGCATTAAAAACGGGGCAGATTATTACATAAAAAAGCCTTTCGACCCTATAGAGCTTAGGAGCCTGGTCACGCTCTTCCTGAAGAAGAAAGGCAAGCGCTTCGATCCGCTCATAGACCTGCCTGACGAAGAAAGAATATCAAAGGAGATAGAACGTTCAATCAAGGAAGGCGAGCGATATACTATAGGCACGCTCAAGGTTGACGGGCTTGGCACATATGCGCATAAATTTGGCGAACAATCGGCAATGGTAATACTGAGGCTGATATCACAGCTCCTTCAGGACATAATAAAAAACAAATCACAAGGGGTATTCTCCGGCTTTCTGAATACTACAGAATTCGTAGTTGCGGGCGAAAAGGAAAATGTAGAAGCATCAGTAAGCGAGCTTCAGGGGGAGTTTACTGCAGTGCTGCCTTTTATAGTGCAGGATGAAGGCTACAATCGCATAGACCTAAATCTCGAAAGCCTTTTTGAGTCTAAGGAAGTGCCAAAACTGTCGCTGGTGTACACGGAAACCGAAAGGGAGAAGCTCAAGGAACGAAGGGACGAGATTCTCGAGAGCAGGAA
This sequence comes from Candidatus Martarchaeota archaeon, assembly GCA_023473255.1. Classification (GTDB taxonomy): domain Archaea; phylum Micrarchaeota; class Micrarchaeia; order Micrarchaeales; family Micrarchaeaceae; genus JAMCYW01. Next base: position 12,646 of record JAMCYW010000019.1, on the reverse strand, counting down.
TTCACAGAATGGGGAGATAGGTGCATACACGTACAATGAGCTCCAAAAGCTTTTCGGAAAGGACAACCTCGACATAACGATAACCAGGGATTCGAGCGGAGTCAGGCTAAAGGTAAGCAAGAGTGCCTCAAATCCAGAAGAAGACGAGTGAATAAATGCATATTGCTAAAACCCAAGGCATAAGATCGCAGGTAGCTCTAGATTTCATGGTATCTTACGGAGTTGCGCTTCTAATAATAGGCATTGCGCTTTATGTGGTTATATCTACCGGCATATTGAATCCGCATGCTGCTCCATCATCATGCACTCCAACGCCTGGGTTCATATGCGATTCGTACGCTATGAATACCTCCGGGGCATTCATCATCAAGCTATCCCAAGTTACCGGCGCGACTATGGATATAACTGGCGCTGCATGTGCATCTGCAGTCAATTCAACCAATTCCAATTATCCAGAATACGGAAACATACACGTCCTCAAGTATTCAAGCGATCAAAGCGCATATCCATCAAGCGCCATGGCAAACGGCATAGACATGTACAGTGACGGGATTTCAATAATAACGGTTAATTGCTATAGTTCATACGGGATATCAAAGAAGCCGCTTGGAGATTCGTTTGTAGGGTACTTATGGCTAAACTATACTACAAATATGCTTCCAGGGAAAGTTACAACACAGAAAGTCGCATCATTCACCGTAAGGTATACATGATGCCCAACAATAAAGTTTTATACCTTCATCAATAATATTCTAATAGGGTGTTCACCTGAAAGCATCAGCTATACTTGTCATGTTACTGCTGGCATCGTTAGTATTGACGAGCAGTGCTTCGTACGTAAGAGTAACAGAACCATACAATGCTACGATAGCCAATAACGGGAGCATGTTTTTAGGCAAGGTTGGCCCAGGCCAGACATTCTTCATTACTGTAAATTCATCTACTACAAACAGCACTGGCTACCTAATAAACTTGGGATGGAACAGGCTTGTTGCGACTTCGATACCTGCAGGCTGGACTGCAGAAAATTCTTCATTGAACAGAAGGCAACTGTCCGTTGAGCTAACGCCTTCTCCAAATGCTGCTAACGGTACATACGCATTCAATTTAAGCGCAATAAATACCGGCAACGAATCAGGGATAGGAACGCTGCATTTCCGTGCGTATGTAAATGTTACCCCAAACGTATTCAGGCTGAATGTGACTCCAACCTCGATAGTATCTGGGCCTGGGGAACCTACAAACCTATACATAACAATAAACAATACCGGCGTATCAGATAATCCATTTACTATAAGCGTGCAAGACATACCTGCATGGAATAATACCAAAACTGTAATAGCCCTGCACCATACAATCGGGCATTTCATATATCCAATATACGGGTATACTCCTGGGGTGTATAGCGCAAAGGTATACGTTAAATCGCTGACAAGTCCTATAGTGTACAAGGAGGAGAACATTACCTATACAATAAAGGCGAGCCTGGAAAACGATTATTATGCGATAGGCGAGGGCGCAGTGTCATTCCCTATAATATATGAGCCGGCATACGATGTGATGTATATAATTGGCCTGATAGCACGCCACTTATAAATAATTATGCTGGCAATCTTATGAATTGCCGTCATGCATTCTTGTCAAGGCGTTGAACATGGTTGAAAAGAAAAAAACTAGCAATATGCTCAGTCTGTATTTCGTGAGAGCCGGCTCAGAGATGGACCTGGCCCGCTACAACTGCACGTTCAGCAGCAACATGAGCGCCATATTCAGCCACATGGAAGGAGGAAAAACCCGCCTATTCGTGCCATCTGACAAGATAGGCAAGACAACCATTGCGCTATATTCTGTGATAGGTGCTGCATCTAGGTATGCCATATACCATCCAGGAAACAATAGCACTCAAGAAAAGCTCGAATTCGTGGACAAATTTGGGGAAAACCAGGGGTACAATTCTTACAGGATGCCTATAGTTGGATTCAAGAGCTGGCCCATAAAAGAGAAGGAGCTAAAAAACAAAGATGTCGCATGCGTGGTATTCAACAGTCCTGAAGCCATAGCTATAAGCCTGATATCGAAAGGTTCTGACATGGGCATAATGGAGAAGGTATATTCGTTCTTATACAAAGGGAAAAGGTACATAGGATCATTCGACCTTATAACTGAAGAATCCCCTACTTTCGTATGCGCTGAAGTAAATTTCGATAAAGCACATGGGTTTTTAAAATATAACTACCTAAGTGATACGCTTGAACCGTCAGACTTGATCGGCGATAACTCGGCATCATACCTGCGGGCTATAAACCTCGCAGAGCCGTTCAGTTTTTTCAAGCCCGAATAGCTCAATGGTAGAGCGAGCGGCTGTTAACCGCTAGGTTGCAGGTTCGATCCCTGCTTCGGGCGATGGCCTTCAAGGTCAATCCTGTGCTACAAGCTATTTATATTCATCTATGGCACAGTGTCACCACGATGACAAACGATACCGAATATGCAAAGGCAGGCGAACCGCCCCTATAATAGGGTTTTAGCGGACGTGCGCATAAAGTAACATCTTCTGAGAACGGCCAATTTCAGAAGGAGTCAGTACCGACTGTAACTTAAGTTTAAGCTAGTTTTTAATTTTTTAGATGGACTACTCCAGGTTTAGGCTTCTAACACGAAGTCGCAATAATAAAATCTATTTTCTCTGAGCACAGTCTCTCCTTTCTTAAGCTTCAGTTTATGTTCGAATATGGGCCCATCATATACAAAAGTGTGAAATTCCCCATTCTCTCCGCACGGATCAACACCATTGGGGAAGTCCCTTAATGCCGCTATGTCAAACTCCTTTCCTGCCAATTCCTTGCTAAGCACTTTCGAATCTATGCAAGTAAAGACTGCTCTGAAGCCATTTTCCAAAAAAGAGTTTGCAAGCTCGTCCGTGCTTCTGCCCCATAATGGAAAAACACATTCTATCCCAACGCTTTCGGCTAATAACTCTCGTTTCTTTTTCAACCATTCAAGAAATATATCTCCATATGCTATAGACGTAGAACCCCCTTTCTTTAGTTTCAGAAGCTCATCGTACATTTTGCTTTCATATTCATCATCTGACGAATCTTTTGACAAAAATATTTCCACCAACGGAATGCCTATCGACTCAGCTTGCATCTTCAAAAGCGATCTTCTAACTCCATGTATGCTAACGCGATCATAATCTTTTGTCACAGTTGTAAGCAGTGCATCTACCTTCTTACCGTTTTGCAAAAGTTGATTCAATGCAAGTGCACTATCTTTCCCTCCACTCCAACAAAATACTATGCCCATACTCTTTCTTCTCACCAAAAGATTAAATTGTTAGTCCTTACAGATACATAAGTATATTTTTCAATATGCTTCGGGCGATGGCGCTTCAGGTTATACCACTGTGCCACACTCTGCTCGATTCTACTGGCTTGTGATGCCGTTTTAGCATAGCAACATAACATATTTATATATGTCATAATATGATATATAGTGACTGCGATGGTCGACATAGAGATAAAGAACATGGTAAAACTCTTCACTGTCCTTTTGCTCAGCGAGAAGGAACAGCACGGCTATGAAATAATGAAAGAGGTAGAGAAAAAGACAGGCAAGAAGGTCAGCCCAGGACAGATATATCCATTCCTCAAGCAACTGAAAAAGTATCGCTATGTTGAAACAAAAGGCAGGGCAGAGAGAGACAAGCAGGCCTATTATCTTACTCCTGAAGGCAGGAAGTTCATGGCGAGGCTTTCAGATAAGTTTGGAGACATGTTCGAGATTGCAATAAAATCAAAGCTTACTGTATGTGCACATTGCAACTGTGAGATATACAAGGGTGGATATAAGGAGAGAATTAACGGCAGGCTCCTGAGCTTCTGTTGCGAGAACTGCGCTAAGAGCTACGGGACGTTGAATGCTAGATAATATCATGAGGATACAGATAAAAGGTGAAAAAATGAAAGATCCGGTATGCAATATGGATGTGGACGAAAACTCAAAGTTCAGGAGCAGCTACAATGGCAAAACCTATGTCTTCTGCTCCGCTAACTGCAAGCAGAACTTCGACAAGAAGCCAGAGCGCTATGCAAAGAGTTAGTTAGGGTGGAGTGCAAATGCGTCATATGCGGCTTGCATTGCATGAACAGAAAGTTAGCCAGCGAATCCCAGAAGTGGCGTTCTGCACACAGCAGCTGCAGGATGGAAATCGCACGGCATTTTATCCAAGCTAGTAAGAAAAGATGAGATCATGACAACCGACCCTGTATGCGGCATGTATGTTGATGAAAAAAGTTCGACATTAGCTATCGAAAGGGAAGGCAAGAAGTACTATTTCTGCAGTGCAAACTGCAAGCTTCAATTCGAGAAGCCCGAGAAGGAACTCAGGAACCTGAGAATCACACTGATGGTCTCATGGCCCCTTACTATCGTAGTTGCAATACTTACTTACATTCTGCACCTCGGCTTTGGCAATTACCTAATGCTGGTTCTGGCAAGTATAGTGCAGTTCTACGCTGGACAGAGGTTCTATGCAGGCATGGCAGATGCGATAAAAAACAAATCTGCCAATATGGATACGCTGATTGCGATAGGTACAAGCGCAGCGTGGACTTACAGTGCAGTAGTTACTGTGTTTCCATCGGTCTTCCCTGCTGGAGGCATATACTTCGATACCTCCACAATAATAATTTCCTTGATACTCACTGGAACATACATACAGAGGCTCGCGGAATCAAGGGCATCAACCGCAGTTTCTGCATTAATCGCCCTGCAGCCAAAGATAGCACATAAGATTGAAGGAGATAAAGTAGTGGACACTTCTATAGAGCAGATTAAGGAGGGAGATATTCTTCTAATAAAGCCAGGAGAGAAAATACCCACCGATTCGGTGGTTTTGGGGGGTGAAAGTTCGGTTGACGAATCGATGATCACAGGGGAGAGCATGCCTCTGACCGTGAGGGCTGGAAACAAAGTTATAGGGGGCACTATAAACTTTACAAGTTCACTGAGAGCTAAGGTCACAAAGGTAGGTGAAGACACTACACTTGCACAGATAATAAAGATAGTCAAGGACGCTGCATCAAGTAAGGTGCCTATACAGAAGCTTGCCGATAAGGTTTCATCATATTTTGTGCCTATAGTAGTGCTTGTGGGTATTTTTGCATCACTATCATGGTACCTTTTCGGAGGTGTAGGCGTAAACACAGCAATTCTGATATTTGTCAGTGTCCTGATAATCGCATGCCCATGCGCTCTTGGGATAGCTACCCCTGCAGCATTGCTGGTTTCCTCAGGAAGGGCGGCAAAAGCCGGAATACTCGTCAAAAGCGGCGAAAGCCTGCAAAGAGCAAGCAAAGTCACTGCTGTTGTGCTAGATAAGACAGGCACGCTTACGAAGGGAAAGCCAGAAGTCACGGATATAGTCGCAGCCTCTGGATATGATAAAATGGAGGTTCTAAGGCTTGCTGCAATAGCAGAGATGAATTCAGAGCACGTTATCGGGAAGGCTATTATCTCTAATGCACAGAGCATGAACATTAAGGGCGAATTCCCAAAGAAGTTTACTTACACCCAGGGCAGCGGGGTAACCGTGCTTACCAAGAGCGGCAAAAAAATAACTGTCGGCAACAGGGACTTATTTGACAGTGCGCAGTTTTCAGGTCTTGAAGCAAAGCTGCAAGAACTCGAATCTGACGGCAAAACAACGCTCATAATAGGAGAAGGCGAAAAGGCAATCGGTCTTATAGCCATAGCAGACGCGCTCAAGGGGGATAGCAAGAAGGCGATAGATTCATTCAAGAATGCAGGGTACAGCGTATGGCTTGCGACAGGAGACAACCAAAAGGTCGCCAATGCGGTTGCAAAGAGCTTGGGCATAGAACATGTGATATTCCAAGTAAAGCCTAAGGACAAGTTGGATAAGATAGCAGATCTGCAGAGGGAAGGCAATGTAGTTGCTATGATCGGCGATGGCGTAAACGATGCGCCAGCACTGACAAAGGCTGATGTCGGCATAGCTATAGGTGCGGGTACAGAAATTGCAATACAGGCTGGCGGCATCATCTTGATAAAGGGCAGCGTCTATGATGCATTCGTAGCCCTCCAGCTCGGCAAGAGGACTATGTCAAAGATAAGGCAGAATCTTTTCTGGGCGTTCGGCTACAATATAGTATTAATTCCGATTGCCGCCGGGGCGCTGATACCTGTTTTTTCAATAAGCATGTACAATCTCTTGCCTATGCTCGCCGCTTTGGCAATGGCATTTAGCTCAGTGACTGTGGTTTCCAATTCCCTGCTGCTGACGAGGTTTAAGGTGCAGTAATATGCCAGACAGAAGAAAAGATGCGGAAGCGCATACGGCGCCAATCAACTAAGTAAGTTATAAAGTCTGCAACTTCAGGATTCCACCTTGGGCTCAATGTCTGCTTCGTGCACTTAGGCTGTTGTTTTACCTAAATCGCTTTTTTTCTGCAATATGCTTTAAAGGAATAAGAAACAAGCATAAATTGGCGGTAACATGGAAAAAATAGAATTCGAATTTACGAAAGATGGGCCAATAATAGTAAAGAAGGACGGCAAGGTGGAATATGCTCTATGCAGGTGCGGGCATTCTACGAAGAAGCCATTCTGCAGCGGTGCACATCATACTGTAGGTTTTCAAGCCGATGAAAACAAGATGGAACTGAAATAAGATAGCTATAAGCATGCCTGGAAATGCAAGGCATGCATAAGTTCCGCAAGCCTTTAATCTATTTCTACATAATATTATCGGTGCAAAATGAAAATAGATCTTTCTGGAACTGAGCATATGGCTGCAGGCGTATCTAAATCAGAACGCTTCATTACTGATCCAGAGAGCGTATCAAAGTGCATACCTGATTCAAAAGAGTTCCAGAATACGGGGGAACATACCTTTTCTATAAAAGTCGAAATCGGAATAGGCACGCTAAAAGGCACATTTCTGATAAATGGAATTGTTGAAAGCAAAGGCAATTCCATAACTTACAGGCTATCTGGGGGCGGATTCGGAAACAAGGTAAGCATATTGCTTTATATAAAAATCAGCGGCGATGAGACACAAACAGATTTATCGTGGAATGCAAATTTCGATATAAGCGGAATAATCAGCGGCTTAGGGCAGGGCATTGTAAAAAAGGTAAGCGAGGAAAAAATCGCAGAAATAATAAATAACGTAAAAAACGTCCTTGAAGCCAAATAGGGTAAGATAGTAATTTATGGATATTATGCGAATTAAATAACATGAAAGAGATTCCTTCAAAGGTCGCAGAAGCATACGCAAGGCTCAAAAGCAAGTATCCGTTCTTCATAGCATTGAAGCACATAAATGGGAAATATTACGTATATTCACAAACCACGACAAGCGATAGAAAAACAAAGAAAATAAGATCAATATCTAATTATTTGGGCAGGATAAACGAGAACGGTGCATTCATAAAGAAAAGAGCATCGGATTTGGATGACATAAAGAATGCACGTGAGATAATAGAAGCATTAGGTGGAAAAGTCGTAATGCCAGAAACGCTCAAGGAAGACATAGAAGAACTTTATATGCAAAAAATAGACCCGATAGACCGGACAATATTGACTGCACTTACTATGAATTCCATGGAATCGACTGCTTCAATAGGCACCAAAGTGGGCATGAAAGCGTCTTCAGTGCACTACAGAATAAGGCGGCTTGAAGAGAAGTATTTCATAAAATATACCGTAGAGCTAGATACGGAGAAATTAGGGTATAACGCGTATATTGCATTTGTGAAATTCAATGGCAGCAGCCCGTCAAAAGAGATTATTTCAGAAGCTCTGCGAAACAGGGCAAGGGTGCAGTTCGCCGCATTCATAAAAGGGCAATATGACTTGATGATATACTTCCTTGCTGAAGACAATTCAAAAGTTGCAAATCTAATCTATGATATAAGGGTAAATTCAGGCCTAAAGATGTTTCCTTCTTACTGGCAGGTCACATCATTGAAGGAATATTACGGATTCATGCCATTAAGGAACGAATTCTTTGAGCTGCTTAAGGAAAGGGTATGGCATAGGGAAAAGGAATTCATAAGGAAAAAGTCATGGCAGATAACCGAAAGCGAATACGCGGTAATGAAGGACCTGAATATGGGCATAAGAAACCTAAATGAGATAAACAAAAGAAATGAATTGAAGTCTCAGTCCTCAAGATACGCCTATATGAAGCTTCGTGACACAGAGACAATTAAAAGGCCAACTATATTAATGCAGAACATTCCTCTGAAATACAATGCTGTGCTTATAGCAACATTGACGGATAGCAATGCATTCATACAGACAAGGAAGGGCCTCCTGGGACATATAATAAAAGAGATAGATGGCAGCATAACTAACAAATACTCACTAGAAGGAGATACTGATTCTCCAGATGGGGCGATATTCATAAGCTCTTTATTGAAGGAGAACGATTTAGACATGATAAAAAAGGATTTCAATGAAAGCATAAAGGGCATGGAGCTTGAGGATATGATAATTACTGATACAATAATAGGGTCATTAGGGCATAGGCTCTTTGACAACAAATATTCTAACCAGTATAATGCAATATTAAAATACGGAGAGCATAATATAAATTACACTCTCTCAAGACACTAAATATAAAAAATAACAATCAATTTATTTAATCTCCACTTTTTCCTGGATCCATAATATCACATTCCAAAATGGAATGGCAATCTTTAAATAGGTTTCTCTTTTTGGATATGTAATCATATACGTTCCATAAAGGTGGAATTCATACAGATAAGGAAGAACCTGCTAAAGCATATAATAAAAGAGATAGATGGCAGCATAACAAACAAATACCAGCTAGCAAACGATACAGGTTCTTCCATTGGCTAGATATCTATAAGCGTCTCTTCAATTACGACATTTTTGGGCGCTTGATACATTGCCATAGTAAAACCAAAACAAAAAGATTTATAAAGGCAAAGTGCTTATGTCATAATTAGTGGAATTATGGAAGAATTATTCGCCCAATCGATAAAAGATTTGGGGAACCTGTATCATTTTTCTGAAGACGAATTGAATATACTTGATGATGCAGACAAAGCTGCAGATGAGCTTTCAGAATCGGAATTCGAGCATTACATAAAACGCGAGGTCAACCCAGATCATGCGAAGGTTCTAGCCAAACATAAAATAATAGGCGCATCAGTAGACAAAAAATACGGCGGCAGAGGAGCGAATCCGTTGGTATCTGTTTTAATGAAAGAGAGGCTTGGCCAACTCGGCATGGGCCTGTCCAGTTTTGTCAATGTACAGATGTTCCTAGGCGAGATGATGATTCAACGGTGGGGCACAGAGCAGCAAAAAGACAAATACCTAAGGCCTGCCGTAAAAGGAGAAAAGATACTTGCATACGGTTTGACTGAGCCTGAAGCTGGAAGCGATCCAGCATCTATGCAGACTACATACGAGAAGAAAAATGGCAAATACATCCTAAATGGTTCAAAGTACCTAATAACGAACGGATCGATAGCTGATAACCTGATCATATTTGCAAGAGCGAAGGACAACAAAGAGGAAAAAAGTGCATTCATTGTAGATTCAAAAAGCCAGGGATTCAGCATCTCCATGAAGATGGAGGAGAAGATAGGGCTTTTTACTTCAGATACTGCCATGCCTCAGCTGGACAACGTGGAAGTCGACGAAACTGACGTCTTGGGGGGCATAGGCAATGGCATGCACATAGCATATTCGGGATTGATGAACGGGAGGACAGGTGTAGCTTCGGCTTCTATAGGTGTAATAGAAGCATGCCTCAATGCAGTAGTCGAAAGGGCAAAGGAACGCATACAGCATGGCAAGGAAATAGGGAAGCACCAACTGATACAGAATCATATCGCCGAGATAAGACAAAATCTTGAGATGGCGCGTTGGCCTGTGTATTTCGCTGCAATCAGAAAAGCAGAATACGAGAAGGATCCTAATAATAAAGATCTCATAAGTGAACTTGACCTAAGGATATCCCTTGCAAAGAAGATAGCATCAAGGTTGGCATTTGAATCTGCCGATAGGGCCGTACAGGTCTTCGGAGGGTTTGGGTACTCAATACTTTCTCCTGCTGGGAGAATGTTTTGCGATAGCAGGGTAGCAAGAATATACGAGGGCACTGATGAGATACAAACGTTGAAGATAGCCGAAGGCATCTTAGGAAAGGATTTCAGGGCTTTTGGGTAGCGGTGCGCATATGCAATATAAAAAAATCAGGATTGCAAAAAAGGGAAGCATTTTTACCATAATGCTTGACGATCCGGAGCACCTTAACGTTCTAAGCAGGGAAATGATAAAAGAATTGCATAATGTATTGGAAACCGTCTCGAAAGACCGCTCATGTAGGGCAGTAGTCATAACGGGTGCTGGGACAAAAGCATTTTGTGCCGGCGGGGATTTAAGATATATAAAGAGCCTTGAAAATTCTTCACAAGTGGGAAAGTTCTTTGATTTGTTGAAAGGAGTATGCCTTAAAATAGAAACAATGAACAAGCCCGTAATAGCTGCAATAAACGGGTACTGTTTGGGCGGAGGGCTAGAGCTTGCATTGGCATGCGATATAAGAATAGCATCATCAATGTCAAAATTTGGATTCCCCGAGGTAAAGCTGGGCATAATGCCTGGAGGCGGCGGGACCTATAGGCTGCCGTCGACAGTAGGCATGGGCAACGCAAAATACATGATTCTTACTGGTGAGCATATTGACTCGAATTATGCTTTTAGGATTGGGCTGGTGAACGCAGTTGTTGCGCGCGCAAAGCTTCTGGCATATGCAGGTAATATTGCACGCACGCTTTCAAGCAACAGCCAAAGTTCGATAAAGGAGGCTAAATTCGCATTGTACAAGAATTCAAAACCCGATTATTCAGCTGAAAGAAACGGGTTCATAAGGTGCTTCAAGAATAAAGACAAGGATGAAGGGATTGAAGCGTTCATAGAACACCGCGCACACGCATTCGATAAAAGGAGATAACATGGGGAAGGTATACATAGTTGAAGCAGGAAGAAGCCCGATAGGCAAATTCCTGGGATCCCTATCTAAAGTTAACGCAACAAAATTAGGGGCGCAGGTAACTGGTAAAATAGTTGAACGATCCGGAATTAACGCAGAAGAAATAGACGAGTTCATACTAGGCAATGTAATATCCTCTGGATTGGGGCAGAATCCAGCAAAGCAGGTAGTAATATATTCTGGACTACCTGACACAATACCTGCATATTCTGTAAATATGGTGTGCGCTTCAGGGCTCAAAGCCGTAGCATTAGCTGCAGATTCCATATCGTCTGGAAATGCAGATACTGTCATTGCCGGAGGAACGGAAAGCATGAGCAATGCCCCATTCTCAATTAAAGGCGTTCGTGCATTCAACAAACTTGGCGACATAGGGCTTAAAAAGCTCCTGGAAAAGATCAACGAACAGAAAGCTTCGTCAGACGAGCTGGTTTTGATAGATGAAATGATAAATGCAGGGCTGTGGGACTGCTATAATAATCTGCACATGGGTGCGCTGGCCGAATACATAGGGGAAGATTATAAGATATCGCGCGAGCAGCAGGATGCATTCGCAATGGAAAGCCACATGCGCGCTGCAGAGGCATCAGATACTGGAAAATTCAAGCGCGAAATAATTCCTATAACTACAGAAAGCGGTCAAGTAAGTACTGATGAAGGCATAAGGAGGGACACATCAATAGAAAAATTAAGCGCCCTAAAACCAGCATTTAAAGATAGCGGAAGCGTCACTGCAGGCAATTCCTCGCAGCTTAGCGACGGTGCGTCTTTCCTGATCTTGATGTCTGAGAAAAGAGTAAAGGAATCAGGAGTAAAGCCGCTTGCAGAAATAGAGGCGTTTTCCTTTACTGGAAACAATCCAAAATATTATGGCATGGCTCCTGTGTCTGCAGTAAAAAAATTATTAGATAAAACGAAGATGTCAATTGGCGATATCGATTTAGTAGAATTGAACGAAGCATTCTGCGTCCAAGCGCTTGGCGTCATAAATGCATTAAACATGGACATAAAAAAGGTTAATGTCAACGGTGGTGCTACGGCGTTAGGGCACCCTATAGGTGCCACAGGTGCGAGGATACTTACCACCCTTATATATGCACTCCATGACAGGAAGAAAGAGATCGGATTGGCTACGTTGTGCCACGGCGGCGGTGGTGCTGCAGCCATGATGATAAGGCGATACAATGGATAAAAAAATTGCAATAATAGGCACAGGCACCATGGGTTCAGGCATAGCACAGACTGCACTTTCAAGCGGTTACCGCGTAGTGATGATAGCACATAGCGAACACGGCATAACGGAAGGAATGAAGCGAATAGAGGAAGTATTTGAAAAAGCCGTTTCTGCAAAAGCCATTACAATAGACCATAAAGATGCATGCATCAAAAATCTGCAGATATCAATAGATTATGCAGCTATAAAAGATGCAGAATTGGCGATAGAAGCAGTATCGGAAATAAAAGAAGTCAAGGAGGAGGTGCTGAAACAGATAGAGGCACAGATAGGAGATGATGCATTAATAGCAACCAACACGTCTTCAATACCTATAGCTGCATTGTCTGGCGCACTCTCCGCTTCTGGCAGGT
>JAMCYW010000021.1:13494-21878 GCA_023473255.1 Candidatus Martarchaeota archaeon | reverse complement strand
AAACTTAAAGCCGTTTTGCCAAGCTTGGCAAAACATGGCATACTGGCAACAATAGACGCAGATGGAACTTATTCTGTAGAAGATTTTATAGTGGCAAAAAATAGTGCTAGCAGCCCAAAAATAAAAACCTTATTAACATGGAATTTTCTGCTCACATTTTTAAATGATAAATAACTGAATATGTATTGTAGTTACATGTTTGATTATAAGTATTTTGGCAGAAACAGGCTTTCTATACACCAAAACATGGCTTTAGAGGAATACACGCTTAATGAATCTGCTCTGCACAACATAGCAACAATAAGATTCTGGGAGGTAGACAGAGATTCTGCAGTCATAGGCTACGGAGAATCTAAGAGCAATATACTTAAGGAGGATAAAAGTTTTGACCTTGCACGGAGAATTACTGGAGGATCACATGTGCAGTTCGATAGAAACTGCCTCGCATACAGCTTCACTGTTCCGAGGGATGGCAGTTTTAAGCATTTCGAGGATATGAGAAAATTTTTTGCTGAAAAGGTAACAAACGCACTGATAGGTTTAGGCATCAATGGCGCAGAAGCAGATAATAGGGCATCGACTATAAATGTTGACAGAAAAGTAATGGCAAGCCATGCAATATTCTGGGGGGTTGAAAGCGCATTGCTCCATGGATTAATCCTTGTAGACCATTATGATGTAGACAGCATAATTGAAAGGATGCTATTGAAGGAAAGGAAGATAGGCAGGCATACATACGCCGAATACGACGCGCTGAAAGGCATGCCAGTAGCAAAGGAATTGATAAACAGCGTACCGTTTGGCATCGATGAGGATAAGAGGCTAGGATATGTAAAAAGCATGATATGCAAGAGCATATTGTCAGAGGTCGCCGAAGGACGTTACAAGGTAGAAGGGATAGACGATTATGCGATAAACAACGCAATGAAACTTGCTGAAGCAAGACACGTAGGCCGCCCATGGGTCGAAAAAAGATATCCAACATATGGGAAAGAGGAGGTTGAGGCGATACCTGGAGAGGAGCTTGATGGAGGGCTGAAAAAGGATCTCGGGTACTGCATGTATATAGAAGTTCCTGACAAGGATTTCTCCAAGATGGCACTACCAAAAGAAGAACTCCGCGAATAACATTTTTAACATTGAGCAATCTATAAACTCTATGTTGCCCTATTCGTTTTTTTGCTTGTGATGTGAGTCCATTGATAGGTATATCCTTTTTTCTATAGCTTTCTTATCCTTGTATTCCTCCATTATTCGCTCAACTGCTTTTGACATGTAATTCCTTTTTAGATAAGTCGAAAGTTTTTGCTTTGAAAATGAATTGAATTGGCTTTCATCTACTTTAAATGATTCTAAAATTGAGATTATGTCAGATACTACGCCCTCGTTTATCACGTAATAAGGATTCAATTTTATCCTGTCAAATTCTATTCCATATTTGTCCTTTACTTGGGCATATTTGCCAAGTATCTCCGAGTCTAGATTCAATACAATGTCACCGTATTCATTTTTCCTTAGAATGCCCATCTCTTTGAATTTTTGCTCGTTCTGCATTATCATTTCTTGTATCTCGCGATCTGCTTTGCCGCGCTTTGCATGCGCCTTGAATATATCCTTGGTGAGTTCTTCGCGCTTTGAGACCAGCCCGAAAAGATCTTCAAGTTTCTTCTCTTCCGATCTAAGCAGGCTTTCGCTCTCGATTTTCTGCCAGTACTGGTCATTCAACTTTATCGTTGCATCGTCTATCTTCCTGTTTTTTATATTAGTTTTATTAGACATTCAAGCATCTTTTATAACATATCCTATCATGAGATATGCCAATTTTGCAGCAGTATAATTAGGATAGCTTAGCGATGGCAACGGACTAAGTTCTGTCATATCAATGCCAAGGATGTCTTTTTCCTTCATCACAAGCTTTAATATTTCAGATATCTGGTTGAAGCGCATGCCATCGGGCTCAGGTGTGCCTACGCTGGGCATTTCAGATGGATCCAATACGTCAAGATCCACCGTGATATATATCTTTTTTTTGGTCATTTCGATGGCCTTTTTGGCTATTTCCGCATTTGACATACCACGCATGTCTTTCATGTAGAGAATTTCGCTTCCATACCTCTTTGCGCTGTCCATGTCAACGCTCCTTACGCCTACGCTATAACAGCTTTTTGTTATCTCCCTAGCTCTTGCCATAATGCAGGCGTGGGAATACTTTGTGCCCATAAATTCGTCTCTTGAATCTGAGTGGGCATCGAAATGCAAGACGCTGAAGTCCTTTTCCTTTTTGCCGATAGCATTAATTGCACCGACAGACACAGTATGCTCTCCGCCTATCAAAAATGGAAGTTTCATGTCTTCCAGTATAAGGCTTACCTCCTTTTCAATCCTTTTAACCATATTTTCAGGAGAGCTGTAGTCGGGAGCCAGTTCGTCAAGCGTATATACCCCGATCCTGCTTGCGTCTTTGCCTAATTCCTCATTATAAAGCTCCATGTTCCTGCTGGCATCTATGATTGCATGGGGACCATCCTTTGCCCCTGACTTGTAGCTCAGCGTTCCTTCATAAGGTATCGGAAGCACAACTATCCTTGCGCTTTCATAGTCCTGTTCTTCCAAGCCGAATAGGTTGTACTTTGGCATGGCGTTTAAAATCTGCATGTTAACAATCCTTAAGCCTTGTATTGCAGCATTTGGGTGAAGTTTCCCCCTGTTTCTTTGTAGTATTCCTTTGACTTCTCAAGAAGCAAATTGTAGAGATCCTTTGAGAGATACATCTGCCTGTTCAGCGTTTCCTTCTGCTCCTTTGAAGGATATGCACGATATTTATATGCAGTTTTCAAGACGACCATTTTTATTGCACAGTTCAAAGTTATATGCTTTGCGGTGAGCTTATATCCCACAGCTAAAGCATGTGGGTTCTACACCCACATTTATAAATACTTATTATTTTAGAAGGCAGGCAAAAAAGCCATAAATACTTTTAGTTTAAATCTTTATGTGATTTTTCTTTTTGTGATGCTATGCATGCCATCGACCTTCCATGGACTGAGAAGTACAGGCCAAAAAACCTTAATGAGGTAATCGGCCAGACGCTCATAGTCGAAAGACTCAAATCGTTCGTAAAGGCAGGCAACTTCCCAAACATGATATTTGCAGGAAGTGCAGGCATTGGCAAAACTACGTGTGCGATAGCAATGGCAAATGATCTTTATGGCGGCAGTTTTGATGGCGCATTCAAGGAGCTCAATGCAAGCGATTCAAGGGGCATTGATGTTATACGCGGCCAGGTAAAAGAGTTCGCAAAGACGATATCTATAGCCGATGTTCCCATAAAGATAATATTCCTTGATGAAGCTGATGCGCTTACTGCTGATGCGCAGCATGCGCTCAGGCGCACAATGGAAAAGTTCTCCTCTGAGACCAGGTTTATATTGAGCGCCAATTACGCCAGCAAACTCATAGAGCCCATACAAAGCAGATGTGTTGTTTTTAGGTTCAAGCCCCTTAATGAAGAGGATATGGCCAACTATATAAAGCGAATTTCAGATAGCGAAAAACTCGAAATGAACGAAAAGACAATTGAGGCACTTATATACGTAAGCGATGGGGACTTGAGGAAACTAACAAATGTGCTGCAAAGCGCTGCGATGCAAAGCAAAAAGATAAGCGAACAGGAGGTATACGAGGTAGCCGCAAAGGCACGGCCGAAGGAGATTGTTGCCATGTTAAAATTTGCGATTGATGGAATTTTCGACAAGTCTCGCGATGAATTGAATACGCTAATGCTAAAGCACGGGATGAGTGCCGAAGACATATTGATGCAATGCTATAAGGAGGTCCAGGGGATGAACATTGATGAACGGGTAAAACTCAGCATAATATCCGATTTAGGCACATATAATTTCAGGATAGTTGAAGGGGCGAATGAGAGGATCCAACTTGAAGCAATGCTCGCGCATATAGCGCTTACAAACAGCAAATACAAGAGATAGCGCAGCGCATCACTGAATTTTTGCCTGATGGCATTCCCAGAGCTTTATACCTATTTACATATGTAGACAAAAAAACCTATTTAAAGCTTGGCATTCCATTTTGGAATGTGATATTATGAATGGAGGACCAGGAGGAGCAAACAGCGGATGATAAGAACAAACTTCTGATTTGAATATTTGTTATTCTGCTTTTTATGTTAATTATACTTGTTGCTTAAATATCCTTTTCGAAACTTTTCTTGCATGCAGCGCATAGTCTACCCTTTCCTTAGGCTCTATATGTATCAAGGCATGCCTTTCGGGATCCCTGTGATGATTGAAGATTCAATTGGTATGCTTTCTACTGCCTTCTTTATTGACTCCTTTATTATCAATGTCGTAATCGTTCATTGCAAGTATATGCTGAAACTGCAGAAACGCCTGAGAATAAAGGATATTTTATTATACATCCAAAAGGAGCAACATATTTAAAGCTTGGCATTCCATTTTGGAATGTGATATTATGAATGGAGGACCTGGAGGAGCAAACGGCGGAGGATAAGAACAAACTTCTGATTTGAATATTTGTTATTCTGCTTTTTATGTTAATTATACTTGTTGCTTAAATATCCTTTTTGAAACTTTTCTTGCATGAAGCGCATAGTCTACCCTTTCCTTAGGCTCTATAGACTTTCTTCTTAAAAGACCTTCATATTGTATGCTGTATAAATTATCAAACTTCCTATAATTGATGCTGCCTATTGGTATATCGCTTACAATCATGCAATCCGATTTTATGCCGCCCAATATGCCATTTAAATCTCTTTGGACATCGTCTAGCTGTCCGTCCTTGTATATTGGGAACAGGTACATTATCCCGTCAGGGGTTTCGAAATCGCATATATACGAAAACCTGTTCAGCGTTGATTCTGGTTCGCCTATCACGTACTTGTGGTGTGCGTCCCGCGTATCAAGGAATCGGCCCTTATTCAGTATATCTATCATTATTATGCCATTATACTTTATGTTGGGCTTTTGTATTGATATTGTTGGGCGCAATATTATATTTGCCCCTTCGCCGGAAAGCCGTTCATATGCATTTTTTGCGCTCCCGTAAGGCATTTGGTATTTTTTATCTATTTCCGCAAAGCTAATTCTGCTGTTGCTGTTGAATTCTTTCAGAACCGCATATTCCCTATGCCTAAGATCTGATTTTGAAGGCCTTGGATGCTCTTTCGTCCTGCGCCATACCCTTTTTTCCAGGAGATTGAAGAAGCCGTCACGCAAAGGTATGAATCCATAATCTTCTTCGACAGGAGTCATAAACCATTTTGACGCGACGTCTTTCAATGCTGCGCTTTTCCGTATGCGATCGAGCATGTTTGTCAAAACTTCATTGTCTTCAACTACGCAGTATATTATTATATCGTAGGCTCCTTTTGTGAGCATTGCAAGCTGTACCCTCTCTTCGCTTTCGAAGGCGTTCTTGAGCCCGTTCGGATCCGGCATGGCGTCTATAAATTTTACCAGAATAAAATATTTCGAAAAGCCCAGATTGGTGACATTTATCTCTTCGGTGTATTTTATTCCGAATTCGCTTTCTGCCCTTTTTATTATATATGGCAGATTTTTTACTGGAATTTTAGTTATTTTACTCAGGGTCTTATAAGGTATTCTGGAGTTCATGCTCAATGCAGTTATTAATTTTACATCATGCTCGTTTATCGTCCCTGTAGGAGTTATATAAAAATTTTTGCCGGTTTTTGACTCATGCTCGAGCTTCTGATTTAGGTTGGATATTCTTTCCATATAATTTTCTTCTATAATGCGGAGGCTTTCTGGCTTGTTTCTTTGCTTTGCCGGCACCATAAGCCCGTCATCGGTTATCCAGCCCAGGTAATGGGAGATCTTTTTTGACCGCCCTATTTCTGCATTGTATCTGCTTGTGGCTTCAAATACGCAGAACCGCTTATTAAGATGCTTTAGCTCTATGTAGGAGCCATATGCGGTTTTTAAGGCTTCAAACGTTCTTTTAATTTTTTCCGGAATGTCTGCCATGCATAATCATTTATTATAAAATATACATATATTTAAAGGTTTATATTAATTTTTATTTTAAAAGATTTTTCGTATATAATATTTTTATTATGAAACAATGGGTATATAATTTAAGATTTAAGCAAATTTTACAAAAATTGATTATTATTATAAAATAGTATTGGGATAAATGGGGCATATATTTTAGTTGCCTTTATATAGAACGCCTACCATATGCTATATCATTGGTGGTAGGGTGGATTCAATACAGAATAGGATATTTTCGGCACGTATCACTTCCTATGTCTCATTTTCCCACATTATTCTCCCTGCCATCAACATCCCCTGATGGTGTGTTGATGAATGGAAATAAAAAACCGAATAATGTGCATATGCACGGCGCATTCCACAAATTTTATCTTTTGAAGCCCAAGCATACCGCAAAGATCAAGGACGTTGCAGACAGCATAATGGGCCTCAAGGACGTCCAGGAACTGTATTTGACTGAAGGAGACTACGGATTCATGCTGAAAACTCGTTTTTCTGACAATAAGAAACCTGACGAGGTTGAAAAATATCTGGCTAAGAACGTAGACCCGAAATTCGGGGCTATGGTGAGCTACTATAGATTGAAGAAGATTGCAGAGAAGAACTCAAAAACGAACGGGGTAATGAAATGAACGCCATATCAAAAAGGATATTACAATACAAAAGGGCAATGCGGGAGAAGAAACTCGCCAACGACCCAAACAACAAACGCGAGATAATAGTAATAAAGGACAGCCCGAATTCGTGGCACATGGAATGGCTTGACGAATACAAGAAAAACAACAATCCAATCTAATTAGAAATTTAATCGCATTGCTGCAAATGACGTCGGAAAACTCTATTTCTAACTGCATATGGAAAACACGAAAGAGCTATTTATCTAAAAATATATTAGAAACTTCCACAAAAGCCTTATATATAACTAATCCAGTTATAATATCAGTGATAAAGTGCCCGAAGAACAAAGAAGGGTAGGGGGGAAGAAAGACGCGGAAGCGACGATTGCAAGAGAACTAAAAGAAAAGGCCGCAATCGCCTTGGGTGAAACGGACTTTGAACAGCTTCTGAACCTGCCTGGAATGAGCGAACAAGAAAACGAGGCGACGGACGTTGCCTTAAAGCATCTGCTCGCAGAAAAGGCAGCCGAATACATAATCGGCGCGGCAGAAATCACTAATAAAAAGAAAATGAAAAGATTGGGTCCAGCAGCACTATTCATGGCAGCTGAACAGGGAAGATGGTAAACCATCTTTAATAGTAAGGCAAGCAAATCAGATGGATGGGGTTGTGGCGGGGCGCTCTTTTTTGCGCCCTGCCTTTTTGATTTAATGCACTTATTTTGGGATTAATAAAACTTGCTAATGATTTTAAACCTTTTTCTTTAAACTATATATGCTTTAATGGCCTTTATGCGATTGTAGTCTAGCCTGGTAGGACTTTGCCCCTCCAAGGCAAAAACCCGGGTTCAAATCCCGGCGATCGCACTTCAATGAAGCTGTTGGCACATGGCGGGGTAGCTCAGCTGGTTAGAGCGCTAGACTCATATGCATAGCATTATGAGTGATGAGCATTATTGCAATGACGAGAAATCTAGAGGTCGTGGGTTCGACTCCCATCCCCGCCAAACCATAATATTGGGCGATTAAATGATGGTAAATGATATCGTTTATGGCACTGTAGAGGTAAACGAAGGCGTTTTAATAGATCTGATTAATTCAAATGCATTCCAAAGATTGAAGGACATATGCCAACAGGGTGTGCCAAAAGAGTATATACTTCCGGAGCAGCCGAATTCCTACCGCTATGACCATTGCATAGGCACAATGTTAGCTTTAAAACATCTTGACGCTTCGCTCGAAGAACAAGTTGCCGGGCTTCTGCATGACGTTTCGCATACAGCATTTTCGCACCTAGTAGATTACGTTTTCGGCAGCGGGGACAAGGAAGATTATCAAGATTCCATTCATCACGAGTTCTTCGGTGCTGACAGTGAACTGTCGAAAATACTTGTTGAACACGGCTTTGATGCTACTAAAATATCAGAGCTTAAGAATTACACACTCTTAGAACAGGAACAGCCAGAGATGTGCGCCGACAGATTTGATTATACTCTTAGGTACTGGGCATTGCAAAACGATATGGATTTCGTGAATTCAAGCCTCAACGCAGTCCGAAAGTATGAAGGTATAATAATATTTGATTCAGAGCGCGCCGCCCATGATTTTGCAGAAAGACACATGGTATGGCAGCCGGAGCGAAGCGGTTTTGGCGGACTACAATACGACATGCGCGTACGATGGTATATATTTGGCGAAACCCTTAGGATAGGCA
>JAMCYW010000021.1:0-13446 GCA_023473255.1 Candidatus Martarchaeota archaeon | reverse complement strand
TCAGGTACGTAGATCCGTCGTTCCTAGAAAGCGGGATACTGAAGCGGCTCAGTAGTGTAGATCCTAATTTTAACGCTGAGATAGAAAGGTGTCGAAAACTGAACAAGATTGGCTTAAGGTTGGCAAGCATAAACGGAATTAAATTGCCAATAGCTTATGACTCCCTCTAAACCAAATTTTTGTAAGATGAGGCTTCGATCGATTGCCTGCTTATTCTGAGGTTGCATGAATTGTGGTGCAGGTCCCAGTTCTCGCATTCGCGCGCGAGCTCTTGCGTGCTATAATGCAGATTGCACCTTTCGCACATATACGTCCCAAACTCCGAATCAAAAATTACCATTATATTACCGAAGCCATGAAAGTGTGGCAGGTTGTAGCCTCCCTTCTGTTTTTGGCAGCATTTGACTGAGCGGCATATAGCCTTGCATGCTCACCGAACGCAACACCAGATCGTTTCATCCGCACCGGCGCGCTCGTAGCGTCATAGCTTATGCGCCGCAGCGGTATCGTTTCTGTTCCGGATTTGGCCTTAAGCCTATACGTCCTCTGCATGGGGAGAGCTTCCTCCTTTCGGTAAGCTGCCCACCTGCCACGCTAATTCTTTAAAAGCGAACATTAAAAGGGTTTCTGCACTGCATTTCATTGCGGTCATGCAAGCGTGTTAGACGCACTAGTTATATTGATGGGTATATTGCCAGGTATTGCATTTGCGACAATGCTCGACGCGCCGCCCGTAAAGAACCCGTATATGTCGCCAAGGAATTTCATGCTGTACGCTATGCTGAACGATCCGGTCTTGAAGAAGTAATATGTTGTGGAAAGCAGTACCAACAGAACTATTACTACAAACAGCCCTGCTATTGCGTATTTGAAGAATTTATAAAATAAGAATATGCATATTAGTATGAGCACTATTCCGACGATGGCTCTATACGCCAAAGGTACTGCAGTCTGCTGCCCCGCCACGCTTGAATTAAGCAGGTTGGCAGATCCGTTTACTGTATAAAGCATAAAAGATGCCAGTATCATAAAGCTGAATGCAAAGAATGCAGGTCTATTCATCAACACACCATAGGTCTAATAGGCAAAGAATAATTTAAAATCTTTTCGATGCGGTTTGTTTATGCCAGATTCATTGGAATGCAAGTTTCACATCTGATTCCTCTACTGTCTTGCGCTTTGCGTGCTTCGACAGCCTTACCGCCTTTACTGCGACGCTGTATGCTATTTTTTCCAATTGCGCCTGGAACGCCTTTACTGCATCATCCCCTACTCTTTCCGCTCCGGCGCTCTTGAGCATCTTCTTCGCAACAGTCTTTGAAATATACATAGCACCATATATTCATTCTATTTTTATAAACCTATCTGTTGCCTTGAATTCGCCTTTTAGCAGCCCATATACATAATCGTCTACAAATCCTTCGTCAAGCAATGTATTTTTCCTTAACTTGCCCTCCATTGTAAATCCGATATGCTCAAGCAGATGTTTTGAACCTTCATTAAATGAGAATGTCTGGGCATATACTCTTTCTAGGCCCAAATTTAAGAATCCAAAATGTAGCATTATGTTCAATGCCTCAGTTGCATATCCATGCCCTTGGTATCGTTTCCCAATCCAATATCCTAATTCTGCCTTTTTATTCACTCTGTCTACATGCATAAATCCCATTGCCCCAATAAACGTGGAATCCGCTTTTAAAAATATTCCAAAATGGTATTCGGTGCCTTCATTCAGCATATCGCTTGCGTATTTTATGAATTCGATTGCATTCTCTTCCTTGTACGGGCTTGGGAATACCCCTGGCGCTGCGATGTCATGTGCTATCGAAGGGTCGTTTCCTATTTCTGATATTGCAGCTGCATGCTCGCGCGACAAACTCCCAAGATAGACTCTGCAATCATCTGAATAAATTTTCATAGAGCTAATTTGGAGCAAAAATTTATAATCAATGTACCAATGTTAAATTTTCCAGCAACCTGCGGCTTCAATCGCATAATGAATACTTTTATATATCTATATTTCTATATATCTATAGATTTAAATGGTAAAAACCATAGCTATATCTATAGATACATACAAGGAGCTCATAGAATTGAAGAAGGAGTTTAAGAGCCCAAGCCTAAATGATATGCTTCAGAAGCTGATTTTAGAATATAAGAAAATGCTTAAGCAGGCATCCATAAAACAATTATACGTCCTTAACAAGACGGAGAAAAAGACGGATATAAAGGCGTTTCTAAAGGACAGGGTCGAATATGGATGGCAGAGAAAATCTTATTAGATACAAGTGTATTGATAGAGATATTCGATTATGGCAAAGGAAAAGATCTCCTAAGAAATGAATGCGCCATTTCAATTGTGAGCGTATATGAATATATGAGGTATAAGGATAAGGCTGAAGAAACTATGGAACTACTTGAAAATGCATTCGACATAATACCTTTAGACGATATCGTAATCCTTTCGGCATCTAATATTTTTAAAAAGCTGAAAGAAAAAGGCACAATGGTAAATGAAAACGACATATACATAGCAGCATCAGCAATTGCATACGGGCTAAGGCTCTATACCAAAGACAGTGATTTTTTAAAAATTAAAAACGTCTTTAAAACTTTTAAGCTAGCGATAAAATAATCTTTTTCTAAAGCCATAGATAACAGAAAATACCTGCGTGCATTTTAGGCAATTACAAAAAACTTTTATATGCCAACATCCAATGATTCTTGTTTCTTCGGGTGTAAAAATAGCAGGAGAAAGCATAAAGGCCCAGCTGGAAGGCGCTAGACTCAGCAGGAAGCATATAAAGATAATGCTCATATCTGGAATGAGCTTCTTTACCGATGCATATGACCTGTTCATAATAGGCATAGTCCTGTTGATGATAACTCCAATATTTCATCTTACAGCGTTGCAGATAGGCATAACTGCAAGTGCAGCCCTATTCGGCGCAGTGATAGGCCCGCTCCTGTTCGGATTCATAGGTGACAAGTTCGGAAGGAAATATTCATATTGGATAACAGTTACGCTCCTGATAATAGCTGCACTCGGCTCTTCTACCGCAATAAGCTACATCCAGCTGATTGCATGGAGGTTTCTATTGGGAATAGCAATAGGCGGCGATTACCCGTTGAGTGCAACCATAGTCGCCGAATACGCAAACAAGGATGATAGGGGTAAACTTATAGCATCGACATTTGCCATGCAGGGTTTCGGGATAATAGCTGGCATTGCTATAGCGTTCGTACTGGTATACTCACATGTACCGATAGGCATTGCATGGAGGATATTGCTGGCTGCGGGAGCAATACCTTCCATTACAATACTGTATGCAAGAACGAAGCTCATGGAGACCCCGTTATATAGCATGTCAAGGGGCAAGTTCTCAGATGCGAAAAAGGCATTAGGGTCAGTAGCTGGCAACAGCACCAAAGTGCCTAATATAAAAAGCCCAGCCCTAAAAAACGCCGAAAGGAATGGAGATGCAAATATGCAAAAAAAGATACGCATCAGGGATTTCGTCCGCAAGCGCTGGAAGATAATATTGGGCACGGCGCTTTCATGGTTCCTGCTTGATATATCATATTATGGAACAACCATATTCACCCCATACCTAACTACATTCTTCGGATTCACCGGATTGATGTCATCCACTACTACTACTGCGCTCATACTGCTATTCGCCGCAGTGCCTGGATATTGGATAGCTGTCGCACTCATAGACAAGCAGGGAAGGAAATCGATGCAGGCGATAGGGTTCCTTATAATGGGCATAGCGTTTATAACCTTATTCTTCTTTGGCGCAAGGATACTGGCGTTTTCGGATGTACTCTTTTTCATAATATACGGGCTTACATTCCTGTTTGCGAACTACGGCCCGAATACCACAACATATGTTTACCCTGTTGAGCTATATCCCACGCAATTAAGGGCAAGAGGCCATGGCATTGCTGCAACCAGCGGCAAGTTCGGCGCTGCACTGTCTACACTCTTTTTCCCGTTGATAATTGTGAGCGTAGGCAAATACGGCTTAATAGGATTGCTCGGCATAATAGCTATAGTTGGATTCATAACGACAGTAACACTGCTTCCAGAAACTAAGAAAAAACCACTGGGCGAAACGTCCGGAGAATACGAGCTTCTTTTGGTAACCTCAACGCTTAGCAACGATTTCAGGGAGCTGATGCAAAACATTTCAGGCGGCATGAAAAACCTGAACAGGCTTTTTTCAGATACGAGTAAAAGAAAAGAATATTTCGAAAAGATAAAATCCGAAGAACATGCTGCAGATACGCATGTGCATTCCATAATGGATTATCTCGCAACATCCCCAACTATGAAATTCGGATATAGGGACGTGTCGCACCTTGCATCTAGATTAGACGACATAATGGACAGCGAGGAGGCTGTAGCTGCAAGGATGGACATGTATGACATAATAAAAGTCGAGAATGACATGCACAAGCTGCTGAAGGCAACCGGGCAGTGCATAGACCAAATAGTTAAGAGCGTTAGCATATTGGAAAAGTTGCAGCACGATAAAAGCGCCTTCACAGAAATAGAAACGTTGCGCATAAACGCTTCAAAATACGAGAACGACGCCGACAAAATACTAAGGTCGTCGCTTTCAAGGTTGATAAAAAGCCATGATACAAAATACATCATAAAATACAAGGAAATATACGAGCACCTAGAAAGCATAAGCGACAGGTGCATCGATGCATTGGATGTGATAAGCGACATAGCACTAAGGTACATGCACGACATTGAATCATAGCATATGCGCCATAATAATAAAACATATAAATTTTACAACCTTAAATGAATCGAGGCATTGCATTATGCACGCGTACAAGCAGGCAAATAATGGAAAACGAAGATGTCATGCTAAGCGATTCAGTTCGCAGTCCGCGATGGAATACCTGATGACATACGGCTGGGCGATACTCATTATTGCAGTGGTTCTCGCAGCGTTATTTGAGTTGGGCGTTTTCAATCCATACACGTTCGCAGCAAAGGCGCAGCCTGGCTCGTGCAGCGTCTACAGGCCTGACGGCGCAGGAACTAACAACTTCATTTCGCTTCTGGGGCCATGCACCAACGAGATACCAGAGTATGTGGCATCGATACAAGGACAAAATATTTTTCCTATAACGATAGGAATAAAAAATTATACCTATCTCCCTAACGGTACTGATGCATTAAGCATTTTTGCATGGGTAAAAATAAATCCATCCGATACTTCTGTTTGGCAACGAGTAGTGTCATACGGTACGGAAAGTTGTAATGGCACATCTAGGGCGTTGGAGATTAATGGGGCCGGAGTAACCGGTTCAGTAGCATATGATTCAGAATGCGGTCCCTCAGCATGGACAAACAACCTTAATGTGAATAATGGGGTATGGCATTTTATAGGGTTTACAATACCTACCGGTGGTTATAGCCAAAATATAATCCTCTATTATGATGGGCTAAGTTACTCTAATGCCGGAACAAATACTGGCAGTTCTTCAGTAAACAGACAGTATATAATATTTGGAGGAGGCCCAGGATCTTCTGCAATAAATGGTAATATTGCTAACGTGCAAATTTATAACACAAATATATCTAAAACAGATGTAAAAACCCTTTACCGAGAGGGCATAGGCGGAGTTCCTATCGACCTAAACAACCTTGTAGGGTGGTGGCCGCTCAACGGAAACGCGAATGATTATAGCGGCAACGGCAACAACGGAAATGTCATCAATGTTTCCTTCACTGGCGGATGGTATAATGGATACACCGCTCCGTGATGCTGCAGGCATATGCAATTTACAAAGAAACATTGTAAATGCAAATATAGGTAATATATTTATGCATTTCGCTATATAACTATTAATAAGGCCCTCTAGTGTTAGTATAAGCGCTGTTTATCTATGGTGAGCTGTTGGTTTTTGGAAGAGATTTATTGGTGGTGCATGAAGTCCTGAGCGAGAGCGAAGCGAAGAAGGTTTCTGCAGAATATAATACTCCTATCGATAAATTTCCTAAGATATTGCAGAGCGATCCCCAAGTCATAAAGATAGGCGCAAAGCCCAGGCAATTGATAAAGATACACAGAGAGGACCCTACAGGAAAATATTCTGCTTACAGGTACGTAGTCGAAAGCGTATAAAGTCCTTTTGGTGTATGCATGAAAGAAACCCACGAGATTATGGAAGCTTATCTGCGCTCTACGTCGATGGCGCAGCAACAGATCGATAGTTATAATAGGTTCATAAGCGTAGGTCTGCACAAGGTGCTGGAAAGCCAAAGCTTAATAGAGCCAGAGGTATCTGATTTTGCGATAAAGCTCGTGAGCATAAGGCTTGAGCCCCCGGTAATAATAGAGTCGGACAGCTCTATGAAGAGGATAATACCAAACGAAGCGCTTGCAAGAAATCTTACATATTCTGCTCCTATGTATATAACATATGTGCCAGTAATAAGCGGCATAGAGAAGTCGGATGCGATTGGCGAAGCATATGTGGGCGACATGCCCGTTATGGTAAAAAGCAATCTATGTTATACTAAAAACATGTCGCGCGAACAGCTCATAGCTTCACATGAAGACCCTGACGATGCAGGAGGCTATTTTATAATAAAAGGTACTGAACGCGTTTTGGTAGGCATCGAGGATCTTGCACCAAACAAAATGATGACTACGAAAGAGCATGATGATACAGTTACTAAGGTATTTTCAACTACTATAAACTTCAGGGCGCGCTGCAGCGTATCTAGGGACGAATACGGTACGTTTACAATACTATTCCCTACGCTGAACAAGGGCATAAACATGGTGCTGATCTTAAAGGCCCTTGGGATGCAGCCAAAAGAGATGCTTGATATGGTGCCAAGCAACGAGGTCAAGAATGACATGCTGCTTAATATAGAAATGAGCAAAGCCAAAGAAATGTCTTCTAACGAAGCCCTGACCGAATTAGGGCGTATGACTGCGCCGAACCAGGCACCTGCATATCAGGTAAAAAGAGCAGAAACACAACTCGATACTTATATACTTCCGCATCTGGGCACATCCCCCGAAGTAAGGATGGAGAAGGCGCGTTATCTGATAAGGATGGCGGAAAGGACGTCACTTGTTGCATACGGCAAGATAAAGCAAGATGACAAGGATCACTATGCCAACAAGCGCGTAAAATTGGCAGGAGACCTTCTGGAAGAACTTTTCAATACTGCATTCAAAGCATTCACAAAAGACATAAAATACCACGTAGAACGAACTACTGCAAGAGGAAGAAGGCTTACAGTAAAAACAAACATAAATCCAGATACGCTTACAGAAAAGATTCTCTATTCAATGAGCACAGGCTCTTGGCCTGCCGGGCAGACTGGAGTGTCCCAAGTTTTAGATAGGCTCAATATAATGTCCACGTTCGCACACCTGAGAAGGGTAAAATCTCCACTCGCAAAGAAACATCCACATTTCAAGGTAAGGGATGTTCATGGCACGCACATAGGCAAGCTATGCCCGAGCGAAACTCCTGAAGGCGTAGAAGTAGGCCTTACAAGATATCTTGCATTGATGTCAAAGGTTACAATAGGGGCGGAACACAAGATGCTCGAGGAGAAATTGAGCGAGCTAAAACTCCTTGAAAATAAATAAATGGTGATTTGATTGGCTACTAATGATAAATGTCACGTATATCTGGACGGGAGGGCAATAGGCGCAGTAAAGGACGGCAGCGCATTTGCAGAAGAGATAAGGGCCAACAGGCGGCAGGGCATAATTTCTAACGAGGTAAATGTAGCATACTTTAAGAAGCTCAACGAAGTGCATATAAATGCAGACAAGGGCAGGGTTAGGAAGCCCTACATATTAATGGAAAATGGAAAGAGCAAGTTTACTGCAGAATTGCGCGAGAAACTTAAAACCCGCGAGATAGATTTCAATTATTTGGTAAGAAGGGGCATAATAGAATACCTGGACGCAGAGGAAGAGGAGAACGTAGAAGTTGCCATAGATGAAGCGCATATAAACAAATCTACGACCCATATGGAGGTAGATCCGGCAATAATGTTCGGCCTTACTGTAAACAGCAGCGTATATCCCGAATTCAATAATGCAGGGAGGCACCCGGTCGCATGGAACTTCATGAAGCAGAGCCAGGGATTATATTCTACAAATTTCAATGACAGGTACGATGCAAGATCATATATCCTATTCTATCCTCAACTGCCACTGATAGACAGCATAACCTATAGAACATTAGGGCTTGAGAGGCACCCGCAGGGCCAAAATATGGTAGTTGCACTAAGCACATATTACGGCTACAATATGAAGGATGCAGTAGTGTTCAATAAAGCTGCAGTGGACAGGGGGCTTGGAAGGAGCGCGTTCTTCAGGTCTTATGCAGATGAAGAAATGCGTTACCCTGGAGGGCAGCAGGATCATTTTACGTTGCCTCCCCCTACAGCAGAAGGATACAGGGGAGAGCATGTATATTCTAGGCTTGGGGAAGACGGCATAATAGAGCCAGAAATGGACGTTAAAGAAGGAGATGCGTTAGTCGGAAAGATATCGCCACCAAGGTTTTTAGAAGAGCAGACAAGTTTTGGCATAGGCGAAGAAAAGGTGCGCGACAATTCAGTGGAATTAAGATCAGGAGAGCAAGGCACGGTTGACCGGGTGATGCTCAGCGAGACCATAGGCGCTACCAGAATAGCAAAGGTAAGGATAAGGAGCGTCAAGATCCCTGAGATAGGGGATAAGTTTGCAAGCAGGCAAAGCCAAAAAGGCGTAATATCCATGATAGTAAATCAGGAGGATATGCCGCATACCAAGGAAGGTATAGTACCGGACATGCTGCTAAACCCGATAGGGTTGCCCAACAGGATGACATATGGGCATATGCTGGAGATGCTTGGAGCAAAAGCAGGTTCATTAAGTGGAAAGAAGTTTGATGGTACTCCGTTTTCGAACAATGGCGTTGCATTGGTGGACGAATTCGGCAGCATATTAAAAGATTACGGATTCGACGAATTCGGGGATGAAGAATTTTATGATGGAAGAACCGGCAGGAAATTCAAAGGCAAGATATTCACAGGCGTGGTATACTACCAAAGGCTGTGGCATATGGTAAGCCTGAAACTGCAGGTAAGAAGCCGAGGCCCGGTCCAAATACTGACAAGGCAGCCGACAGAAGGAAAGCCAAGGAAAGGGGGCTTGAAGTTCGGGGAGATGGAACGAGAGGCGCTCATAGGCTATGGCGCAAGCCTGCTGCTCAAGGAGCGTATGCTTGACCAGAGCGATAAGGCAAGCGTATGGATATGCAGGGACTGCGGCGACATAGGCTATTATGATTACATAAAGAACGTAGCGGTATGCCCTCTATGCGGCGGCAGCAGCTTGGAAGAGGTCGAGATAAGCTATGCATTCAAGCTTCTGATCGATGAACTAAAGTCGATGCACATACTGCCAAGAGTGAGGATGAAAAGCGATTGAGGTGTTGCAATGCAAGCAGAGATTATAGACAATATAAGGTTTACCACGCTGAGCCCAGAAGCAATAAAGAGGATGAGCGTAGCAAAGCTCATAGTCCCAGATACCTACAATGAAGATGGTTATCCAATAGACGGAGGCCTTGTAGACCAGCGCCTCGGGGTTATAGATCCGGGCCTCAAATGCAAGACCTGCGGAGGCAGGGCCAAGACCTGCATGGGGCATTTCGGGCACATAGAATTAGTAAGGCCTATCATACATCCGGAATTTACAAAGATCATATATCTCTTGCTGCAATCAACATGTGAAAAATGCCATAGGATACTGCTTGATGAAAATCAAATGGCAGTGGCAAAGGAAGCAATAGAGACTTTTGTAACCAGCGACGAAATAGATGTAGACCGCGTCGCAGAAACGAACGGTAAGCTCGCAGCGCTAACAAAAAAACTTAAATCTGTCAAGAAATGCCCGTCATGCGGTGCAGCACAGCAGAAGCTTAAGTTTGAAAGGCCTACGTTCTTCTACCTAAATGGGAACAAGCTGAAACCTGACGAGATAAAAGACTGGCTTTCAAATATAAGCAACGACGACCTTAAGCTCTTGGGCATAGACTACAAAGCTACGCGCCCAGAGTGGTTCATATTGACATCATTGCTTGTGCCTCCGATAAACGTCAGGCCTTCTATAACGCTGGAAACAGGGGAGAGGAGCGAGGACGACCTTACACACAAGCTTGTAGAAATAATGAGGATAAACCAAAGGCTTGAGCAGGATATAGACGCAGGCGCCCCGCAAATAATAATAGACGACCTGTGGGAGCTGCTGCAGTATCACGTAACAACATATTTCGATAACGAAACTCCGGGCGTGCCTGTTGCAAGGCACAGGAGCACAAGGCCATTAAAAACCCTTGCGCAGAGGTTAAAAGGCAAAGAGGGGCGCTTAAGGTACAATCTAAGCGGAAAGCGCGTGAACTTTTCCGCCAGGACTGTAATATCCGCAGATTCAAGTCTGACAGTAAACCAGGTAGGCGTACCGATGAGGATAGCCGAAAACATGACGGTGCCGCTATACGTCACAAAGTGGAATATCGAGAAAGCAAAAGTTTACGTCAGCAACTCTTCATATCCTAAAGCCATCAATGTAATAACCAGGGAAGGATCGAGGAAGCGTGTAAATGATACCAATCAAGAAGATCTGCTAAAAGAGATAGTTCCAGGGTATGTGATAGAGAGGCAATTGGTAAACAATGATATAGTGCTTTTCAACAGGCAGCCTACACTTCACAGGCTTTCAATAATGGCGCATAGGGTTAAGGTACTCCCTGGAAAAACGCTTAGATTGCATGTATCTGCCGCATTTCCGTACAACGCAGATTTTGACGGGGACGAAATGAACCTGCACGTTCCTCAAACGCTGGAATCGCAAGCAGAAGCAAGATACTTGATGCAGCCAAAATATCAAGTCTTGTCGCCAAGGAACGGCAATCCCCTTTTGTATATAGAAGAAGACGAAATAGCAGGCATGTACCTGCTAACAAAAGATAATTCTTATTATACCAAGGAAGAAACAATGTCGATGCTTGCAAATTTGGGCATATACGAAATGCCTAAAGCTGAGAAAAACGGAATGTATTCGGGTAAATCCATATTTTCCATGACCCTTCCAAAAGGGCTTAATTTCGAAAGCAAGAACAAGCACGGCAAGGTCATCATAAAGGATGGATTACTGGAAGAAGGAATAATAGACAACAAACTGGTGGGAGAAAAGGGAGGAGTTCTAATATCCCACATATTCGTAGAATACGGCCCAGATTTCAACGAAAAATTTCTGTTGAACATAGCAAAGCTGTCATTGGGAGCCGCATACATATATGGGCTGACCGTGAGCGTTAAGGATTACTATCTGTCA
This sequence comes from Candidatus Martarchaeota archaeon, assembly GCA_023473255.1. Lineage (GTDB taxonomy): Archaea > Micrarchaeota > Micrarchaeia > Micrarchaeales > Micrarchaeaceae > JAMCYW01. The sequence continues at coordinate 2,059 of JAMCYW010000021.1, read as the reverse complement.
AGTAAAATAATCAGCGAACGCACCAATATAATAAAAAGCTATGAGGGCAAAGCATCAGATCTTATAAACAGTTACAAAGCAGGCAAGCTTGAGTCCCTTCCAGGGTATACAAAGAAATCGACATTAGAGGTGCTCCTATATGCAACATTGAGCCAAGCCAGAGATACGGCAGTACAATATCTAAATAAGGAGCTGAACCAATCTAACAATGCATATCTGTTGGCTTCGATAGGCGCCAGAGGAAATATCCTGAACATGGTACAAATGAGCATGTTTTTGGGCCAGCAATCCGTCAGAGGCAAGCGTCCTACTCGTGGGTACAACGGCCGCATGCTTCCATATTTCAAGAAGAACACAAAAGACCCAAAATCCAAGGGATTCGTCACATCAAGTTTCTTCGAGGGCCTGACGCCTATGGACATGTACCAGCACGCAATGGGTTCTAGGGATTCACAAATGACAAAGTCATTGGTAACTGCAGTAAGCGGATATATGTACAGGAGATTAATAAACGCCATGATGGATTTTTATGTGGACTCTGACCTAAGCGTCAAGGACGCCAATGGCGAACTGATACAGACATTATACGGTGGCGATGGCATAGATCCTACGTTGGAGGCCGTGGCACATCAAAAAGAGTGAGGCGCATAATCATGAGTGTTAAAAACGAAAAAAAATTCAACGTAGTATACGGCGAAGCGGTTGGCGCAGTGGCTGCGCATTCCTTCGGTGAACCGTCTACACAGATGGTACTAAGGACTTTCCACAGCGCAGGCATAGCGTCGTCGGTAGTCACTGGGCTCCCGAGGATATTGGAGCTTGTCGATGCACGAAAAAAGCAGCAGTCCCCTATAATGACTATAAGGCTCGAGAAAAGCTATGCCAAAAACTATGAGAAGGCCAAGCAGGTGAAGGCGCAGTTCGAAGAAGTGCTTGTAAAATCGCTTCTGGAAAGCTTTACCGAAGACCTTAAGAATGTCACAATGCTGCTGGAATTCAGCAAGGAAAAACTAGCACAGTCTGATCTGACGCTAAAATTTATATCTGGAAAACTTCAGGCGAAGTTCGAAAGCATAGAGACCGAGCAGGAAGGCAATAAACTGAAGATAAAATACAAAAGCAAAAAGGAGATGAAATCGGCAAGGACCATGTTTGTCAACATGCGCAACTTCGCGATAAAAGGCCTGCAAGGCATAAAAAAGGCTACCGTCCAGCAGGACGACGATGGTGAATTTTACATAGTCACGAGCGGCAGCAATATGGCTGGCGCGCTTGAAGTTGATGGCGTAGATAAGGAGCACCTCTACAGCAACGATATGTTCGACGTGCTGAAGGTCTATGGGATAGAAGCCGCAAGGAACATGATTGCAAACGAGCTCAAAAAAACAATGGACGAGGAAAATGTGTCAGTAGGATTCAGGCATATAGGGCTGCTCGCGGATGCCATGACATATGGTGGCAGCATCAAGAGTGCGGGAAGGCATGGCATAGCCGGCAACAAGGCATCGGTATTTGCAAGAGCGTCGTATGAAGAAACCGTAAAGCACTTTGTGAACGCGAGCGTATTCGGGGAGCGCGATCCGCTCAAGGGCGTTTCGGAGAACATACTTATAGGCAAACAGATAAACGTAGGCACCGGCAGGATCAAGCTGGCGATAAAAAAAGAAGACCTTAAAAAGGTCGACGCAGAAAAATAACTTTGCTATAATGGTAAATTTGATTTATAAATTTGTTTTGGTGTATACGAATGGTACAAGATAGACAGGAGAGGCCTTTTGACCTGCTGAATAAGGTAATCGGGCAGCATGTTCTAATAAGGCTGAAGAACAATGTGGGCATACGCGGAAAAGTGACATCTTTCGATGCGCACATGAACATAGTATTGGAAAGTGCGGAAGAGCTCAATGGAGATGGAGAGATAAAAGCCAAGCTCGGAACAATACTGCTGCGCGGCGGAAATATAATATTTGTATCGCCCGTATAAAAATGAATAAACGAATGACATGCATTTGGATATCCAGGCAGATGTTTTGCCTTGTCATGCCATTCTAAATAAATA
>JAMCYW010000005.1 GCA_023473255.1 Candidatus Martarchaeota archaeon | reverse complement strand
TCGTCAAGATAGTGAGCTCTAAAAGACATAATGAACGAAAGTGCAATCCAAACCACCTTGAGTTCCTTAACGAAGTCGTAGATGCAAAAAACAAGGACTTGGTGAACAAGACACTTGGAATAGAGCCCACGCAGAAAGAGAGGCATTCAAAAAAGCAATAATATTACAGCGCATTGAGGAATTTTAGCGCGGCGTCAACAGTTTTCTGCTTTTTTGATTGTGAGGATTCGTCAAGAAGCTCGAATAGCCCATGCACATCTATGGCATTGTCAAAAGCGAGTTCCTTGAGCCTGGCATTCATGAAAGATGCCCCAAGGTCTTTTATGGCAAGATCCCCTATCTTATTTTCATGTATTCCTTCTATGCTCTTTGCCAATTCAGGTATTGTGAGCTTTGACTGATCGATTTCTATAAATGCATCCTTCCCATATTTTGATATTATGGGCTTCAGGTTCAATGAACCGAATTGCAATCCAGCTTGCAGGGTGCCTTCAAGATGGACCTTTATTATAGGCTTTGATGCACTCTTTGCAATTACCTGCTTTACCTCGTTTTCACATTTTTCCAGTATGTGCTGGGTGTCCGAATCCTTGAATTCCAGCCTTATTGAAAAAAACTTTCTTGAATTTATATGTATGAATTTGTGGCTTGAATCCTTCGTATCAAACAATATGAATCCTTTGGAACCCTGCTCGGCATCCTTCATCTGCGTCAGCACCGTGCTGCCGGGAATCAGGAAAGGCTTTCCATGAACTTTGGCTTCTAATGTGTTGTGTATGTGGCCGTCTACATAAAGGTCAAATCCCACCGGCAGGTCCTCGTATTTTATAAAATCTGCATTGAACGGCAATAATTCGTATACTGACTGGTGGAACATAAATATGCTGTAAATGCCTTCTACCGGTTTTGGATCCAGCTCTTTAAGCTTTTCTTTTACCCGTTCATCAGATATGCCGCCAAGCCCGAAAACAGCTACATGCTCACTTCCATTGCTTATTACCGCAGTCGATTCGCTTATGTCTATGAGCATGCCAGCCAATGCTAAAAGCTTTAAGGCATTCTCCCTGCCTGCAGATGTCCTTTCATGCGTACCTGGAATTGCAAGTATCGGCACATTCGTAAATGCAGTGCCGGAACCTCGTACCTCTGCAGATGCAGCCCAATTCTTTCTTGAAAGCTCCCTGAATATATTCAGGGCTTCTGCAATTGCATCCGGCTTTGGAGCCCTTTTATCAAATATATCGCCAGGTATTATTATTGCATCGGCCATTGCGGAGGCAGCTTCAAGCGCTTCCTTTGCCTGCCTGAATGCGTCTTCTGCAAATCGCTCATAGCCTATATGCAAATCAGATACTATAGCTATTTTCATACCACAATCACGTCATTTCCCATTAGATTTCAATATGCTTAAAATTTCTTCAGTAAAACCGTCAAAAAAGTTTTCATATTTATCCTTTTTAGGCCCGTATGCACCGCCTGCGCATGGATGCCCTCCGCCAGAACCGCCGATTATTGGCGCGAGTTTCTTCATTATCATGCCAAAATGCAGCCCATATTTAGTGTCAAGTGTCGGCCTCAACCTAGATGAAAATGATATTTCATTGGATGATTCTGATTTGAAAAGCGCTATGTCTGCGCCTATCTTTATTGCATCATCTGCAGCTATCCCTGCATGCACGTCGGTAATGCCATATACAAATATAAGGTCGTGCTTTATGAATGCGTCTGCATGCATTATGCTTTGTATCGTTTGCAGGCGCGCTTGGTTAGATGACTCGTGTGAAAATTCTGCCAATATGCCCATGTAATCGGTTTTTGCTATAGAAAGCAGCTCGCCTATTTGTATGAATGTTTGTGGAGTGGCATTTTTCAGTTCAGCAGAATCAGATATTATGCCCATGCACAGCATTTTGGCAATTGGAATGCTTATATCAAAATGCAGATATTTGAAAAGTTCATATATTATGCTTGCAGAGGAATTGAATGACTCGTCGTTAAATACCAGTGCGCGTGCATTTGGCATTGACGGCTTGACATGATGGTCTATTACAATTATGTCTTTTTTGAATTTTTCTATAGGCTGCTGAAAATTCCCTAATTCAGATGTAGAATTTGCATCAACGATTATTATTAGGTCGGTATTTTCGTCGAATTTTGTTGATATGATTTCTTTTTTATATCCGCATTTCTCTAGCACCCTCAAAGCGTTGGCGGTTATTATATCTGGCGCAGATATATGTGCATTCGGAAATAGGGATAGAATTGCAGCGGCAGACGATACCGAATCTGTATCGCCTATTGAGTGGAATGTTACCATCACATTTGCATTGATGCGGCTTTTTACCTCTTCTGCCAGCTGTTCCAGGCTCATTGCCTTCATATTATCATTTTTCTTGGAAGCCTTTTATTGCCTCATTTATTTGGGCCCTCATTTCCGCTTCCTTTTTCGAAAGTTCGTCTCCTTGCTTAGATATTAGATTAAGCCGCATCTCTACAAATTCCTTCTTCTCTTTTATGGTAGACAGCGCTTCTTCTTTTGTTGTCTCTATTATGACGCCCCCTATCGTAGAATACACCTTTCCCGACGCCTTGCCTATCTCTTCCTCGGCTTGCTTGTATTCCTGCTTTTGGGCTTCGTATTGCTGCTTTTGCATTGCTATGTTTTGCAGTTGTTCCTGCATTTTCTGGTAATTCATTGTAAGCTTTTCCAATTGGTCGCGTTCCATAAAATCACTATTAGGATATGTATATTACAATGCAAATTTTTATAATTTGCACCTAATGCTTTTACTTGTCTATTTCTGCCATCACTATATCCAAGCTGCCCAATATTGAAAACAGGTCTGCTAATTTTACCTCCTTTGATATGTAGGGAAGCACCTGCAGATTGGTGTATGTTGGCGACCTTAGGTATATCCTGTATGGCTTTTGCTTGTCAGGCACCATATATATCAGGCCTTCGCCTCTTGGCAGCTCCCTTCTATTTATTATTATATCCGGTTTTGCCTGCGGACCGATCAATTTTATAGGCAAGCCAGCTACATCTGGATTTTCAGGCATCATCCCAAGTGCCTGGCGTATTATGCTTATGCTCTCGAGCATCTCCAAATACCTGACCCTATACCTGGCATACGCATCGCCCTGCATGCTTGTAGGTATATTAAACTTGGTTTTACCGTAGAAATAGTATGGATTGTCTTTCCTTACATCCTTTTCGATGCCTGACGCCCTGAGCACTGGGCCAGATACACCCCAGTTTATGGCATCTTCTTTAGATAGTTTTCCTATGCCTTTTGTCCTTTCTATGAATATGCCGTTAGCGTCCAGCACATCCGGGTATTCTTTAATGTGTGATTCCAAATAATCTGTCAATGCGTATGCCCTGGCAATGAAATCTTGGGGTAGCTGACGCATCAGCCCCCCTATTCGCATATTCACATAAAACATCCTGCTTCCAGATACATCCTCCAGCAGCTTAAGTACCTTGGCTCGTTCCCTGAACGCCCACATGAACATTGTGAACATCTGCCCAACGTCATTGCAGAATGTGCCAAGCCATAGCAGGTGGCTGGCTATCCTTTGAAATTCCAGAAGGATCATGCGTGCATATTGCGCATCTTCCTTAACTTTTGAGTTTAGTGCCATTTCTACCGAATTGACATAAAGTTCATCCCACCCCATAGGCGCAACATAGTCAAGCTTTTCAGTATATGATGGATTCTGCATGTACATCCTTGTTTCCATCAGCTTCTCCACCCCCCTATGCAGAAAACCTATGTGTGGCTCCACATTCTTTACAGTATCGCCGTCTAAATCTACGACAAGGCGCAGCACACCGTGTGTGCTTGGATGTATAGGGCCTATATTTATGCGCATGTATGACATTTTTCCACATCATGTTTTTTTCTTATAGTCTTTTCCCCAGATAAACTCTTTTCTCAGAGGGTAATCAGCACCGTTCCATTCTTCTAAAAGAAGACGCTCCTGATTTGCGCCAGTTATTTTTATTCCAAACATTTCCTGCATCTCGCGCTCATACCATACTGCGCCTGCATACATATTGCTTATAGTGCTTAACTCTAAGTCGTTTATTGGCAACATAACAGTTATGACGGATTCTGATTTCTTCTCAGTATTGTAGAGTATATAAACCGCTTCCAAATGGTCTGTATAGTCAACTGCGGTGATTGCATTCAGATAGTCATAGCCTTCCTGCTTCAGCTCTGCGCATGTTTTCACTAAGGCTTCTTTCGTTGTCTCCATCGGTTTTTCCACCTACTTTTTTTTGTAATTTCATCAATGCAGCAAACAGATTTTCGGGCTTTGGAGGGCACCCTGCGACATAAACGTCTACAGGCAGCACCTGATCTATGCCTTTTATTATGTTGTAACTTTCATACCATGGGCCTCCTGCAGTAGCGCATTCGCCATATGCGATCACATATTTTGGAGATGCCATCTGTTCGTATAGCCTTTTTATCCTAGGCACCATAGATTTTGTCACCCATCCTGCAACAATCATAACGTCGCATTGCCGCGGCGTTCCCCTAAATAGCAGATATCCTTTCCTTTCTGCATCTATTCTCGACGCCCCGAAATCCATAAGCTCCATTGCACAACACGCCAGGCCAAATTGCAGAGGCCAAAGCGAATTCGAATGCGACCATTTAAGCAGGCCACCTGCACTTTTTTGGGTTATATCGCTCATTTTGGTAAACAGGGCATTTACCGGCATCTTATATTTTTTCAGGCTGTCGACTACAAGTTTCGACATTTCTTTTTCGGAATTTAAAAATTCGTCCTTATTTTCCTGCATGATCATCATTTATTAATTTATATCCGAATATGGCAAAACAGGTTGCCAGAGCAATCAATGCCATTACGTACAACCCTGAAAGTTTTCCAGCATAAGATGAATATGCAGACCACAAGATGGCAAAAACGGCAATCAGTTCGAATGGCAAAAATATTATAAAGTATGGGAAGTATTCTGCGTCTATATCGCGGCTTTTTCCTATGGTCTCTTCGCCACTCTCATATGGGGAATTTTTTACAGGGTTGCCTGCATATCTTTTACGCAACATTTTTGATGAAAATAAAAATGATACTGGAATAAATATGGAAAACAGTATGAAGAAGATAAAGGCAATTGCTTCAAACTGCATAATCTCACATAATTAGATAGTATTTAATTATTTTATAGCCTCCCTTTTGCCCATTTACTCGCTTCTGCGCGTAGATTTGCAAACCGCCCGGATAAATAGGCGTGATTTCCGATAGGCTTTGCTTTAATTCTGGATTTTATACGGTTACTTTAGTGCTTGAAGCATGTTTAGAATTTCTGCATTATCATTTGGAGACGCCTTGACTTTTTTGATTTTTCCGCATTTGGTGCATTTGTATGTTACCATGTACGTTCCTCTTCTGTCTGATATTGCAAACACTGGTTTCATCATGCCGTGGCACTCGTTAGCGCGATCGCCGGGATTGATATCAACATGCATGCTCCATAAACATATAGGGCAGTGGTCGGTATAGCCGTTGCCTTTGGTTATTGCACCGCAGTGGCTGCAGCTAAAGTCTTCTATTTTCCTGATAAACCGCGGACCTGCGTTTTTATCCCCTTTCATGCTCTCAACAGATTAGATTTTTAATGATGCAATTATATAATTATAAATATGCCTTTTATAGCATACTCCGAAACAGACCCTATATCAATGGAAACCGCTGGCTTTATACGCAATGAATTCGGATTTGAATATAAAGGGAGGCTCAACGGATTTGAACATTACAGATTTGAGAATATAGATATGATAGAGATTGATTCTGCGCTTGTCGAAGCTGATTTTCTAGACGCACAGCTCAATACCGATTTGATAATATTCTTAAGCATGCATAAGAGCAGTGCAGGCATAAAATCGTTAACAGTGCATTCAGAAGGCAATTGGTCAAATGAGAATAAATTAGGTGGCAGGCCAAGAGAATTGAGTTTTGCTGCTCCTGTAGAAATGTTCAGCATATTGAAGTATATGGGACAGCTCAATTATGGCGGCACAGACGTAGTGTATGAAGCTACACATCATGGCCCTTTTTTGAAGACGCCGTCGCTTTTTGCAGAATTCGGCGGGAACGCGAGAGGACTGCCCGAAAAAGAGGGCCCATGGGCAGTAGCGAAGGCCGTAATGCATTGCCTTTTAGATAAAAATGATGGCGAAAATTTTGATAAGATAGCAATAGGCATAGGAGGAACACACTATTCAAAAAGATTTGCAAAACTTGCATTCGAAGGGAAGTATGCATTTTCACATATAATGCCAAAATACTTTCTTAACGAATACATGATGCTTGAACAGGCATCATTACGCTCGAACAGGGCGCCCGAAATTGCGGTAATGGAATGGAAGAGCATAAATAAGGAGGTTAGGGATAGGATAATTAGTAGGTTGAATGATATAGGTATGGATTATGAAAAAATATAGGACTGCTATTGATGTCATTTTCGCTGCGGTTTTGATTTTTTACTTTGCGTCAAATATAGCTTCTGCGCAGTACTGGTTCCAGACTGGAGTTAGGGGATCAGATAATGCATCGTTCAACTCAGGGGCAAGCGTACTTATACAGACTATAAAACCGCAAAATATCAGTTATGGGTCGTTTGGATATTGGATAGGAGAGGACCTCAATAATGGGGCATTCATACAGGCCGGATATATAATAAATAATCAGAGCGGATATTATCCGACCAATTGTACGGTGTCGCTTGGATGCACTGGCAACATATATATACAAAGAGGCCAGCCTTCGTGGTTTTGGGAGTACTTCCCTGCAGATTATAGTGGCAGTAAGTTTTATGGTATGCTTGGGGGCAATAATACTGCAGGCAAGAACGGCTCGTTCAATGATTACTCGTTCATAGCAGATGGAAACACGTGGAATATATATATGAACGGAGTACCAATAGGAAGCGTTGACCTTGGAACTTCGTCTTCTGGTGCAAATCCCCCTACCGCATTTTCAGAATATGCAGATGGTGAAAACAATAGCGTATTTATGCCGACAGTTAGATTTAGGAACCTGATGTTTTATAAGAACGGAAAATTTTATTTGGTGCCTGAAGGTTATGCATTCATAGGCTATGGGAAGGGAAGCGAGTCCACACTCAGCAATAATTATAGTGTAAATGAGATAGGCAATTTCGTTGATTATTTTGAGACTGGTTCTGATGTAGCTGCCATCCCGAGCCTTACACCTTTATGGCAGATAGGTTACAGCATTAAAATTGTATCGAGTTATGGTAATATAAGCAGTTATAGCAACTATTCGGCATATGCAACAACAGGCATAAGCGCCCCGGAATATGTAAACATATCTAATGGGGTTAGAGAAAAATTTATTGGATGGAAAGGTGTTGGCGATGGGTCATACACAGGAAATTCCAACTCGGCATCTATCAGCATGGATAGCAATATAACAGAAACTGCATCTTGGGTAAGGCAGTATTATGTCAATGCGACTACACCATATGGAAGTGCGGCTGGAAGCGGGTGGTATGATGCAAATAGCACTGCATACCTGGGCTTAAAAAGCAGTTCGATATATGTAGGCTATGGCTCAAGGGAAGAATTTATAAATTGGAGCAACGGCGTAGATAGCCCAAGATCAATTTTATTTGTAGACGGCCCAAAGGACATAATTGCAAACTGGGCGTTACAGTATTATGTCAATGCGACTACACCATATGGAAGTGCGGCTGGAAGCGGGTGGTATGATAATGGGACTAATGCAAGAGTTTCTCTGAGTGAAAACTATATACAGGAAAACAGCACGTTTAGGATGGCATTTTCAAAATGGAGCAATGGAAATTCAAGCGCAGCGCTTAATTTTACTGTAAATAGAAGCATAAACCTTGAGGCGGGATTCATGCTGCAGCGGCATGTAAACTTAATAGGGGAAAACGCGTATGGAAACCGCATAAATGTAAGCTATTTTTACATAAACGGATATAGGTATGCTGGCAGCTACGCTTACCTATACGTCAATAATAGCAATATGGTGTCAGGGGCAATGTATAAAGGAGCTTATTTAAGCTACAATAAAAGCATTGAGATAGCTTACAACACCACTTCCATTGCGATTAAATTGCCAGTATTCAACGCTGCAATATCAACACAGAGCTTTTTCGGCACGCCAGTGGATGCCAACCTGTCGCTTTCGTTCTATAACGGAACAACATATAATACAACATCCGGAAGCAGCGGGACTTTTACTGCTGATGACGTCCCATATGGAAAGATATATGGAAGCGCAAGATTCTTTGGAACCACGCAAAGTATAAATATTTCTGGAGGGGAAGATGTTTATCTTGATTTTTTCACTCCCAGCTTAATTGCAGTGATAATATTAGGCACTATATTGATAATAGCAGCTGGGATTTTTGGGAAGGCCCACAATTTCCAAAAAAAATAAGGCGATCCTATTGAATCCATATGAGTCATTCTTAAGCCGCTATAAAGTGTTTACGGAAATACAAAAGTTAGCCATCCCGATTATCGAAAAGGGAGATAATTGCATTATAATAGCGCCTACAGGCAGCGGAAAAACGGAGGCTGCGGTTTTGCCTGCACTGAAAAAGATTATAGACGCAGGAACTCCAAGCGGGATTTCGATATTATACATAACACCATTAAGAGCGCTCAATAGGGATATGATAAAGAGGCTTGAAGAATTCTGCAGCAGCATAGGCATAAGCATTGCAGTAAGGCATGGCGATACAAAACAGAGTGAAAGGTCAAGGCAGGCTAAAAAAGCTCCGCAGGTGCTTATAACAACGCCGGAGACATTGCAAAGCATACTTCCGACAAAATATCTTGGCAGCGCTCTGAAAAATGTAAAGGTTGTAATTATTGATGAAATACACGAACTTTACTTTAACAAAAGGGGCGCACAGCTTTCAATAGCACTAGAGCGGCTGGAGGAACTTGCACCTAATTTTCAGAGGATAGGGATAAGCGCGACTGTGGGCAACAGCAAAGTAGTAGGGGAATACTTATCAGGAGATAGGCGCTTTGAAGTTGCAGAGATAAAAAAGGTAAAGGATATAAAGCTCAACATAAGGTTGCCTATGCATTATGATAAGGCTTTAGCACACCTTGGCGAAAAATTCGGCTTGGATTCCGCATCCCTTTCACGATTGGATGCGATTGCCGTAGAGATACGCATGGCTAAATCCGTTCTTATATTCTGCAATACAAGGCAGATTGTAGAGGCATTGGGAAGCCGCTTGATATACCTTAACAGCACTGCACCGTTTGGAGGCATTGGCGTACACCATAGCTCGCTCGATAAAAACGAGAGGATAGGGATAGAGGATGCCTTCAAAAATGGCATCCTGAAAAGCATAATAGCGACCAGCTCGCTTGAACTTGGCATAGATATAGGGAGCATAGATCTGGTTATACAATATGGATCTCCGAGGCAGGCACTTAGATTGGCGCAACGAATAGGAAGAAGCGGGCATGCAGTCAGCAGAAGCGCAAACGGATCAGTTATAGCATTGAATGCTGTTGATGCCATAGAAACTGCAGCAGTATACCACAACGTAATGCATGGCAGCATCGAGGTATTTGGCATGCAAACCGGCGCACTTGATGTATTGGCAAACCAGATATGCGGCATTGCGCTTGACAAGGGCGCCATCGTATTGGACGAATTAGGTGCAATAATCAGCAGATCGAAAGTATATTCGCATTTAGAACGCAGCGCGTTGAAATCTCTGGTAGAGTTTATGGGAAAGCAGCATATGATAGGTTTTGACGGAAATATTGTTTCTTCAGGAGGCAGAACCCGGATGTACTACTACGACCATTTGAGCGTATTGCCGGACTCCAAGCGATTCTTAGTGAAAAGCATCATAAACAATAGGATAATATCCACGCTGGACGACAGATTTGTAGCCAATAATATAGATGAGAATTCTGTTTTTATAACAAAAGGGCTGCCATGGAAGGTAGTAAGCATTGATTCTGATGCAATAATGGTAGAACCCAGCACAGATCTTGAAGCCGCAGTTCCGGATTGGAGCGGAGAGGACATACCAGTAAGCCGCGGCGTTGCAAAGGCATTCGTAGATATACTGAACGCACCAGAAAGCATTGACACCGGACTTTTTAGAAGTGAGGAACAGCGTACAATAATAGAATTTATTAAAAAACAGAAACAGTTCAGCATGATGAGCGCGGAATCGTTGCCTATAGAGTCTTATCAAGAATACACTGTCATGTACACAGGTTTAGGCACCTTGGCCAATGAAGCAATCTCAAGGATGCTCGGCAGCTTTATTTCACTTAAGATGGGAAGGAGCATCAACATAAAGGCATCTCCTTACATGGTTTTCGTAGAGGTACCAAGGAACATTGACCTAAAATCCATTATGCTATCAATAAATCCTTCATCGTTTGAAGACACCTTGAGGAATGCAGTACAGGATACTGAACTTTTTGTCTATAAGTTCATGGCCATAGCAAAAGTTTTTGGGATAGTGGATCGGGATGCCGTAGTGTCTAAGTCAATGTCAAGGAGATTGATAAGGCTGTTCAAGGATTCGCCACCTTACGTTGAAACGTTAAGGGAATTGATGGAAAATTATTTTGACATAGATAGCGTAAAGGATCTCTTGCATGATTTAAATTCAGGCAGAATAAGGTTGGTGCAGGTAGACCTTGACAGAATGTCTCCATTGACGTCTACTATACTTAATTCAGCGTATTATACAAAGGAGCTCATAGTGCCCCTTACGCCAAGCAATGAATTGCTCAATTCGTTTGTAGAATTCATGATGTCAAAAGAGATAAAATTGGTGTGCACGTATTGTGGGTTTAGGTTCACCAGAAGCATAAAGGCACTTGAAGCTGATGGGCAGGTTTTGTGCCCCGGATGTGGAAGCCCAATGATAGCAATAGAAAAGGCAGGATATGAAAGGATAATAAAGAAAAGGGCAAAAGGCACAAAGCTCAGTTCCAATGAAAAGATAGAACTGGGTAAAATACTTAAGGAAGCCAATATGATAAAATCATACGGACAGCGGGGCATAATAGCCCTTTCGACGTATGGTATTGGGCCAAAATCTGCAGCAAGGGCCCTCATGATGCTTAAACCGGATAATAGGCTTTTTTATATGGACATTATAGAAAGCCAAAAACAGTTCATAAAAAATAAAAAATATTGGAGATTGTAGTGGTATTATGTTAAACTTGATAGGGGTTGGGCTTTACAACGGCGACATATCTATCAGGGCAGTTGATGCAGCAGCGGCAAGTGACTTCGTATTTGCAGATGCATATACCAGCTTTATGGATGGCGATAGGATTGCGTACCTGTCCGCAACGTTGCATAAGGAGATAAAGGTTTTGAGCAGGCAGGATATGGAGGAGGGATCGGCAAAGTTGATTGACCTTTCAAGGAAGAGCGATGTTTCAATACTTTTTGGCGGAGATCCACTTATTGCCACGACGCATAAGATATTATTTTCCCAGGCAAAAAAAGCCTGCGTTGATATCCATATTTTTCATTCTGCTTCAGTATTTTCTGCTGCGATAGGCGAGTCCGGACTGGATTTCTATCGCTTCGGAGGCGTTTGCACCATACCTCATTGGTATGATAATTATAAGCCGGTATCATTTTACGAAACAATTGCGCGGAATTTGAAGAATGAATTGCACAGCCTGGTGCTCTTAGATTATGACCAAAAATCAAACAGTTCGATAAGCATAAGAGAGGCAATGCAGGTTCTTGATATGGCAGAAGCACATTATAAGCAGGGAGTGGCAAACAAAAACAAATATATCTTTATAATATCAGATATATCGATGAAGAGCCAAAAAATAATATTTACGACGTTGGAAAAAGCCGCGATGCTGGATTTCAAGCCCAACGTATCTACAATAATAATACCTGCAAAAATGTCAGATATAGAAAATGAGGTTGCAAATTTATTTACAGAACAGTGAATGCCATGACCTTAATAATAATTTATGACCGCAAGATCAGGTCGCTTTTTGTGAAGGATCAGTCCACCATAGACATACTTAGAAATGGAAACTTTGGCATCTACAAAGACGGGATCCTGGCGCTTTCAAAAGAGGAGGCGTTATACCTGATGGATGTGAGGAAGGCGATATGTAACAGCGATGATGAGGGCATTGCGATGTCATTCAACGACATAGCCAGCGAGTTCATGAAAAGCAGGAAATTGATGGCTAGATATTTTACGTTCAAGGACTGGAGAGACAGGGGATTGGTAATAAAACCATTCAATGAAAAGGAACCTTCAAGCGGAAAAAGCCCATTCAAAAAATACCCTTCTGGTGGAACTAAACTGGAGAAGATTGCCATTAATGGCACTTTTTTCGAGGAGGATATGACAACCATAGTTGATGATCCTGAGAGAGGCATGAAGATTTATATGGATAATTGGTTCGGCCAGTATGGCACATATAAAGCCAGCGATAGGGGCACTTTGAATAAATTGGACGTATATGAAACGCTTTTCTTGATTGACGAAGGCATATTGAAAGTAAAGAACATGACAAGAAAGGGCATAATGGACACTGCAATAAAGCGCAGGTCGGACGCAGGGAAACTGTATGATGTTTACAAGGACTGGAGGAATAAAGGCTACGTAGTTAAAACTGGGTTCAAGTTTGGTACACACTTTAGGATATACTTCCCTGGGGCGCGCCCAATAAAAAGTGATGCCAATTGGGTGCATTCAAAACACGTGCTTCATGTATTTCCAAGGGATGTCAAGCTTTTAATATCAGAATGGGCCAGAGCCATAAGAGTAGCGCATTCGGTTAGAAAAACGTTCATATTGGCCATACCTGGAAAGAGCAGAAAGAAAAAAATTGGCATAGATTTCTTGTTATATCATAGAAATGGAGGCACAATAGAGGTGCCTGACAGCAATCATGCAAGATACGGCATGCTTTCCCTGAGTGAAAATGAATATATAGGAGGAAGCGAACTTTCATCTGTAATAAACGAGGCTAAATCGCAAGGACTTGAACTTGTTCTTGCAATAGCAGATAGGGAAACATCAGTTACATATTATAAAATAAGGAGAGTAGATTTGCCGAGAAGCGAATATGAATATTACGAGATCGACTGGATGCAACCATAATTTTCCATGCCGATAAATATATACAAAAAAGATAAATAGATTAATTTGTAAATAAATATGTGACCTTATTTATAAAAAAGGCAACGTTATTGCCTTTATACGCAAACTTAGATGTTGCTGCACTGCAGAAACCCGACCCAATCTATAATAAACAAACGTTGGAGCTGCTAAGTGGCAATGAAGAGCTTGCTGATGTACCAATTGCATCAGGCATAAAACTCCTAGAAGTTGTAAATAAATTTTTTACTTCGGATGTGAAGATCCTGGGCTCTTTTTTTAATGTTAGGATAATAGGGAGCAATATAAGTTTGGGCGCTTTCAAAGCCGCCAATCCCGAGGATATATGGAAATGCACGGCAAACATGTTCCCTGATTTCCACCATGACCTTGTGGAAAGGTCAATACGTTATTTGCGACAGGATGTTGGCGCGGTAGGCCTGTTGAGGGATTTTAAGACGGACTACAATTTAGATCATTTTGCAGTTACGTTATTAAGCAACCCAGTTATAAAGGAACATACTTAATTTTACGCGGGTCCAGGGGGAATTTCATGCAGGTTATGCATTTTGAACCCCCGACCTACTGGTTAAGAGCCAGCCGCTCTGACCAAACTGAGCTATGGACCCCGCAGAGATATTATTAGTAATACATTATAAAACCTTTTTGATTGCAGTGCTGATTTTTACCATTAACCCTGGAATGCATGCAACCATAAGTATGCGCCGGTTGTTTAGTATCTTGCCCAGAGCATTGAACAACTCTGATTTTTCGCTAAGCATCCCTATATATTTCCCGTTATTATCGATCAAGGGCATGTCGTCATTGCCACCCTTGAAGTTTATAACTCTTATTATGTAGTCGTTATGGCTTGCCCCTTTGCTTTCTATTGCATCGCGTACCTCCTGTATCTTTATCTGTTTTTTGCCGATTTCGCCATAATAAGCACGCTTGAATAGATTCCTTGAAAGCACCATTTCAATGATATGTTTAGATGCATTTGACTTGAGAAGTTCAATTATCGTTTTATCATCAGTAAAAGACACCAATTCTTTTGGGATTATGCTTCCTTCGTCTATTGCATTTTCTAATGCCAGCATATACATTTCTCCTGCGATTAACGCTGCGTGGTGTAGATATACTGATGAGAACATGTAGTATCTTGCTACCAGCATAGATTCTGCACCATCTATGCCGTTTTCGTATATTGCAACATTGCCACCTTTTGACAATGTGAGTTTGTTCATCAATCTTATATAATCAATTACTCCGTATGCTACTCCGGTATGGTATGCATCACGCATAAGGTAATCTATCCTATCAGAGCCTAGGGGCCCAGTTATCAGTTTACCTTTTTCTTTGCCTTTAAAATAACTTAAAATTTTTTTAAGCGAGAGTGTTGATTCGCTTATTACATCGCGAATACTGCTTTGCGATATTATGTCCGCACCTATCTCTTCATGGGTCTTGTGCAGATATTTAGTAGCTATTTCTTCGGATTGGTGAGAAAACGGCGTATGCCCTATATCGTGCATCAACCCTGCAATTGGCAGTTCTGGATTATCTCCGCGAAATATCTTTGAGGCCATATCGGACGTTACCTTCATCGTTCCAAGCGAGTGCTCGAATCTCGAATGGTTTGCTGCAGGATATACTAAATAGTCGAATCCGAGCTGCTTTATGTATCTTAACCTTTGCATACGCCCGTTGTCAATTAAACATCGTACAGTATCATTGATGCTTATATCTCCAAATATTGGATCCCTTATGTACATGCCAGGCATTCATATCACAGATAATGCGGCGATTAACGCTATTATTGTATCAATAGAAAGGCAGTATATGCATACCTTTCCCAGCAGGAATTGAGCCGTGATGGAATACGCTATGCCTCCCAATCCAAGCATAATCCATATTGGCGTGAATGACATGGCACTTTTATTTTTTGATTGAAACAGCAGCAGCATCACTATAAACCATGCAGATGCAAGCAACGCAAGGGGTATGCCGAATAATGCAGAATATGCGCTTTGCAGCACGAACGCGCAGTTTATTACACCGGTATTTGGGCAATAAAGAAGAGTCGGCTGAAAATGGACAAGCAGCGTATATAAGGCTATTGCAAGGCCCAGTACCAAAAGGGCGGTCACATATAATTTTTTAACATTCTTTAACATAGTATATATTTGCTTGGCAAAGAATTTATTGCTATTCCAGTCATATGATGGCTTCCACGGCATTTGCATGCTTATTGCCGCTATTCAGTTTGCCGCCTATCTTTATCTTGCATCCGCAATATCTGCATTTTTTATCCTTTGTGATATGCATTTGTGATACGTAGAATCCGTTGCGTTTTATAACTTTTTTGCCGCATTTGGGGCAATAGGTGTCATCGTGTTCGTTGCCAGGCACATTTCCTATATATACATACCTCAAGCCGTTTTTTACTGCAATGCCATAATGCTTTTCCAATGTAGCGGTTGGGGTTATCGGATAATCAAGCATTTTATAATCAGGATAAAAACGGGTAAAATGGATCGGTATGTCTTTTGATATTCCGGCAAGCCAGCTGGTCAGTTTATCGCACGCATCTAGGGAGTCACCAACATTGGGCACTATCAAATCAGTTATTTCCACATGGAAACCTGATTTTACAAGATACTCTACGGACTCTTTTACTGGATCATTTGACATTACGGCCTCAAACCTATTAGAAAAAATCCTTTCGCCGTTTCCTTTAAAATCTACGACTACAGCATCTATTGCGCCGGACATTATGTCTATTGCTTCTTTAGTCATATATCCATTGCTGACGAAAAGAGTGAATAACCCTTTCTTGTGTGCTTGCTTAGCCACATCTAGCGCGTATTCGATGAATATTGTCGGTTCGTTGTATGTGAACGCTATGCCATGTGCACCTTTTGAGATGGCCAGATTTATTAATTCGTCTGGCATGACTTCTATGCCGGATATCTCATGTTCCTTTGATATGTTGTGGTTTTGACAAAATAGGCATCCAAAATTGCATGACGAGGTCCCCACCCCAAGCACATATGCGCCAGGATTGAAATTGTAGAATGGCTTCTTTTCTATGGGATCCAATTGTAGTGCAGAAACCATCGCATATGATAATAGATAGAGGCTGCCTCCGATATTTTTGCGCACAAAGCAAAAACCATTTGATCCTTCAGGTATTATGCATCTCCTTGAACATGCTGTGCATCGCACTTTTTTGCTTTCAAGGGATTCGTATAACACAGCCTTCTTTAGCATACAATCAATTATGCTATCAAGATATTTATCATTTTTTACGTTGGATACTGAAGCGAAACCCTACCAAAAGGGCTTTAAATATGAAATCATAATATGTATTGAAGGCGATTTGCTGTTTATAAGCTGGTAGAATGAGCGATGATAATTATAGTGCAAAAGACATAGTCGTGCTTTCAGGGCCTTTAGGCATACGCAAAAGGCCGGCCATGTATATTGGCTCTACTGGAAGCAGCGGATTTTTGCACCTGCTTAACGAGATAATAGATAATGCAGTAGATGAAGCGCTTGCAGGGTATTGTAATAATATAATTATAACACTTTCAAGGGAAGATGGCATAGATGTAGGTGAAGTAAGCGACAATGGGAGAGGCATACCAGTAGATGCTATGCAGAAAGAGGGCAAATCGGCATTGGAAGTCATAATGACTTCGCTCCATTCCGGCGCAAAATTCAACAATAAAATTTATAAGATTTCTGGAGGGCTTCACGGAGTCGGCATGACGGTAGTGAATGCGCTTTCCGAGCACACCTTCGTTACGGTGAAAAAGGATGGCAAGGTGTATGAACAGAAATTCAGCAGGGGCGTGCCGATTTCATCTTTAGAGATAATAGGTAATACCACAGAGACCGGCACCACCGTTAAGTTCAAGCCAGATTCTGAGATATTTTCCGCGAATGCGTTCGATACGGTAATACTTGTTGAAAGACTGCGCGACCTTTCTTTCATGAATCCTGGTTTAAAAATAACACTTGTGGATGAAAGGGACGAAACGAAGACTGAAAAGGTATTTTATTCGACAAATGGCATGATAGACTTCATAGATTATATAAGGGGCAGCAAGGAACCATTATCAAAGCCCATAATCTTGTCCAAGGATATAGACTCTGTAAAGGTGGATGTGGCACTGCAATACGTGAATACATACAGCGAGGAACTCATATCTTTTGTGAACAAGATAAAAACATTGGAGGGAGGCACGCATGTCTCGGGATTCAGGGGTGCGCTGACCCGTGCCATAACTACTTACCTGCAGAAAAATGTAAAGAAGCAGATAGGCGTCAGCATAGAAGGAGAGGATACGCGCGAAGGGCTGATAGGCGTAGTATCTGTTATGATGCAAAACCCCGAATTTGAGGGGCAGACAAAGGAGAAACTCGGCAACACTACGATAAAATCCATAGTCGAGAATATAGTTTATAGCGAATTGTCATACTACCTTGAGGAAAATCCAGCAGAAGCGGGGAGGATTATTGATAAGGTTGTGAAGGCTGCTGAATCACGAGAGGCTGCAAGAAGGGCCAGGGAACTTTCCAGGAAAAAGAATATATTCGAGGGTTCGGTGCTCCCAGGTAAGCTTGCAGACTGCACAGAGAACGACCCCAAAAAAGCCGAGATATTTATAGTTGAAGGTGACAGCGCAGCCGGATCAAGCAAGCAGGGCAGGGACAGATTTTATCAGGCCATATTGCCTTTAAGAGGCAAGGTATTAAACGTGGAGAAGGCGTCTGAAGACAGGATATTCAGCAATGCGGAACTGCACACTATGGTAACGTCTTTTGGAACAGGCATTAAGGAATCCTTTGACATAGAGAAATTGAGATATCATAAAATAATATTCTTAACAGATGCAGATGTTGATGGAAGCCACATTAAAACATTGCTTTTAACATTCTTCTACAGGTACCTTAAACCTTGGATAGAACGAGGTTATGTATATGCCGCACAGCCTCCGCTGTATAAGATAGCACACGGAAAAGAGGTAAAATATGCTTATTCAGATGCTGAATTGAACAAAATAATGGAGGGTTATGGAGGCAAGGCTAATGTAAATAGGTATAAGGGTTTGGGGGAAATGAACCCTGATCAGCTGTGGGAAACCACGATGAACCCGTCTAGCAGAGTATTGAAGAGGATAACCATAAAGGATGCGCAGTTGGCAGATTCAATATTTAGCATATTGATGGGCATAAATGTAGATGAAAGGAGAAAATTTCTGGAGGAGCATTCCACAGAGGTTTCTTTCTTGGACGTGTGATAGCAGATGGACAATGTAATTGACGTATCCATAGAGAACGAAATGCAGTCTAGCTACATCGACTATGCGATGAGCGTAATCGTAGGCAGAGCTCTGCCGGATGCGAGAGACGGACTGAAACCCGCGCAGCGAAGGATACTTTATGCAATGTACAAGCTTAACAATGTACATGACCAGCCGACGAAGAAAAGCGCCAGAGTTGTTGGAGAGGTAATAGGCAAGTATCACCCGCATGGAGATATGGCGGCGTACGAAACCCTGGTTAGAATGGCGCAGGATTTTTCAATGAACCATATGCTCGTAGAAGGGCAGGGCAATATGGGATCAGTTGACGGAGACCCGCCGGCAGCACAGCGTTATACGGAAGTAAGGCTTAGGGCAATAGCTGAGGAGATGCTGGTAGATATAGAAAAGAAGGCAGTGCCTTTCGTGCCAAATTTTGATAACACGGAAGAGGAGCCGGTTGTACTCCCGTCAAAAATCCCAAACGCAATAATAAACGGCTCTTCAGGCATAGCCGTTGGAGTGGCCACAAACATCGTGCCTCATAATTTGGTTGAAGTTTGCAGCGCTGTAATCGCATATGTAGATAACAGAGAGATAACCAGCGAGGAGCTTTTGGCATTCATAAAGGGGCCTGATTTCCCTACTGGCGGCATAGTATTTTATGATAGCAATTTGGTAAGGTCTTACCTTACTGGCAGGGGGTCGGTGATGATACGGGCGAGAAGCCATATAGAGGATATCGAAGGGCATAAAGGCAAGCGCATAGTCATAACTGAAATACCATATGCCGTAAACAAGGCCACGCTCATAGAAAAAATAGCAACATTGGTGAAAGATAAGGCACTTGCAGGCATAAGCGCGCTTAGGGACGAGAGCGACAAGCGGGGGATAAGGATAATCGTAGAGCTTAAAGGGGATACTAATCCGGAATACATATTGAATCTGCTTTACAAGCATACACAACTGCAGAACTCGCTTCCAGTAATGAACATTGCAGTCATAGGGAATAGGCTGCTTACGCTTAACATTAAAAATTTTATAAAGATATTCGTAGAGCATAGGTTCAGCGTTATAAAGAGCCGTACGGAATACGACTTAAGGGTAGCATCAGACAGGCTCCACATTGTAGACGGGCTGCTAACAGCAATAAACGATATTGATAGCGTTGTGTCAATCATAAAGAAAAGCAGCGACACTAAGGATGCCAGGGCAGCGCTTATGGCTAAATACGAATTCTCAGAAAAGCAAGCCAGCGCGATACTTGAAATGAGGCTTAGCAGACTTACAAGCCTTGAGAGCAATACCCTGCGCAATGAAATGAATTCTTTAAAGCAAAGCATAGAATACTTCAGGAAGATACTTTCAGACAACAACGAGATTTATAAGATAATAAAGGAGGAGACCAAGGACGTAAGTGACAGGTACGGGAGGGAGAGGCGGTCTACAATTGAGAGCAACATAGACATGCAGGATATAGAAAGCGAAGACCTCATAAAGGATGAGGAAAGCGTGATAATACTCACAAATACTGGATATCTTAAGAGGCTGCCGGCAGACATATACAAAAGCCAGCAGCGTGGAGGAAAGGGAGTAATAACGATAGACCTCAAGGAGGGCGATTTTGTAAAACAGGTAGCTACCTGCATGTCTAAGGATTATCTACTGATGGTATCCAATAAAGGCAGGGCATATTGGCTGAAGGGCTATATGATACCTACAGGAAACAGGTATGGCATGGGCAAAGCCGCAGTCAACCTTGTAAAGCTTGAAGAGAACGAGGAGATAGAAGCAGTAATAAACACGAGAGTGTTTGAAAACTCCTTCTTGAATTTTGTAACGAGGAAGGGAAGGATTAAAAGGGTGCGTGCAAAATTGTTCTCCCGCCCCCGCTCCAGCGGCATAAAGGCAATACCTACATACAGCGATGACATGCTGGCTGATGTCTGCTTATCAAGCGGTTCTGACGAATTGTTTATAGCTTCGCATTTGGGGAAAGGAACAAGGTTTAAAGAAACAGACATACGTTCTATGGGGAGGAATGCATATGGTGTCAGGGGCATCAGGCTCAACGATGACGACTATGTAATAAATGTGGTTTCAGCATCTAAGGATTCCAACATAGTATCGATAACGGAAAGGGGCTTCGGCAAAGCTACTGAGATAGTGAAATACAGGCTTCAGAAGCGTGGAGGCAAGGGAGTAATAAATGTAAAATGCACTGAAAAAACCGGCGGTGTTGTAAGGGTCCTTGCAGCTGAGAAGGATAAAAGCATATTGATAGTGAACTCCAAGGGCCTATCGATACAGTTCGCAATTGCAGCCATAAGGGTAACAGGAAGAAACGCTAGCGGAGTTAGGTTGATGCGCTTCGAACCTCCGATTAAAGTAGTTGACGCCCAGATAGTATGACTAATTTAGAATGAGGTATTTGCTTTTTCAGTGCCCTTATTAATTTTTATTGTTTAAATATATTTGGGTGTGATGTTGATATCGGTAGTTGTCGTAGGTAATTGCAGCTATAACAGCCAGGTAGACCTTATGCTCTCAGCTAGGGCTTTGGGCGCATCAGGCATAACATTCGCCGCACAGCCGGATAATAAGCGAATTGTGAACTTCAATAAGAAAGTAATTAAAAAGTGGGGAGGCGAGTTCAAAGTAGAATTTTCAAGGACCGTTGCAGATGCATTCAAGGACAGGCGAAATTATAAGGTGGTGTATCTTACGCAGTTCGGAGAACCGCTCAGCAAGATTGCACATACCTTAAAGGCATACAGGAATCTTTTAATTGTAGTGTCATCAAAGGAATCAATAAAAAGCATTGTGGACAGGTCGGATTTTATGGTCAGCGTATCAAGGCAGCCCAACAGCTCCACGGCAGCACTTTCAGTATTTTTGCACGTATTTTTTGAAGGGCGAGAACTTGCAGTGCATTTCAAGAACCACGAACAGGGATAGATAAGACGCATTTTGTTTGCATTCAGTCCTTTATTCCGTTGGTCGTTATCTTGATTATGCATTCGCCATCTGGCATGTTTGGCGAATCGACAAGCCTCACTATTCTTTTGTCTTCCTTGCTCTTCCTTATATAAAGCCTTGTAGTTGCAGCATGCGCCAATACGTTTCCACCTATTGGCGTGGTCGGATCCCCAAATAAAATGCCTGGATTGTCCATTACCTGATTTGTAATATAGACTGCAACGCCGAATTTGTCAGCCAAAATCTGCAGTTTATGTATATGTGAATTTAATTTCTGCTGGCGTTCCCCAAGGGCGCCCCTTCCTATAAATTCAGACCTAAAAAGCGAGGTTATTGAATCGACTATTATGAGTTTTATGTTCTTTTCAAGTATTAGGCTGTCTGCTCTTTCCACAGTAAGGACCTGTTTTTCGGTTGTAGTTGCCCTTACCACCATGATGTTTCCGAGTGTTGCATCAGAATCCAATCCTGCTGCCGTTGCCATAGATACTATTCGCTCTGGCCTGAAAGTCCCTTCAGTATCTATGAAAAGCACGCCCCCTTCAAGGCCTCCTTTATCTTTAGGCAGCTGGGCATTAACAGCAAGCTGGAATCCTATTTGCGATTTGCCGCTTGCAAATTTGCCATATACTTCAGTTATAGCGTTTGTCTCCACCCCTCCACCTATAAGTTCGTCAAGATCCTTTGAGCCCGTGGTTATCTTGCCTAAAACTCTCCTCTTTTCAGATACCGCGCTCCCTGTTTCATACTCTATGGTTGTCGCTTCTCTAGATGCGTTTATGGCTTTCTTTGCACTTTCTACGCTTATGCCCGATACTTCGGAAAGCTCGTGCGGGGACATTGTAGCTATTTTATCAAGCGAGTCTATGCCTGCGGTGCGGAGCTTTTCTGCGGTTGTGGGGCCTATGCCTGGAAGGTCTTCTATTTCCTTTACGCTCTTTTCTTTAGCCATTGAAAAATCATCTTATAGTTATTATATGCAAATAACAATAAATAGGTTCACTTGGTATATGTAAGAGAATGATTTACCAAAGAATAAGGCCAGCGTCAAAGACGCTGGCAAGGCGACCAGTTCTTCACGACTTTCCTACAGTAGAGAACTCGTAATTTACTATGAATGTATAGATTTAAAAGCCTTTCTAAATACCGGAACTTTCCATAATTTTGGATGATATAATGACTTTTTTGACTCTTGATTCGAGAGCAACATTGATTTCTTTAGCGTTAGGCATCTTGCTCATACTCCTTGGAGGCAGGCTTGGCGCGTTCTTCTTCATAGTGATGCTTTATTTCTTG
>JAMCYW010000013.1 GCA_023473255.1 Candidatus Martarchaeota archaeon | reverse complement strand
CCATGTGCTTAATGTAAGATTCAATGCTATCCTGTCGGTTTCATAAGAATTTAGGGATGTATTGCTTACTGCAACTGTAAGCAGTTCAGTTACTGAAGCACTTGTATTGGTATTTAGGGTAACCGTGGTGTTTAGGTTTGTTACAGTATAAGACGCATTAGCGATGCCAATGACATATATAAACGTAAGCCCAAGCACTATAGCACAGAACGCCGCAGCTTTATGGGTATCCAATATAAAAACCTCAAATATCTTTTACTAAGCAATAATAAATAGATTTTGTTTGCTTCTAAAATATAAAAGAATTGAAGTCAAGCCTTGTGCTTCGCTGCAGATGTAAAAAGCACAGGAACAGAAGATTTTTAAAGCTAATATGCTTAATTAAAGTATATACGGAGTAAAGCTAATGGCTGATTCTGCGTATGAGCGAAAGATCTAATGTCAGATGAAAGTTTCGGAGAAGATTCGGAAAATGAACATGGATATGGGAGGAATCATGGCAAAGGCCATGAAAGAAGGGAACATGGGGGAGGCATGCATATAAAGTCGTCATACTTTATGCAGAAACCTGTAAAAGCCGGAGACGAAGTCGAAGTCACCATAGAAGCGGTTGCATCTAAAGGCGACGGAATAGCGAAAGTCAACGGATTTGTAGTTTTCGTGAAAGGTGCAAAGCAGGGCGAGAAAGTAAAGATAAGGATAACCGATGTAAAGGCAAGGTTTGCGATAGGGGAGCTCGCGCAGTGATGCCGAGTTTTCCATTCATCTTTTCTTACGGTTAAACCTTTTCAGGATAAATGCTTAATAACTGAGCAGGAAATATATATTGCAATATACTGCCTGCTTATCGGTGCTTAATCATGTATGATCCAAAGACTGAAGAGAAATGGAACGATTATTGGGAAAAAAGCGACATATTCCTTTTTGACGATAAAGATGACAAAAAGCCGCTATACGTGATAGATACCCCGCCGCCAAATACTACGGGGGACCTGCACATGGGCCAGGCATTTTGGGTATCATACATAGACGCTATTGCGCGATACAAGCATATGAAGGGCTATAACGTGTTGTATCCACAAGGGTGGGATACGCAGGGCTTTCCAGTCGAGCTTCAAGTAGAAAAGAAGCTTGGAAAGGACATGCCTAGGGACGAATTCTATAAGAAATGCGCGGAATTTGCAACTGCTAATCTCGCATCCATGAAGGCGCAGATGAGGCTTTTAGGTGCGTCATTCGATGAACGCCTTGAATACATAACAATGTCTAGCAGCTACAGGTCTAAGATACAGCTTTCGTTGCTGCTCATGTACGAAAAGCACATGCTATACCGGGCCGAGCATCCTGTAGAATGGTGCCCGCACTGCAATTCATCTATTGCGAGGGAGGAGCTCACCGATGTAACCGAAGATACACAACTCAATTACATAGAATTTCCAATAAAATCGAAAGATCATCCCGCAATATTGATAGCTACTACAAGGCCTGAACTGCTTCATGCATGCGTAGCCATAGCTGTAAATCCAGACGACGAAAGATATTCAAAGCTGGTCGGCAAAGAGGCAGATGTGCCTATTTTTGGCTCCCATGTGAAGATAATCTCAGATGCTTCAGTTGACAAGGAATTCGGGACAGGCGCCGAAATGGTTTGCACGTTCGGCGATAAGGACGACCTTACAATGTTCTACAAGCACAAGCTGAACATGATAAATTCGATTGACCAGAACGGTTTGCTCAAGAACGCCGGCAAGTTTTCAGGCCTTGGGATAAAAGAAGCAAGGGCTGCCATACTGGAAGAACTTTCATCAAAAAATGTGCTTAAAAAACAGGAGAAAATAACCCACAGCGTAAAGCTGCATGACAAATGCTCCACTAAAATAGAGCTCATATCATCAATGCAGTGGTTTGTCAAAAGCAAGGAGTACGCGGAGCGCATAAAAGAACAGGCAAGGCAGATCAAATGGAATCCTGAATTCGCAATACAGAGGCTTTATGATTGGGCAGATTACATCGAGTGGGATTGGAACATATCGAGGAACAGGGTATTCGGCACGCCGATACCATTCTGGTACTGCAATTCATGCGGCGAGATTGTGCCTCCGGAAAAAACCCATCTTCCGGTGAATCCTGCAATGGAGATGCCTCCGACGGACACATGTCCGAAATGCAAGTCGCATGACATAGTCGGCGAGCAGGCAACATGCGATGTGTGGGTCGACTCTTCTATAACCCCACTAATAATAGCAGGTTGGCCGGATAACAAAGAACTTTTGAAAAGGGCGTTTCCAGCATCATTGAGGATGCAGGGCAGCGACATAATACGCACATGGGCTTTTTATACGATACTGCGGACGTGGGCGCTGGACGGCAATAAGCCATTTGAAAACCTGATCATAAACGGCATGGTGCTTGATGCGAGCGGCAAGGAGATGCATAAAAGCGAGGGCAATGGCGTATATTTGATGGATTTGATAAACAAGTACTCTATAGATTCGGTAAGGCTCTGGGTTGCTTTGAGCGGAGGCGCAGGCAAAGACAAGCCATTTTCATATGAAGAATTGGATTTTGCAAAGAGCTTCATAATAAAGATATACAATTCATCGCTCTTCATAAAGAATGCAATTGCCGATGCCAAACCTGTAACTGCAGAGCCTCATGATTCATTCAATGTATTCGACATATGGATAATGAATAGGCTGAACAGCGTGATAAGCGAAGTCGACAAAGATTATGCCGATACTGATCTTTATAATGCCATGGGCATAGCGGTAAATTTCTTCTGGCACGAGTTCTGCGATTATTACATAGAGAATGTCAAGCACAGGATTTACTCCAAAGAAAAAGGCATGCAGAAGAGCAGGGATGCAGCCATATATACGCTAATGCATGTACTGTCATCATCGTTAAGGCTCCTAGCTCCGGTTATACCTCACGTTTCAGAGGAGATAAACTCGTTCTTCAAAAGCACGAGCATATTCCAGGAAGAATTCCCCAAGTCTGTGAAGCAGGAATCCAAAGCAGATTATGTAATAAACGGCCTTATATTCAAGAGTGCGCTGGTTGATGTTGATTATGAGTCTGCCGGCAACATGCTCAATAAGGTAATAAGCGATATCAGGAAGGAAAAAGCACAGCACAGGATAGCCCTGAACAAGCCGATAAAGCGAATTAATATAAATGTTCCTGCGGAATATTATAACGCAGTTAAGGTCGCACTCGGCGACATAAAGGAGATATGCAAAGCCGAGCAAATTGAAGAAAAATCAAGCGACAATTATTCTGTTTCAATAGAAGTGTGATTTTATAAGGCGTTAGTCCTATCGCACCAAACATGTATTAAATGATTATGAGTGTGTTTAATGGCAAGATTGCATACAAAAAGGCATGGCAAGGCTAAATCAAGGAAGCCTATGCCTGAAAATTCTGAAGCTCCGCAAATGAAGAGCGCAGACATAGAGAAACTCATAGTTGACTATTCAAAGCAGGGCATGAAGCCGGCTATGATAGGCGAGACGCTAAAGCGCGAGCACAGCGTCAAATACCTGAAGCAAGCATTGGGCAAACGCATGGGCAAGGTATTGGAGGATAACGATGTGCATAGCACAATACCATATGACCTGCTAGACCTTATGTCAAAGGCAGTTAATATGCACAAGCATATGGATTCCAACAAGCAGGACATCCACAATCGCATAAGGCTTGGCAGGATAGAAGCAAAGATATGGAGGCTTACTAAATATTACATAAGGACCGGCAAGCTGCCAGCTGGATGGAGATATAACGCCAAGCAGGCCGAGCTGATAATAAGAGGAAGGGCGTAATTAGATGGCTTTACAAAAAACGGACAAGTGGAAGACCAAGAAATGGTTTACAGTATATGCACCGAAGGCATTCAACGAGATGCAGATCGGCGAGATACCTGCGAACGACGGAAGTGCCGTCATAGGCAGAAGGATAAAGGTCGGGCTTAATACATTGACAAATAACCCATCTAATGCATATACCAACGTATTCCTAAAGATTGTAGACGTAAATGGCGAAGCTGCACATACAAAATTCGTAAGGATGGAACAGCTATACGGTTACCTGAGGTCATTAATAAGGAGGTACAGGAGCATATCAGATGCTGTAATACCAGTTACAAGCAAGGATAATCAGAGGATGGTGTTCAAGGTCATAGTGGTTACTAGGGAGCGCACCGCGCACACCAGGTTAATGGGCATGAGGAAAGAGATGAAGGAGCACATAGAGGCGTTCGCAAAGGAAAACGATTCAAACGCCATGATAAGCGCAGTTATAGGAGGTAAATTGCAATCAGAGCTTTCTGCAAAACTTAAGCATATAGCTTCAATAAACAAGGTAGAAGTCAAGAAACTTGAGATAAAGTGAAGCTATTCATATCTCAAGGCATAAGATTTTCAGGCATATGCATCTCGCCTTTAAGGTACATATAAATCTCTTTATAAACTGGCTAGCTGATACCGACTATTATAAGCCCAAATGTTATAACCAGCACGCCAATCCACCTCAACAAAGGTATATTTTCTAGCAGGACTGTAGCTGCGAGTATTACTGCAATTATGTAGCTCAACCCACCTATGCTGTAAGCCCAACTCAAATGGACTTTGCTCAATGCATAAAAATAGAACAGCGTAGATATCCCATACGCTATGATGCCAATGGCAAATATTGCTGCAGTTAAAATAAGCGTATGCTCCAACGATATCGAGTATTTGAACAGCACTTGGCCGATTGCGCCAAGCGTGGTTGACACTACTAAAAGCCCCAAGCTTTCTCTCTTCAAATTGCTCTTCATCTGTTCTTTCATGGAGATTGCCATTTCAATTTTTCAATGATAGGATAATGCTATGGCTACTATCCCTATAAAGATTATGAGTATGCCTACTGCCCTGGTTGGTGAAATTCTCTCGTCAAGAAATTTGTATGACAAAATGGCTATGAATATGAAGCTGCTCGCAAATACAGGGTAGACTACCGAAAGTGGCGCTTTGGAGAGCGCATATATGTATATGATAAAACTTATTCCATACCCTGCAAGTCCTGCAAGTATAATCCTGTCATGGAGGATCATCCTTGCCAGATGCATCATGTTGTATACCT
>JAMCYW010000027.1:3459-5282 GCA_023473255.1 Candidatus Martarchaeota archaeon | reverse complement strand
GACAAACAGGCATTGGAAATCGCAAATGCAGAACTTTCGAACATTACAAAAAAAATAGATGAGGAGGACAAAGAGCATAAAACCATGTCTAAAAAGCTCGAGCAGGAAAGGATGATGCTTGAAAAACTGGAACGCATGCAAAAAATTTCTCTTGAGATTAAGCAGGATGATGAAAAGCTTGAGAAGATAAACGAAATATTGAAGTCCATGAAGATAGACCAGAGCAGCATCGATGCGGTGCAGAAAGAGTTTACGGATATGAGCACGAGATTCAGCGCTTTGATATCAAGATCAGAAAGCAATGCAAAATTCAGGATCAACTTATCCAAGCAGATTGATGAGAAGAAAAAGGGCCTGGCTTTAGTTGACGAGGTAGACGCGCGGATTAAATCAAGGGCAGCACTTATTGACAACCTTAGCAAATTCAAGACGGCGCTTATAGACACGGAGGTTTTTCTTAGAACGCAATTAGTATCTTCGATCAACGCACTCATGCAAAATCTTTGGCAGGGTCTTTATCCATATTCGGATTACCCTTCACTGATACTCAATGCGCACAAGGATGACTATGTTCTTGAAGCCAACCTGAATATAGATGGCAATGAAATTTGGGTACCGATAGACACCGTTGCAAGCGGGGGCGAAAGAAGCGTGGCGTGCCTTACCCTTAGAATAGCAATGGGCATGGTTATAGTTCCCAACCTAAGATGGCTGATACTTGACGAACCGACACATAACTTAGACAATGCAGGCATACAAAGGCTGATAGAGGTGTTCAGCAATACTCTGCCTGAAATAGTAGAGCAGATATTCATAATAACGCATGACGACGATTTGAAGCAGATAAATTCTGCTAGAGTATACACGCTTGAAAGGGACAAAGGAGCCAATGGGACAACCAATGCAATAGAAGCATAATTTTTATGCGGCTTCATACGTTTCCAATTTTGCTTTAAATATGTTGTTTAAATTTAATAATAGCGTGATAAAATGGACAAAATAGAATTCAAGGATGGACGATTTGCGGTGCCTGATGCACCATCGATACTTTATGCTTTGGGTGACGGCATAGGCCCTGAAATCACACGTGCATCTATCGGCGTAATAGATGCAGCTGTAGAGAAAGCATATGGCGGAAATAAAAAAATAAAATGGATAGAGGTATCTGCCGGCGAGGAGGCAGAGAAAAAAATTGGGAAGAGGCTGCCTGACGAGACGTTGGAAATCATAAAAGAGCACAGGCTTCTTTTCAAGGGGCCATTGGAAACCCCGGTAGGCAAAGGCTTCAGGTCGCTTAATGTTGCCATAAGGCTGATGATGGATCTATATGCAAATATACGGCCGGTGAAATATTTTAATGGGCTGGAAAGCCCGCTAAGGAATCCGGAAAATGTTGATTTGGTTGTTTTCAGGGAGAACACCGATGATCTTTATACAGGAATAGAATGGCAGGCGCAAAGCGAAGAAGCCGGAAGATTGAGGGCGTTCCTTAATGATTCTCTAGGTGTGAAGGTATCCGATGACTCAGGAATAGGCATAAAGCCAATCAGCAAGATGAAGACCCAGAGGATAACACGCATGGCCATAAAATATGCACTGCAGAACAAAAGAAAGTCTGTAACAATCATGCACAAGGGCAACATAATGAAGTATACAGAAGGGGCGTTTAGGGAATGGGCATACGAAACCGCAATCGATGAATTCAGGAATGACATAGTAACAGAAGAAGAATTATATTCCAAGTATAATGGAACGATGCCAAGCGGAAAGCTGCTCATAAATGACAGGATAGCCGACAACATGTTCCAGCAGGTGATAGCAAA
>JAMCYW010000027.1:0-3449 GCA_023473255.1 Candidatus Martarchaeota archaeon | reverse complement strand
TTCCAGCATCAGTGTGCCTGCCCTTTATGACGTAATACTTGCGCCAAACCTGAATGGGGATTATATATCAGATGCAGCTGGAGCGCTTATAGGAGATATTGGGGTGTTGGGCAGCGCCAACATCGGCGATACTGGAGGCATGTTTGAAGCAGTACATGGCACTGCACCGAAATACGCTGGGAAAAACGTTGCAAACCCTACTGGCATGATAAAGGCAGGCACACTGATGCTGGAATTTATTGGATGGGCGGAGGCAAAGGCGCTTATAGACACTGCACTGGACAGGGCAGTAAGCGCAAAGAAAGTAACGCAGGACATCGCAAGATTCATGAATGTAGAGCCGTTGGGCACTAAGGAATTTGCAGATGCAGTGATAGCGTTCATTAAGGAATAGCATTATTTGGTTTATGCCAACAGGGCCAGTTTAATTTATTGGCTCTGGCTCATTTGGCCGCGTCCATCACATATTCGAGGAATTTTTCCTCTGGCTGGGCGCCCTCAAATGATATGTCATTGTTTATCACTATCTTTGGCACCGCCATGACCTTAAACTTTTCTGAGAGCTGCATGAACTCAGATGATTCTATCATGCTGCTCGTTATAAACTTGTTCTCCATGGCGAACTGGTGGGCTATCCTGACCGCTTTAGGGCACCATGGGCATGTAGGGGTCACAAACACCTTTATGTCTACAGGCTTCTTCAGGTCTTTCAGCCGCTCCTTTGTCGCATTAGACAATCTGGTAATGCCTTTGGATGCATCCACTATATCTTCGAGGAGCGATGCAAATTCGTACCCTGCAGGGATACCGAAATAAAACGCGTTATATATTCTGCTGCCGCCTATCACCAATGCAGGCACCTTGTCTATGCCCAGAAATTTCGCCTCCTTTTGAGACTTATTTATGTCGTATTCGACAAGTTTTATGCGATTGTCGGTTGATGCCAGTTCTTTGAGCAATTCGCGCGTCTCGGCACAATACTCGCATGCTTCTTTTTTATCATCATAAAAGAACATCAGATTGACGTCTCCCTTTAGGTCTTTCTGAAACATTTCTTTTATAGCTTTTATATCGTCGTTTTTAAGATATGCCACGTTAGTCACCGATAAGATTAGTCATATTTCATTTGTTTGCCCACATATTTAAACAAAGCGCGCTGAAAAATGCAGCACAGTAAATTCATAATGTATCAATGCCCAAACCTTTACCCTCGTCCCTTTGGCGTGATTGGCTCATTATCTCAGGGCTTTTGACCCCTGTGAATATTGCAATGACTTCTATCTTGCCGTTGTATGCAGGATCAATTCTTGCACCCCATAGCACATTTGCAGTAGGGGCTGCCATCTCGGTAAGCTTCCTGCCGACTTCATTGGCTTCTCCAAGGGTCATATCCTCACCTCCGGTTATGTGCAGCAGCACACCTGTGGCGCCTTCATAGTCCACATCAAGCAGTTTGTTCCTTAACGTATCCTCTACAGCATCATCGACCTTGTTTGCACCCTTGCCTTCCCCTATGCTTATCATTGCAATGCCGCCGCTGTTCATTATGCTTTTAACATCTGCAAAGTCCAGGTTTATGAAGCTGGGCACGTTGACGGTTTCAGTTATGCCTCTTACGGCCCTTGAAGTGACCTCATCAGCCACCTTGAATGCCTGTTCGATTGCAAGGTTAGGGTATAACTCCACAAGCCTCTGGTTATCTATTATTACGAGTGTGTCTGTGTTCTTCCTCAATTCTTCTACGCCTTTCTTTGCAGTCTCTAGGCGCACCCTTTCCAGCCTAAACGGAAATGTAACTATGCCTATCACTATAGCGCCGTTTCTCTTCGCTATTTCTGCTGCAACTGGTGCAGCGCCAGTGCCGGTGCCTCCGCCCATCCCTGCAGTCACAAATACAAGATTATAATCTTGCAGTGCGCTTTCGAGGTCGCTCCTCGAGTATCCTGCAGCTTTTGCACCCATCTCTGGAAAGCCTCCTGCACCCATGCCCCTTGTCAGCGGCCCTCCGATAAGTATTCTCTTTATCGATGAATCAAGGCTGTTTATATGCTTGGCGTCGGTGTTGATTGCGATGAGCGACGCGCCCTTTATTCCTGATTTGCTCAGCCTTTGAACTGTGTTGCTCCCGCCTCCCCCTAATCCACATACTGCTATTTTTGCCCTGAAGACGTCATTCTCAAAATCATCATTTGTCAAAGCGTTATCAACCAAATCCATAATACCACAAAATAACTTGCAAGACAAAATATAAATAGGCTTAGTGGCATGCGATTAAGCGTGTATCGCATGCGTGTGCGCCAATAATGCCGTAGCATGCGAATTTCGGGCAAAGATGCAACTCTTTTTATAGTTTTCGCATATAAATTAATTACTACTTTAAAGCGTAAATTGTATACTTAGTGATTATTATGGCAAGAATAAGGCCGGCAAGAACTTTTAGGAATATAAGCTCACAGGCATGGGCTAGGTATTCCCAGAAGAAGCCAAGGAAAAATTATATTAGAGCACTGCCGCATACGAGCCTCCTTGTATTCAAGATGGGTACTGAAAACAAGAATTATGACCTTAAGCTTAAGCTTGATGTTCAAGAGCCGATACAGCTTAGGTCCAATTCGCTTGAAGCTGCCAGACAGATTGCCAACAGGTACCTTGAAAACAACATACCTGGAAATTTTCTGCTCAGGGTGTTGGTTTACCCACACATAGTAATAAGGGAGCATAAAATGGCATCAGGTGCAGGAGCAGACAGAATATCGCAAGGTATGAACAATGCTTTCGGCAAACCCACAGGCATTGCCGCACGCTTAAGAAAGGGCCAGTCAGTATTTATGATAGCAACTACAAAGCAGAACATGCCGCACGCAAAAGAGGCGTTTAGGAGGGCTGCTTCTAAGCTTTCAGGCCATTACAAGACAAGCAGTGAATGACCCAATGCACACTTTCTCCATTTCTCTTCTTTTTGCATTGGCTAAATTCTAAATATTATAATGTATATCTTTTAATGTTGTGGGCGTAATGAGAATATTACTGCAGTTTCCGGAAGGGCTCAAGCAAAAAGCGCTGGAGCATGCGAAGGCGCTCGAAAGCGAAGGCAATGAGGTCTTTATCTCAGCATCGCCAACGTTCGGGGCATGCGATCTCGCAATAGACGAGGCTAAAAACCTGAAAGTTGACAAGCTCGTACATTTTGGGCATGCAGAATTCCACCATGTGGACTTCAATGTTGAATATATAGAATACGCAATAGATGCGCCGCTTGCATTGCTTGAGCCATCATTGCAGTATATATTTGATTATAAAAAGGTGGGGCTGGTCACTACGATACAGCATGTGCACCAATTGGATAGCATCAAGCAGTTTTACGAGAAAAATGGGAAGGAGGTCTTTATAGGCAAACCTTACGGATTTGCCAAAACGCGGGGGCAGATACTTGGATGCGATATCGGCAG
>JAMCYW010000017.1 GCA_023473255.1 Candidatus Martarchaeota archaeon | reverse complement strand
TGGCGATGGAGAGATAAAAGCCAAGCTTGGAACAATACTGCTGCGCGGCGGAAATATAATATTTGTATCGCCCGTATAAAAATGAATAAACGAATGACATGCATTTGGATATCCAGGCAGATGTTTTGCCTTGTCATGCCATTCTAAATAAATAGAATGATGCAAATAAATGATACTTATCCTTTGGGCTTCTGGCGCAACGGTAGCGCGCCTGCATGGCATGCAGGAGGTTGCGGGTTCAAAATTCGCCCCATAAAAAGGGCGCATGAAAATCCCGCGAAGTCCATTCAAACATGCGCCATGCATAAGGCATCTAGCGGAATGCATCAAAGCACTATCGATGCAAGGAACAGGAAAAATCCAATTACTACGAATATCTCAGTCTGCAAAAGCGTAGCATGCAGGTATTTGTAAAGGAAACCAGACACATCTATAATCATGATTCCCAAAAAGAAAAGAGGATACCTGTATTTTGATGGCATTAATCTTTTCATGGTATCACCAGCGATATAATCGTAAAGTTGAGCGGAAGCCCTGCCGAAAGCGCCCTCAGGTAAAGATCCACGCTTATAAACAATATCAGGCTGGCCCATGCAAGTGCCTCATGGTGAACATTGAAATATGATTGGAGTCTGAAGAACCTATTCCTAGATTTTCCGGCAAGCTTGCATCCATAGCAATCCACTCTGCCTCCAGTAAGATGCCTCACGGCATGGCAGGAGAACACCCAAACTGTAACTACAACTGCGTTCGCAAGCAGCAGCAGGCTGCCAAATGTTATTTTTAATATGCCTGAATAAGTCACTGCTATATAAAAATCATAAAAAAAGAACGGAAGGATCAATACTGAGAAATACATGAAATACCTGTGAAGATTCTCTATTCTAAAGAATCCGGTTTCCCCGCTATAGCTTCTAGCCGGGCTGTCTTCCCTTGCGTTCGTAGCGCATGTGATCGGATGCTTGAATACATACCTATGGTAGTCCTTCCTGTATGCATAGCAGGTCAGCCTAAAAAGCCCGACGAATGGCAGCACTAGCACCGTAGGGGAATAGAATGGATCTATCAAGCCGTTCAATTCCTTTACTGGAAATGACATCATTGCAAATATGGTGAATGCTATCAGGAATATGAATGACCAAAGCCTCCAGTTCGGCTCGAGAAACTCTCCCGGTATGATGTGTCTAAAATTCATAAAGTTACCTGTTAAGCTTTTTAGCCAGCCACAGAAGGGGGTCGTATGAATGGTCTACAACTCTTTCCTTCTCTTGTATGATTGCATTGTCCGTTATCGCAATATTTTCAGGGCATACCTCTTGGCAGCATTTTGTTATATTGCAATATCCCAATCCGCCTTCCTTATTCAAGAATTCGGACCTGTCTGCCGAATCAAGCGGATGCATGTCAAGCGACGCAGCCTTTACCATGTGCCTTGGCCCGAAATAAGGTTTTTTGTGCTCCCTGATTACATGACAGACATCCTGGCACAAAAAGCATTCTATGCACTTCCTGAATTCTTGGGAACGCTTTACGTCCATCTCATCTATGCGCCACGGTTCCGGCAAGCCTTCCTTTGGCTTGAACGCAGGCATCCTTCTTTCTATCTCGAAATTTTCAGATACGTCTGTAACAAGATCCTTTACAAGGGGAAATGCCCTCATTGGGCTCACTTTGACATTGCCATTAAGCTTGTCTATCCTTGTCTTGCACATGAGTGCTGGTATATTGTTTATTTCGGCAGCACATGACCCGCATCGGGCTGCCTTGCAGTTCCATCGCACTGCCAATGTCGTATCTAGATTTTGCTCCACGTAGCGCACTGCATCAAGCACTACCATGCCCTCTTCCAACGGCACTTCAAAGTCCTGGTAAAAGCCTTTTTCACCACTTGATGGAT
Source organism: Candidatus Martarchaeota archaeon (assembly GCA_023473255.1). GTDB lineage: Archaea > Micrarchaeota > Micrarchaeia > Micrarchaeales > Micrarchaeaceae > JAMCYW01. The sequence continues at coordinate 22,449 of JAMCYW010000017.1, read as the reverse complement.
CGTTACGGTATATGCTGATTGTAAATTTTTTCCCATTTGTCATTTATACTCCTCTTCATTGACGAATTTTTTTAGCCTGTCCGGCATTTCGGGCACTTTTACGGCATCAATGAGCATGCTCCCATCGCTGCCTTTTTCTATGGTTATGTTTTTAAGCCATTCCCTGCTCTTTTTAGGGAAATCACTTCTGGTATGTGCGCCTCTGCTTTCCTTCCTGAGCAATGCGCTTCTCACTATGGCCTCGCCTGCAATCAGCATATTCCCCAGCTCTAAACACGTCAGAAGGCCCTGGTTGTATTTCATTCCTCCGCGCACTGCAACCTTATTGTATTCTAACTTAAGGGATTCGATGTCTTTGAGCGCTTTGTTTAAATCTTCCTCATTCCTGACTATGCCTACATTATTCTGCATCGTGTCCCTAAGCTTTTCTACAAGCGAATACGGATTAGTGCCGCCGTCCGCATCTGTTACGTACCTGGTAACTCTCGCCATCTCTCGTGATATGTCGTCTTCGCTTACGGCGCTTTCAGCTGCGTTTTTGATATATTTTGAAATGGCCTCGCCTGCCCTTTTGCCGAATACAAGTATATCTGCCAGCGAGTTGCCGCCGAGCCTATTGGCGCCATGCAGGCCTGAAGCGACCTCGCCTGCAGCAAATAAGCCATTCACGTTCGTCCTGCAGGTCTCAGGATCAACCTTTATGCCTCCCATTTGATAATGCACGGTAGGTGCAACTTCCATCTTTTGCTTTGTTATGTCAACTCCTGCGAAATCCATGAATTGGGAATACATGCCCGGAAGCTTCCTCTTTATGAAATCAGCACCCTTATTGCTTATGTCCAAGTATACTCCGCCGTGCTCTGTTCCATTGCCTTTTTGTATCTCATAATGTATTGATCTGGCAACTACATCGCGTGCATCAAGCTCCATCTTTTTAGGGGAATAGCTTTTCATGAAACGCTCTCCTTTGCTGTTAAGCAGTATGCCTCCCTCGCCCCTGACGCTCTCAGTGACCAAAAGCCCCTTGACTCCTGGTGGATATACCATGCCGGTCGGATGGAATTGTATCATCTCCATATCCATAAGCGCGGCACCTACATGATACGCCAGCCCCAAACCGTCACCAGTGGACTCCCAAGAATTTGATGTAGTCTTGTATATTCGCCCTGCCCCGCCTGTGGCTATTAATATTGATTTGGTTTCGAAGACGACAAACCTCCCGGTTCTGAAGCGTATGCCTATCGCTCCATATACTCCATTGCTATTAGAGAATATTTTGGTTATGTAAACCTCATCAAATACGGCTATATTCCTATGCAGGGTTTGGTCTTCAAGCGTGCGTATCAATTCGAGCCCGGTCTTGTCGCCTACATGGCAAAGCCTTCTATATGTGTGCCCGCCGAATGCCCTTTGCATTATCTTGCCTTCTGGTGTCCTATCGAAAAGCGCCCCGAACTTTTCGAGCTCATAAACCCTGTCAGGCGCCTCCGTGGCAAGTATTTCTGCCATCCGCCAATTTGCAAGGTATACTCCCTCTACAACGGTGTCTGAAAAATGCACCATCCAATTATCCTTGCTGTCGACATTTCCTACTGATGCTGCTATGCCTCCCTCCGCCATCACGGTATGTGCCTTCCCAAGCAGGGATTTTGAAACAACCGTAACAGATGCATTGCCTTCGGCAGCAGATATGGCTGCGCGCATGCCTGCCCCGCCTGCGCCTATTATCAAAACATCCGTTTTTACCCTATCGTAATCATCAATCATCAAAGTGCCTCTAAAGACTTTTTAAGGAATACCTTTTTATCTTGGTTTGACAAATGAGATAATGAATTAAAGTATATAAAGTTATGCAGGATGAGGTGTTGATATGGGTTCAAAATATAGGATTGAAAAAGATGTTCTTGGAAACGTGAAGGTTCCCTACGGTGCATATTACGGCGCAGAAACTGAAAGGGCTAAAGAAAACTTTTCCATATCTGGGATGCACATGCAGCAGTCTTTTATAATTGCATACGCTACTTTGAAGAAGGCCGCAGCCATATCCAATATGAAAGTGGGGAAACTTGAAAAGGATAGAGCCCTGCCTATAATAAAAGCATGCAATGAAATCATATCTGGAAAGCTATATGATCAATTCGTTGTAGACATATTTCAGGCTGGCGCAGGAACTAGCACAAACATGAACCTGAATGAAGTTATAGCAAATAGGGCATTGGAGTTTGCAGGGCGAAAGAAAGGCGATTACAGATTTATACATCCAAACGACCATGTTAACATGTCGCAGTCTACAAACGATACATATCATGCAGCAACACGAATAGCGGCTTATCTAGGGCTTAAAAATCTGTCAGGCCATTTAAAGAGGCTTGAATCCGCATTGGCACTTAAGTCAAAAGAATTTTCCGGCATAATAAAGATAGGGCGCACTCATCTGCAAGATGCTGTGCCCATGACCCTTGGGCAGGAATTTGAAGGTTACAAAGGCAGCGTGGAGTATGCGATGAAAAGCCTCAATAGCGCATCTAAAGAGCTATTGGAAATACCATTGGGCGGCACTGCACTCGGCACAGGCATCAATGCATCGAAAGACTACCAAAAAACCGTTATCCGTGAATTGAACAATATGTTGAAGGCCAGGTTTAAGCATTCAACTAACATTTTTGCAGGCATGCAAAACGAATATGCAGAGATTATGTTAGGCAATGCCTTGGAAACGGCTGCAATATTGGTTGGGAAAATTTCCAATGATTTCAGGCTCCTGGGCTCCGGCCCAAACGCCGGCTTCAATGAATTGATATTGCCGCCAGTGCAGCCGGGATCGTCGATAATGCCGGGCAAAATAAATCCAAGCATGGCGGAAATGCTGAATATGGTGTGCTTTCAGGTAATGGGCAATTGCAAAACGATAAGGGAATCGGCGAATTCAGGGCAGCTTGAACTTAACGTATTCATGCCAATTATAGCATTCAACCTTTTATACTCAATTGATATACTTGGTAATGGCATAGATGCATTTACGGAAAGGTGTGTCAAAGGCGTAAAAGCCAATACAAAAGCAATAGAAAAGCATATAGAGATGGACACATCGATTGCTACGGCTCTGAGTCCTTATATCGGCTACGCGAAAGCTGCAGAGATTGCGAAAGCTGCACACGAAAAAGGGAAGAGCGTAAAGGAGATATGCATAGCTATGGGCATAATGGACCGTGCCAAGCTAAATAAGATACTTGATCCTAAAAACCTAATATAAGCGAAGGGATGTAATTATGGTAACAAAAGAAGACGCATTAAAGGCACATATGGAATCAAAAGGCAAAGTGGAAAGCGCTCCAAAGGTCAGGCTGGCTAATGGGGACGATTTGGCAAAATATTATACGCCAGGAGTCGCATACGTATGCCAAGAGATAAATGCAGACAAATCAAAGGCATACGATTATACAAATAAAGGGAATACGATAGCGATAATATCAGATGGTACGAGAATACTCGGCTTGGGAAATATAGGCCCGGAAGCCGGGCTGCCTGTGATGGAGAGCAAAGCGTTGCTGTTTAAAAAGCTTGCTGGAATCGATGCAATGCCGTTATGCCTGAACACTACGGATGAAAACGAGATAGTGAATTTCGCAAGGCATATATCCCCATCCATAGCGGGCATCAATATAGAAGACATAGAATCTCCAAAATGTTTCAGCATTGCAGAAAGGCTCTCAAACGAATTGCAGATTCCAATACTGCATGACGACCAGCACGGCACTGCGCTCGTGGCCATAGCCGGCGTTATGAATGCGCTCAAGATAGCCGGAAAGAACCTCAAGGCGTCGAAGATAGTAGTGAACGGCGCAGGTGCAGCAGGCTTGGGCATTTCAAGGATGTTCGGGTATATGAAGATGGAGAACGTCTATGTTTTGGATAGCAACGGGCTTATATACAGGGACAGGCAGGAGCACATGAACAAATACAAGGATGAGATAGCCCGCATCACGAACGGCGCAAACAAGAGCGGCATGCTTTCAGATATAATAGAAAATGCAGATGTCCTTATAGGCGCTTCCAAGGCCAATGCATTCAGCAAGGAAATCATATCAAAGATGAATGAGAAACCAATAGTGTTCGCATTAGCAAATCCCGATCCTGAAATACCATATGCAGAAGCGATGGAAGCAGGCGCGTTCATAGCCGCAACAGGCAGGTCAGATGCGCCGAACCAGGTTAACAACATGCTGAGCTTCCCTGCTGTAATGAGGGGGCTTCTAGACTCGGGTGCATCAAGGATTGATTACTCGATGCTGTATAACGGCGCAAAGGCCCTTGCAAGAAGCGTAGGCAAACGATTGGCAAAGGACCAAATATTGCCGTCAATATCCGAAGGGAAAGAGCTTTCTAAAGCCATATCTGATGTCGCAATTGCAATAGCTGATACTGCCATAAAATCGCATAATGCCAGATCCGACATAAGCTCAGATGCAATAAAAAGCGGCCTTGCGTCAAGGGCTAAATTATATAAGAAAATGGAAAAACTTGTAAAGAAACCGTGATTATCTGCCAAGCAGTAAAAATTTCGGACCGGCATGCATAGCATTATTAAGTTTTATTCGGAATAGTGATAAGGTTGCATGTATCTGAATCTATCCGAAGGTGTAAACCTAGATGCCCAGCAGGTAATTACCGGAAGGTGCTGTGTCATAGGCCAAAGCGGGTCAGGCAAATCATTTCTGATAGGTGTACTGATAGAGGAAATGTGTAAAGCCAAACTGCCTTTTATTGTTATTGATACAGAAGGCGAATATAAGAACCTCAAATCAATTTTTAATGCACTTTGGGTAAGTGAAGATCCATCTTCTGATGTAAAGCACGATATCGACTATCGGCGCCTCGCATCGCAAAGCATATCTTCAGGAATTCCAATAATATTCGACGTATCCGACCTTACTGATAAATCAAAGCCCGTATTTGACATGCTGCAGGCGCTCTATTCTATTGAAGAAAGGCTGAAATCCCCATATCTGGTAATAGTCGAAGAGGCAGATAAATTCGCCCCTCAAATCATGCATAAAGGGGTAAACATGATAGAGGAGATAAGCGTCAGGGGCCGCAAGCGCGGCATAGGTTTGATAGTGGCTACACAGCGCCCTGCGAATATAAGCAAAAATGTGCTGGCTCAATGTTCATATGGATTCATTGGCAAGCTTACAATAGAAAACGACCTTTCTGCAGTGAGTACGCTTTTCGAGAATCGAAAGAAGCTTGAAGCTATAACAAAACTGCCTGCAGGCAACTTCATGCCTTTTGGCATAAATGAGGACAATCCTTTCAAAGTAAAGCAAAGGATGGTGTCGCATATGGGGGACACCCCTGGTCTTGCAGGCATGCATGACGTAAAAACAGACATATCTGACGTTATAAAAAACCTGTCCAAAAATCCGGAGCATAAGGATGAAGAGGGCGTAAGCAGGAAACAGAAAGCCTCTAAGCTGTTTGTCATCAAGGGGAACTATGATATCGAGCAAGCAAAATCATTTGCGTTGAAGCTTTACAATAACCCGATAAATAAGATGCGCCTAAATCGCGAAAACGTGGAATCTGTGGAAAAGGCATACCTGCCTATGCTTAATGTGCAGATAATACAACCAACTAAAAATGCATCGACTTTCAAGGAGTTCTATTCATTGCTCAGCCCTGATGGGAAGATCATACAAATAAAGAAATCAATAGTTTTTATCGATCCTAGGATAAGCAAGTCAATCCCTATCTCCCAGCCTGAGCAAGACGTATCAAGAGCCCTCATGATATACGGAGGACTCGACATAAAAAAACTCTCTGCTAGGTTGGGATTTTCGCAAAACAAGCTTTCAGTCATGCTGCTATCCCTGGAAAGAAGAGGCATCATAAAAAAATCCAAGGATAAATATGTAATAAACACATTTCTTAGATATGCATCCCGGAAGCCTGTGGAGTGCATAGAAGAAAAGTCTGCCGGCATATTGCCATATGCAAATGTGAGCCAGCAGAAGCTTATAAAATATGCAAGGCTGATATTTCCCGGATGCAGCGTATCGTCAGTAGCGCTTGTCCACCTGCCTATATATAAAATAGTGTTGCGCAGCAGTAACAGGATAAAAGTGATTATGCTTGACGCAATAGGATTCAAGGACCAAAGCAGGTATGTAAATCCGATAAAAGCATAGGCTCATATCTCTGTAGATTCGCCTGGCTTCAATATCCTGACATCTGTTACGCCTGCTAATCCACGTGCAAATCTTTCCGGGTCCTGCTTTATTGCCTCAAATGTATTATAATGCATGGGCATGGTCACATCTGCCTTTATCATCTTTGCTGCCAAGACTGCTTCATCAGGGCCCATTGTAAAGAATCCTCCTATTGGCAGCAATGCAACATTCGGTTTATACATATCTCCGATAAGTTTCATGTCCCCGAAAAGCGCTGTGTCGCCTGCATGGTATATCGTCTTACCATCGCCCTTTATTATAAAACCTGTCGGATTGCCGCTATGCACTGCCGGGACCAATCCAATGCGTATTGCGCCAAAATCGTTTAAGCTTCCAATATTCATGCCTATTATCATATCATCAGGGAGACCTCCTTTTCTTGCATAATTTGAGGTTTCAAAAATGGATACAAATTTTGCCTTATTTGCTTTAGCAATTTCCACTGCGTCGCCTAAATGATCAGAATGATCGTGGGTAACCAATACAAAATCAACGCTTTTTACTTCTTCTGGCGATGTGCTTGCGCTGGGATTGCCCTTAAGAAATGGGTCTATTATAACATTGCATCTGCTGAATTCAATCTGCCATGCAGCATGCCCGAGCCAGCTTAACCGTACCATTTTTTCACCAAATGCCTTAAATTTATTAGGATGTCAATGATTCTGTGATATGATGTCAACATTAGAATATAAAACAATTGCCAAAAACATAACGCCCAAAAACTACAACCTTAAAATTGAAACTAACATGAAAACATTCATATATTCATGCCATGAATCAATATCGATCAGGCTACAAAAGCCTACCGATAAAATAATTCTTGACGCAAACGAGCTGGACATAAAGAGCGTAACGCTGTATTCAAAGGGCATAGCGCAACACACCCGATTTTCAGTGCTTAAAAAAGAAAAACGCCTATCAATAAGCGTGGACAAAAAGATATCCGCCGATGCTCTTTTGGTAATAGACTTCAATGGCATAAACAACGATAAGATGTACGGCTTCTACCGCAGCATATATAAGGACGGAGGGAAGGACAAGTATCTTTTAACATCGCAGTTCGAAGCTCCGGATGCGCGTTCCGCATTTCCGTGTTTTGATGAGCCTGCATTGAAAGCTACGTTTGAGATATCGATAACAGTAGACGAGGGCATGGAAGCCGTTTCTAATATGCCCGTAACTGAAGTCAAGCGCATAAACAAAAGGCGTGAATTTATCTTCCAGAAAACGCCGTTAATGTCTACATATCTCCTATACCTTGGGGTCGGCGAATTCGAAAGCATAAAAGGTAATCTTGGTTCACTTCCAATACGCGTATTATTTACAAAAGGCAAAAAGGAGCTGGCAAAGCTCCCATTGGAATATGCCAAAAAGTTCATCGCTTTTTACGAAAACTATTTTGGAATAAAGTATCCGCTCCCGAAAGTGGACCTGCTTGCGATACCTGACTTTGCAGCGGGGGCCATGGAAAATTGGGGCGCTATAACATTTAGAGAAATATCTATTTTAGGGGACGAAAAAACGCCTGTCTCAATAAAACAGCATATTGCCGAAACAGTTGCGCATGAACTGGCGCATCAATGGTTTGGCGATCTAGTAACGATGAAATGGTGGAACGATCTCTGGCTCAATGAGAGTTTCGCCACATTTATGAGCTTCAAGGCCATGGATGCAATATACCCAGAGTGGAACATGCTGAGCCAGTATTTCAATGAAGTCATATCTACGGCATTCGTTGCAGATCAAATAAAATCTACCCACTCTATAAGCACACATGTGAGCACACCAGAAGAGATAGATCAAATATTTGATGAAATAAGCTATGAAAAAGGAGGTACAGTGCTGCATATGCTAGAAAAATACGCAGGGGCAGATGTTTTTAGGAAGGGATTGCATAAGTACTTAAAAAAACATGCATATGGCAATGCAACAAAATACGATCTATGGGGTGCAGTAGAAGAAGCATCTAAAGGCAAAACAAGGAAATTCAGCATATCCAAATTTGCCAGTGCATGGATAGACAACGTAGGTTACCCTATGGTCGAAGTAAAATTTTCAAATAAACGGGTAGACCTAATGCAGAAAAGGTTTGTAATCGATGGGAATGCGGGAAAGAATGAAACGTGGCCCATACCAATAGATTTTGTATCAAATAAGGGAATGGCATCGACTTTCCTTAATGGGAAAACAGGAGCCATAAAAGGAAACTTCGACTGGCTCAAGATAAACTACGGTCAGGATTATCTCTATCGCACAAAATATTCAGATGAGATGCTCGAACGCCTTGGCAAAATGATAAAAACTGGAAAACTATCTGGAGTTGATTCATGGGGCATCGAAAATGATTTTTTTATTCAGATAAGGATGGGCATCCTTCCTATTGGGTCATACCTTAATTTTATCGATAAATTTTGCGATTTTCCAGATTATCCGATAGACATAAGCATAGCCTCGCATATAGATTGGATATTTCGCATGTCATATGGCAAGAGCCCGGAGACAGAGCGCGCAGCGAAAAATGCAGGCATCAAATACTATTCAATGCTGCTCAAGAGGTTGGGCTGGGCACCTAAAAAATCAGATACAAACATAGACCGAATGCTAAGGTCAAAAGTTATACATGGCTTAGGCATTATGGGCGACGAAAGCACCATTAAAAAATGCAAGGCACTATTCGCCAGATATCTTGCAAATCATGATAGCATAGACATAAACATACGCGATGCTGTATTTTATGTATCTGCATGGACTGGAAGCATAAAAACATACAGGCAGATTCTCGGCTTGTATAAAAAAGCTGCGCGCCCAGATACAAAAAGGATAGCACTTGCGTCGCTTGGCTATTTTAAGGGCGTCCAAATGGCCAAGAGCACTCTTGAATTATCGCTATCTAAAGAAGTGAGGATACAAGATTCGCTTACCCCTGCGTCTGTGATCTCTATAAACCCAACATCTAATGCATATCTGCTAGGCTGGACCTTGTCTAATTGGCAATCGTTAACCCAAAAATATGTGCCTGGCACACACATGCTTAATTACTATGTAAGTAATTTTGCTTTCGCAAGTGATAAGGCCTCGCTAAAACGGATAGACATGTTTTTTGCCCAAAAGCAAAATATGCGCGCAGATATCAAAAAAAGCCTTATCAATGTGCGCGAATACATCAATGCAAATATAAAATTTGCAGAAAAAAACTTTATTAAGCCAAAAAATCGGGCATGACTATAAATGCATAGTGCAATGCTTATTGGCGGTATAAGAGGCGCATAAGCTACTGCATTTGATATATATCAAAGTATTTAAATATTTATCTAACGTAATAATCATATACTTAAATAAAATTAAGTAAAGGTAAGTATATGATTCCAATAAACATTACTGCCCGTACGCTGCACAGGTTCAACATGATAAAATACATGCTAATACCTGTAGTTCTATTTTCGATATATATTTCACATTCGGCATATGCGGCATTGTTGACTGCCAACATGCCTGCATTTCAAATAATGGGCGAGCTTTCTGGAATAAAAAGCATACTTTCCCAAATAGGTCCGATTTTAAGCGCGATGCTATTCGTATTGGCCGGCATATTCTATGCGATTGGGCAGATGTTGCCGCCCGATCGAAGGGCAAATTTTCATACAACTGCAACTAATATGGTTATAGGCGGAGTAGTAGTCGGGGTGCTGAGCGTTTCAGCAACTTCTTTGGCATTGGCCGCAACACATCTTTTCTCTAATTCCTTAGTAAATTCTACTTCGTGATATGATGATTGGCTACTCTATCGCAGTGGTCGTGCTTGCTATAATGTTAATGGTGGGCGGCATAGTCTATAGTATAGGCATAGCCTCAGACATCAGAAAACTGAAGGATTTTGGCAAGGACGAAATTCTCCAGACTGCAATAAACGGCGTAATCGTTGGCACACTTATAATCGCATTGAGCCAAGGCGGAGCCATAAGTACAGTTATAAATGGCATTGTGTTAAACGTATCACATGGGATTAGTTGTCCGGCATTCAATTCAAATTATGCGATATGCTTCGCAAATAATTATCTTGTTGGCACTACTATTAATATAAAAGGCTCTCGATTTCCTTCATTGCTCGATGCTGCATTGGAACTGCTGATACCAACTGCAACTGCGTATGGCATTATAGGCACTTTTTCATCCGTATCCTTAAGCGTGGGGTTGGCATCAATATCATTCAAAGCTATTTTTTCCCCGATACTTACGGAAGAAACATACATTATAAGTGCGCTAACATTCTCAATTATAAGCATATATATACAATCGGCACTTTTGGAAGTAATATCCATAATTACACTGCCTCTACTGCTGCCAACAGGGATAATATTAAGAACATTCTACCCTACACGAAAATTAGGCGGGTCTATAATCGCACTTTCAATAGGGTTATTTCTAATTTTTCCATTAACCTACTTATTAGATGCCCAAATAGCCTACAACTATTCAAACGTTACTGCTGCAACTTCTGCCGCGTCCATATTAACATATTCAAAATCAATAAGCAGTAATATATTCTCAATGAATCGAAATTCATCAATATCTACATATATGTCTGGGACGCTGAATATTGCGTCGAATTTTTTTAGCATGTTTTTGACCATGATCTCCAGCATATTAAAAGCAGTAGCGTTGCTTGTGATAGAGGTTTTTTTTATGCCTGCATTCAGCATTATACTTACGGCAATATCTACCAGGGAATTTGCAAAACTACTGGGCAGCGAAATCTCGTTTGGCAAATTTGATATATTCTAAGGTGTGCATATGGAAATAGATTTTGGAAATCTTCTAATATACTTATTTTTAGCTATTTCGATCATATCTATAGCATTTAGTGTGCTGTTGATGAATGCATATGCTGTTATGGCATCATCCTTTTTTTCTATAGCTGGAATCACGATGTTCTATTTTTGGCCATTTATAGAAGCCGCATTAATCAAGAAAACCAATTTTATACAAGTTTTAGGTAATTTTGAACTAAGTTCGGGGCGAAAGTCAGCATCGATAAAAAGAAATGGCAGGTATCATGCATCTGCGGCATGCACGCTGGAAAAGTTGGAAGATGAAATTGAAAGGGATAAGATTGAGGATATAATCTCACACTCCGATTTCCCGTTCAAATTCTCAATATGTGTAAAAAATCTGAATACAAAATCGATTCTTGAATCTATTGAAACCAAAAAATATGCAAAGGAAATAGAACTTTCAAGGCTTCCTTCCACGGCAAAAGGCAAAGACTCGCTGCGTAGCATAGGGCTGCGAAATTCAATAAACGCCCTGTCCGAGGATATCGATAATATTAAAAAAGGCAAAAAACCCGTTTATTTAGCTTATTATCTAGTTGCAATTGGAAGTTCAGAAAACAAGTTTTTCGCCGAAGAGCTTGCAATAAACCGGTTAAAAACAATTGCAAACGAATTCAGCTTTGCGTTCAAGGCAAAATTCAACATATTGGAGGGAAATCAATTGATCGAACTATTAAAGATGGATTTAGGTGTTGGCGAATGATCCTAAAAATGTCCAATTCGGAATACCTCAGCAAGCACTTGCGCATTTTTCCCATGTCTGAGCCTAATCCAGACTATCAATATCTAGCGCATTCAATTTATATAGGGAAGACTGCGATATACAAAACACCGTTTTTTCTAGATCTGAATTCAGCAGTAAATCCCCATCTCGTCGCTGTTGGAATGAGTGGGTCGGGAAAGACATTTTTCCTGAAGAGCCTGATGATAAAAGAAAACATAATAAATGGTTCAAACGTTCTTATCATAGACTGGTCCGGAGAGTATACTAAGGCTGCTAAATTTGTTTCCGGCAGAGTATATAGGTTTGGGGAAAAGAGCGGCCTAGACATAATTCACCTATTGTGCAAAAAACCCGAAGGCATAAACGGTTTAGCAAATCTAATAGGCAAACTTATAAATGCCGACGCTAGTGAGTTTAAACTGATTAGATTCTTATTGGAACCGTATAAAAATAAATTTAACGATAATTTTTCGATCAGAGAATTAATTAATAAAATTAAAAAATCAGAAGGCGGGCAATTGTATTACAAATTGTCTATGCTGGATGAATCAGGCCTTTTTGATGGCGAAACGCGTGTAAGCCTTTACGATTTTTTTAAAGGTTTTAATGATATAGATTTATCAGCCTTAAATGAAAGCGTTAAGCTAGTTCTTGCAGATACTATATTCAAATCGGTAATGGAATTAATGCCTGCCCTTGGGATGTCCAATAATGTAAAAAATATACTGGTGGTCGATGAGGCCTGGAAACTAATAAATCCCATGCAAAACATTGGTAAATTATTCAGGGAGAGCAGAAAGTACGGATTTGCCATATTTATTGCGACTCAGCTTATAGGGGACATAAATAACGATATTATCTCAAATTCAGCGCATATTGCAATATTCAAACTTCGAAATCAAGCCGATTATGACATCATCAGAGGTGTAAGGCTGTTTAGCGAATATGACATATCGAGAATGAACGGATTGCACGTAGGGTCATGTTTTATGTCGGTGCTGACAAAGAATAGCAGATCAAAAAGTTTTCTTATATCTCATATTGATGGCTTACAAGTTGAATTCTTTGAGATAAAAGGTGAAAGTATGAACTATCCTATAAATCTGCAAAAATTTTCCGAATACCTTGAAGGAATCGGGATAGCAAGAATTGAAATAAACAAGATTATGGAACACATAACTGAGTCGGACAAAACGATGGAGCTCGAAAAAATAATTAGTATGCTGTTGGACTTTGGCTTAAGCAGGGCAGACATTCTGGTTTCATTGAGGCTATTCAAGATACCTGATATCGAGATAGTAAAAGCATACAATAAGCTCAAAAAAGTGCATTTCAATGTACTCTAAGGATAAAAGAAAAAGCGGCTTTGCATTAAGGTCTAGCATATGCGTAAAAGCCAGTCTGAAAACAACGTTTAAGGACGTTATGTGGGTGCTCTCATTTATTCCAGGTTTCATGCTAGTATCGAGCGGCACACGGTTAAGGTATAAAATAATTGCAAAAGGCGAAATAGACTGCGATTTAATCTTAGATAAGGATCATATAGAATTTTCTTATTATTTTTCAGTTCCAACTGAAAAAAACAAAGCATTAAAATTCAGATATTTTGTAATTATACTTGCCTATCTAAAAGACTCATACGAGATTAAGCTTGAATCATTATATCCGTACATTGTTGACGTAGTGCAAGGCAACAACCAATTAATAAGTAAGCAATCAAACGCGGATAAGTCGGCAAATCTTAAACTCTATGAACTTAATAATTCCAATTTTTCACTATCTAATTCTATAATCAATTTATTGAAGGAAAATACGGCGCTGAAGCGGGAAAATGAAATATACCTGGCTTTCTTTAAAAAATTCTTTAAAAGATATGATTACCCAGAAGCAAATGCTGCAGAATTAATGTCCAATGAATTTAATCTGGATAAAGATACTATTTCATATATAAAAGGGCGTGTTTTAGATGCTGCAAGACAAGATAGGTAAAAACGTCATGGTTATAATGCTGCTAATAACTGCATATGCGGCAACCGCGGAGTTCAACTTAAGCATAAAATACATCTTTTTAGGGCTATCGCTATTTGCTGGAATTAAATTTCTATCGGACTATCAAATTAGCAGCCATAATATAAATATCATAATAGATGGTTTTGATAGGTATGAAACTTCTAGCACGGGAATATCAATGCCCGAAGCCTACGCATTAATCAATGAAGCATATCAAATATTCATTTCAAAGGCAGCTTCAAAAGGCATAAGCCTAAAATTCGATGACATCCTAGACTATTTAAAATCAAGCAAATCAATTTCCAGCGGGCAGACTAACGAAAGTTTAACATATGCCTTGTATTGCCTGAATAGATTGGGTTACCTATTTTTTGATGGGAATAACATATCATTATCGAAAGATATGCGGCTGTCAATAGTTTCAAGGTATATATATGATGCATTCATGCAAACTGGTAGGTATTTGCTGGCCCCTGACACAAATTCAATCAAAAAGAAAAACAGCATCGTATTTGTAGAGAAATTGCAGTATTTGGCAACTAGAAAATCACATATTAAATCGCATATTTTAGTTCCTGTATTAGAAGCAGATAGGGTAAGATTTGCCAATGTTGCGTCATCCTTTCGTAGAACAAATGCCCTGCTCTCATTACTGGCAGAAAATAAAGTTATAGAAGTGATAATGTGCTGATGAATAAAATTTATTTTGCGCGGATAGGTTTTTCTTTTGCTATAATGTTGGATGCGATTTGTATAATATCCTTAGTTATTGAGAATTTCGCCAGCAACAAAAAGGGGCGTAAAATATCCAACGATTTAATAATTGGGACGGCCGTCCTGATTTTATTGAGTACCATTTCTTTATTAGGTGTTTAAATGTTTAAAAATATAAAATCCATATATCACAAAAAGAACTTCTTTAAAAGCGCATTTTTAGGGTTGGCGCTGTGCTATGGCATCTTTGCGTTTTTTATTGGAATAAATGAGGTATTGGGCGCACTTGGATACCAATACACTGGTCAGGTGATGCCAGTCATCATAATCCTTTTTGCCGCCCCTATTGCAATCATAACTATGCACTACCTAAATTCAAGAAACAGCAGCATAGGCAATATAAAATTGATTGCAATGATGCTCATAAGCATTGCAATTATTTATGTGATAAAATGAATAGTGACTATGTCTTAAGTTTTGAGATAAAAGATATCCCCAATAAAGATTTTAATAAGATTCAGTTCTTCGAATCTACGGGTAACACGCCGTTTATACTAAGTTATGATTTCTCTACTGAAAAATCCATAATTTCGTTGCCTGCAGATGACGCATACCGGTCTTTAATGCAGATAGAAAAATCAATTCCCGGCCTAACTTTCAATAAATGCGACAGGCCATTATTCAATAAGGAAATGAATGCAGACTTGTACTACATATACCGAAAATATGAGCTCATGTCAAATTGGCTTATGAACGATATATTTTCCATAGGGCTAACATCCGGGACATTAAATATACTTTTTATGCCTAAAAATTATGCGTCAGCCCAAAGACAAAAGGATAATCTGGAAAAGATACTAAGCGAAATACCGATTCGTGAAAACAATTCAGTTAGGGGGGGCTTTAGCCTATTTTCGACTAAATCACTCCAAAATGACCTTTTTGGCGCTTCTGAAGAAAAAGACATGCTAATTGAACTGCTAGAGTCTATAAATAGTTCTTTGTTAAGCAATGGAAAGGTATACAAAATATGCATATTTACATCAGGGTGCGGCGCTGTAGCTGATTCTTATATAAAATCCAAATTTCTTGTATTAAATTTTGAAGCGATTAGATTAGACATACGCGCACTATTAAAACACGTAGACAACAGCGATGGCTTGATATTTGGGATTCAGCACGCATTAAGCCTTCTAAGCTTTTATGGAATATACAGCCTAAATTATGTGATACCTACAAGGATATTTGCAAAGGAATCAGGCATAGTGCTTGGAACATATATGAAAGACGCTGCTGTAGAGACGGAAAATGCTGTTGCAATAGACGAATCATCCCTTAATCTGGGCTGTATCATCAGTGGCTTGCCAGGAAGCGGAAAGACAATGGAGGGAATGGCAATAGTAGACGCCATAAAGAGGCAGGCGAAAAACAGGTCAGATGACAATGCCATGATTGCAATTCTGTCGCCAACTTCAGAATGGAATGATTTTGCAAAAATGCATAATATGCAATCCATAAGGATATACGATGATGGAGTTCCTATAAATTTCTTCAAATGCCCACAAAATTCAAATCCTACAAATTTCTCCGAGAATTTGGCAATGCTATTGGCTTCTGTTTCAGATGCCGGCCCATATAAGAATCCTCTTGAAAAATGCCTCCTTAATGCATTTAGGGCAGTATACTCAACGACGCTCTGTCCAGATCCAATAAGCGTCTATTATGCGATACAGGAGTCTATAGTAAAATTGCATGGAAAAAAGACCAATGCTGGAACCAAATATACAAAACACGGCGAAAACATAAAATCTGCATTAGAAAATTTAGTTGGCATATTGAGCAGGGACGAATATGCATCCATTGATGGCATAGATATTTCAGAATCATTGAAAAAAGGAGTCGTTTTTGATCTTTCCAATTTAAGCATAAAAACACGTTCATTTATGTATGCGCTAATCATGAATCAAATCTATTCGGTTCTTTCAGGATTCGGAATTGATGGTGACAATAATCTTAGGGCATTGTTATGCATCGAAGAGGCCCAGATCGTATTCGGCCTGCAAAATACTGCAGCTGTAGAAGACATAAAATACAGATTGCAGGATTTTAGGAAAAAAGGCATAGGCCTAATGCTTATGGTGCACAATATAAACGATATTGATCCAAATATAAGGAGATTGTGCCAAATAAAGCTGTACTTGAAGCAGGCTTCAGATGTTGCACCCATAGCATGCAAAGACCTCGTTTTTACATATGCCGAAGATTCAGAGGTTGTCTCTAAGCTTAAGCATCTTAATTCAAGAACTGGTGCGTTAAACTATGTAATAAAAAATGGCGATGAAAAATTGTCTCAGGATACTATCTTTATAAAAACAAAATACTATCAAAATGCAAGTCCAGAAACAAGTAATGCTGCAGTGCAGCATAAAGATATAGGGTGCAAGGCATCCGCCAGACGCCATGTAAATTCTAAAATAAGTCTTTTGGAGGATCTGCAACAATCCGATAAACGCCATATATTTGACAAGTTAAAATATATTAGGATCATGCACCTTGGTGAAGAATTGATTTCGTTCGATCTGGAAAAGCATGGCATATCCAATCCAATTTGTTGCGACCTTTTAGACGGGGCGCCATATGCTATTGAATTTCTAGATGAAAGCAGCAAAACATTAGCTTCTGTGATGGCGTCTGCGTCAGATGAAATAAAAATAGTTATAAAGGGCTCAAAAGCCCATGTTTTATAGCTATTTTTCCGCGCGGTTTATCGCCTTTCTCAATCTTTTTTCTACGTCGTCCCAGTTTATCAATTTCCACCATGCATCCACGTAGTCTGCTCGCTTATTCTTGTATTGTAAATAATAAGCATGTTCGAATTCATCCAATATCAACACTATTGGCAGTTCAGCTATCTGGTTCATAAAGTGGTTCTCATACGTCATAAGCTGCAAATTTCCATTTTCAACGTCGTAATTCAACGTTGTCCAACCGGTGCCTGGAAGGGAGTTGGCTGTTTCAAACAGTATCTGCTTAAACCTATCCAAACTCCCATATTGCTTGTTTATCATGTCCCCTGCGATTCCGCCAGGACCTCCTTCGGATTTGCTTTCCGGGGCCATATTGTTCCAGTATAAACTGTGCAATTTATGCCCATTTAGGTTGAATACCATTCCGCGTATTATGCCCTGAATGTCATAGCTTGTTGTAGAACCTTTTACGACTCCTTCAAATCTGTCAACAAGCTTATTGGTGGTAGTAACATAGCCCTTATGGTGCCCGTTGTAATGCACATCCATAATGTCCTTGCTTATATAGGGTTCCAACGCATCTAGATTGTAGGGCAATCTTGGCAATTCATACTTTTTAAACAATTCTTTCGATATCTCATCAGCCATTTTTTCACCTATTCTATTAACCCAATTAAAAATATATAGTATAGCACATATTTATGGCACCTTTAATCCAAATACTGCATGGTAAAAACTCAAAATATAAATATATGGGGCTGTTGAATATACCATCGTGACTATATGGCGAAAACAACCTGCAAAGTAAACATGTTCAAAATCGAAGAATACGATGAAAATCTTAAGAATGCCATAAACGCATTTGAGCACTATTTCACAAATTATAAAAACGATCTTGTAGCAATAAGAAAGGATCAAAGCATTTCAATGCCTAAAAAAAAGGATCACCTTGAGGAATCATTGCAAGCAAACATGCGCAGCATAGCTTATGAGGTAAACCAGGAGCTTTCAAATATAGATTTGAAAGAAAACGCCTATTCGGATTTTTTCAAGCATGTGCATCGAAAGCTAAAATCCAATGCGCTTATTGAAAAAGCCGTTATAAATGCAGTAATATCCGAACTTGACAGAAAAACCTTTGCGAAGATAATAGATGATGCCAATCAGGCGTATAAACTAGAAAACATGCAGCGTAGATAAACCTAATATAAGCCTGGCCTGCCATTTCTATAATATTGGCATATATAATATAATGTATATAAATTATCGTAGTTGAGTCTATGGGGTTATTCTCAGAAAAGGCAGAATTGAAGGACGCCATATCTAAAATAGAAGAATTTAAGCATGATGATGCCCTTAATCTCTGCAGGAGGTTGGAGCGCAACATTGGGGCCAAATCCGATAACGATAAGCGCTTCATATATATGGTGTTATCGCTGCTGTACCTTGAACGTGGAGATTCAAAGAATGCCGTGAAATACTCAAATAAACTAATTTCAATAAATAATGGTTTGGTATCGAAAGTAATAAGCATAATATCAAATTTTTCAGTAAAAGATTATGAAACGGCCGCAAATAACATAGCAGAAACAGTCCAGAGAAAGGAGCGCGGAATTTATATTGACGAATTGGACAGCAAATATCTCCACGGGGATGCAATATTAAGCCTGTTAGCTACCGTCGCGCTTCTGAATTTAAATGAATATGAAACAGCTTCGAAAACAATTGAGAACGCCATAATGCTGGATACTAAAAACAAATTTTTGGGCGAAGAACTGCTGCTTAAAACTATAATATCAATATATAAAAATGATACAAAAACGGCAAACGAGTCGTTAAAATCTGCCATAAAAATTGGCTACAAGGCCAATAGGCAATTGATTAAAAAGACACTCATATTGCTGAGAAACATGAAAAAACGCCGCAAGCCATCAAGTGCGCTCCTATTGGATCTTGAAAACGGGTTAATAAATTCAGTGGTAGAAGACCTGCTGTATAATCTCATATCTGGCAGGGATACTGCAGAACTGGATTATTACAAAAGCAGAGCAGATCAGAATTCTACCGGTTTGACTGAGATATTTATGGCTGAATCGCCAATTGCTGGGTTTTCAGAAGTTGTCGATATGGAAATACAGAAGGAAGAACTTAGCAAGTACATAATATACCCGCTGAAATACCCTGATAGCGTGTCGGATTATAAAGTAAATGCTGGCGGAGGCATCTTATTGTATGGGCCTCCCGGTTGCGGTAAGACATATGTAGTCAGGGCTACTGCTGCTGAAGCCAAGGTTAAATTTATAAATGTAAGAATTCCGGATATCGTTGACGCTTTGGTCGGGAATACTGAAAAGAATATACACAACCTTTTCGAGTATGCGCGTAACAATGCGCCCTCAATAATATTCTTCGACGAACTTGATGCGCTTGGTATAAGCAGGCAAGAAGCATCATCATACCCATGGATAAGGCAAGCGGTCAATACGATGCTTAACGAAATGAATAACCTATATGAAATGGGCCACAAGGTGCTTGTAGTGGGCGCAAGCAATGAACCATGGCTTATAGATTCGGCACTAAGGAGAAGCGGCAGATTCGGCAGGACGATATACGTGCCTGCCCCGAACGAAGAGGTAAGAATATCGCTTTTCAAAAAATATCTATCTGGAAGGCCTACTGAAGAAAATATAAATTTTACTTCTCTAGCAAAATTGACACGCTTTTGTTCGCACTCAGATATCCAATCAATATGCGAAGATGCCGCTAGAACTGTATGGTCGAGGTCAATATCCGGCAATGCGAACACTAAGCAATTGATATCATTTGCGGATCTGAAGGAATCGGTTTCAAAAGCCAAATTCATAGTGCCCGAATGGTATCAAAAAGCAGCAGATTATTTGGGCGCCAATATAACTGGCTACCCTGAATTGGTGGAAGCTCTAGAAGAGTATAGGGAATCAATGTAAAATAGCATGATTATACAAAAGAACTAATAAATATCTGAATCAGTAAAATTCTACTAAAATATTTTTATCAGGCTGTAAAAATGGTGCGTACAAAAGAGGGAGACAATAAGTTTGTCGTCGCTGTAAATTATGCAGTTAGTGCAATTTGCAATGAAAAGGAGCTTTGGTATAAATCGCGTGAAATAGCAATTTGGGCATTTAATCAAGGCCAAAATGATGACGAAATAAACACTGCGGTTAACAATGTCTACTCATTGCTAAAAGGAAAGAATGAACTTAAGAAAAAGAGGATAATTGCATATGGAGAGTCAAAAGCGATTATCGAGAATTTAAGCTTTGCAAATGGAAATTCTATCAGCGAATACAATTCAAAAATGAAAGAGATTAATGAGTTGGATCATCAAATAGAAATGAATCTGGCACAGGAGAACGAAAATGCCAAACAAATAATAAGAAAATGGATAGATTATAATTCGTTGAAAGAAATGCATGATAGGATCCAAAATTTGGACGTTCCCACTGTCTTTAAAGATCTGCTATCACGCATAGTCGAAATTCAATATGCACAGGAAAAAGCAGAGTTGACGGTAAAGGAACTAGCTGAGGAAAGACTTATTGATGTAAAAGAAGTCAAAGACGTGCTTTTTATCAATTTAAATAAAGAAAAGGCGAAAGAATTGCTTAAAAACATGGCAGTCATAAACAGCAATATGGAGCGTAGGGCAAGCCTGGACAGGATGTTAAGAAAAACCTTAGGGGAGTCATGTGATGCCTTACTGAACAAGCAGCCGTAAAATGCAAAATAAAAAATCGTGAAAAGACCAATTTCATAAAGCAATGTGGTGCATCTGCTCAAAGCTAAATAGATGCAAAAATGAGCTTCTCGCTTGGAATTATAAGCTCTCAAAAAGGCATATATCGACATACTTGCATTCTGTAATTTTTGAATTGTTTATTCAATTGCATTTGTATACCAAAATGCCTTAATTTTCTGCAGGCGGCCTAAGATGACTCAAGCTGCTGAAAATCCAAAAGCAATAAAATGCATAATGCCAAATATATGGAATACTAATAATTAGATGTGCCTAAATTCTGGCTTATAAAGGCAATAAAATGGTCGACCCTAAAGAAACATTCAAATTTTTAGTATACTCCAGGGCGCTCAGGAGCATGGCTTTGATATACATGACTCTCGCGTTTTCATTATACCTCGTTGTGCTGCACATAAGCATAATCGACATAGGCTTGGTTGCGGCAACTACGATGCTGTTTGCCATCTTCTTGACTCTCACGCTGGGGGCAATCGGCGATCGGCACGGATACCGATATGAATTGATAATATCTGAAGCTTTTACGTTTGCCGGGGCATTGCTTATAGCGCTCTCTTCAAATATTATATTGGTAATAGTCGGCATGGTAATTGCGGGCATAAGCGGAGGGGCAGGCGGCATAAGGGGGGCGTTCTCCCCAGGCATGAACGCCATAATTGCAAGCAATTTTAGCGACGAAAATGAGCGCGTCAAAAAATTTTCTACTATTACCATGGTGGCATCTTTATTTTCCATTTTTGGCAGTATAATGTTCGGTTCAATAACATTTCTTAGCAGATATGTTAGCATAGGAATCGCATATAGGTATATGTTTCTTGCATCTGCATTCATGCTCATGCTGTCATTCGGCTTCCTGCTCTTGCTCAAGGAGAATAAGAGGCCAACTAAGACGACGAAAATCATGAAGCCTGCAAGCTTTAGCTATATACTAAGGATAATAATTGCAAATTCTGTTGGGGGCATAGGCATGGGCATAGCAATACCTTTGCTCCCGCTATGGTTCAAGCTCTTCTAC
Source organism: Candidatus Martarchaeota archaeon (assembly GCA_023473255.1). Classification (GTDB taxonomy): domain Archaea; phylum Micrarchaeota; class Micrarchaeia; order Micrarchaeales; family Micrarchaeaceae; genus JAMCYW01. Next base: position 381 of record JAMCYW010000017.1, on the reverse strand, counting down.
CATGCAGATCCTTTCCAAATAGGCTTAGTATTTGGGGCGTCTTACATAATCACTGCAGTGGGCGCTTATACTGCATCAAAAATATCGCACCTGACAAGCGTGCTTAACATGGCTTCGATAACCAGGTCATTAAATGGCGTCTTTTTAATAGCCATGGCGTTTTCACCTATCTTCATATTGTCCGGGCTGTTTTATATATTACGGTCGTTTTTCGTTGGAGTTGGCAGCCCTAGCCGATCCACAATGACTATAAAAGGCATAGAGAATGAAGATTACGGGACTGCTACGAGCATCAGCGGTGTGGCTACAAGAATATCGCAGTTGAGCTCAGGGGCAAGCGGATACCTAATGGACTATGCCCTTCCACTGCCAATCTTTGTG
>JAMCYW010000036.1 GCA_023473255.1 Candidatus Martarchaeota archaeon | reverse complement strand
GTGAGCAGCAGTAGCATTGGTACGTTGCGAGTTCTATGTATAAAACACCAAAAAAGAAGCTAGGGATTCTAAGATTTATAGCGGCAAGAGTGCTGAGCTAGCTTGCGACTCGGGTTCGAATCCTGGCGGGAGCATCTGGCATTTTCGCCGGCAGAAGCGGGTTCGAAAAAGAAACTTTTTCCGAAAGTTTCACCAAAAATTTTATATTTAGAGAAAACAAACCTATACTACTAATGTTTAAAGGCTGCGAAGCCGCTTAAGAATGTCTTATGTTATCCACTAAAAAGACTTACGAATATCCGACGCGTCAGCCCGGAAAACATATTAAATAAGTCTGAATGATATCGGGACATCGTCCAATCAATAAACGCCGAAAATTTCCTATGCTGCATATATCAATAAATATCTTAAAAAAAGAGGTTCTACTGCCTATAAATAGTTTTGTTAACAATATCTACTGCTTATTATAATCTGAAGGGTGTTTTAATGAAAGACGACAAATTGGAGGAATCTATAAAGCAGATAAATGTGCAAATGGATGCAATACTGAACGACACATCTGTTCCTAAAAACGTAAGGAGCGTTGTAGGAGCTGCAAAGGAAAAGCTTAACGAAGAGGGAGATTACACTGTAAGGATATCCTCTGCAATATACAACCTGGATTCGGTCAGTAATGATATAAATCTGCCACCGCATGCAAGGACCATAATATGGAGCATATTGAGCATGCTTGAATCGGTAAAGGAGTAACGAAAAGGTAAAATGGCTGTAGAAAATTCCATTGTAAGGTCAATGGCGTCGAAATTCGCCGCCTCTAAGCTGCTGCTCTCTGCAAATGCCGATATAAGTGCAATATCTAATGCAGACATAGATGCACTGATAGCCAAACTGGTAGAAATGAATCCTGAAGTATCTAAAGGAATAGTTGTAGTGGACAATAGCATGATTTCTACAGCTATGATAAATCTGGAGCTTGAAAAAGCGCCCATGCCTATAGAGATAAACAGGTCCTCAGAATTCAAACCGCTCGCTGCAGAGATAGAAGCCGACTACCGCATGGAGAAGCGCCCTATAGAAACTACTGGTGGCAGCGGAGGAGTAGCTGACTTTGTCACTTATTTCAGGAGCAGACTTTCAAAGATGAGGGCAATTATAGATACGCATATAAGCATGACGGGCGGGGCGCTATCAAATTTGGGGACGCTTAAGGATTTTACCAGCGGCAGAGAGGTAAATCTGATAGGCATAGTGTCAAGGAAGATAACGACCAAGAATGGCAACATACTGCTTGAAATAGAAGACGATACCGATACGGCTAAAATAATGTTCATGAACGGAACATCAAAGAGATCAAAAGAACTATTCGAGAATGCAGGATCAATAATAAATGACGAAGTGCTTGCAATACATGGCAAGATATCTGGCCCATTTGTTATTGCAGATCAGATAATATGGCCAGACGTGCCTGTGAAGACGCAGAAGAAGACAGAGGAAGACATAGCAATCGCATTCATATCTGATGTGCATGTCGGGAGCAGGCTGTTTATGGACAAGAACTTTTCGAGAATGATAAATTGGCTGAATGGAAATGTTGAGAGTTCACAGAAAGCCCTGGCCGGAAAGATAAAATATTTAGTGCTCGCAGGCGACGCCGCGGACGGGATAGGAGTCTACCCAAACCAGGACAAGGACCTAGCAATATCTGATATGTATATGCAGTATAAGCTGCTCTTCAATTTCTTGGAGAGCATACCAGACTATATACACGTGTTTGTGCTTCCCGGGAACCACGATTCTGTGCAGAGGGCTGAGCCGCAGCCAGAATTGCCAACAAGCCTTGTTAAAGATTTTAAGGCAGACAATATACATTTCCTATCAAACCCAAGCTTCTTTTCATTACATGGATTGAACGTTGCTGCATACCATGGAACCTCTTTGGATTCGATAATAGCATCAATACCTAACAATAGCTACGCAAAGCCCGAAAAGGCTATGGTCGAGCTGCTCAAGCGTAGGCACCTATCGCCTATTTATGGCGGCAACATAATAGTGCCAAGCAAGAATGACAGCATGGTAATCGAAAAGGCTCCTGACATATTGCATATGGGCCACATACACAAGAACGGGATAACGAATTACCACGGCGTAAGCATAGTAAACAGCGGCACATGGCAGGCAAGGACTGACTTTCAAGTAAGGCAGGGGCATATTCCTACTCCGTGCATCATGCCGGTTCTAGAAACTAAGACCTCAAAGTTCGTTTCCATAGATTTTAACGGATGATGTTCATGGATATAAAAGAGTATTTTGACTTGCTCGACAAGGATTTCAAAAAGTCATACGATGTAGCTGCGGCAGCTAGGGCGAAAGGCTGCGACCCGGAGGAATACGTAGAGATAAAACCTGCTCCCGATCTGGCTTCAAGGGTGGAAGGAATAATAGGCATAGACGGGCTGGCAGATATCATAAGGAAGCATAATATAGATTCGCGGCAGGAACTTGCATTCAAGGTCGTCAAGGAGATAACATCTGCAGAAAGCTTCGCAAATGCTAACGATAAAAAGAGCAGGCTCACATTGGCCGTGAGGATAGGGCTTGCCATATTGACAGAGGGCATCCTTGTAGCCCCAACAGAAGGCCTGCAAGGCATAGAGCTGCATAAGAATAATGATGGGACCGACTACATATCAGTCCTGTATGCAGGGCCCATACGAGGCGCAGGAGGCACCAGCGCGGCACTGTCCGTAGCTCTAGCCGATTATGCAAGAAAGCAGATGGGCATAAGCAACTACAAGGCGCAGCAGAAGGAAATAGAACGATATCTTGAAGAGATACAGATATATAATTCAAGAGTTGCCAGGCTTCAGTACCTTCCCGGTGAAGAAGACATACGCGTGATATTGGAGAATTGTCCGGTATGCATAGATGGATTGCCTACGGAAGATTTGGAGGTTAGCATACACAGGAACATTATGCGCCTCGATGCCGATGGCAAAGAGCAACTCATATCAAACAGGATAAGGAGCGGCGTATGTCTTGTAAGCTGCGAAGGCATAGCGCAGAAGGCTAAAAGCGTGCTCAAATACACGAAGAATGCAGGCCTTGATTGGTCATGGCTCAATAACATCATAAAGGTTGACAAAGGCGCATCGCAGAAAGGCCAGCAGGAAAAAAAGGAGGCGGTGTTCCTACATGAGCTGGTGGCAGGAAGGCCTGTATTCGCATATCCTGAATACAGAGGCGCATTCAGGCTTAGGTATGGCCGTTCAAGGCTTACTGGAATAGCTGCCAAAGGTTTCAGCCCTGCTACTATGATACTGCTGGACGAGTTCATAGTTACTGGCACGCAGCTGAAAGTTGAAAAACCCGGAAAAGGATGTGTAGCCATGCCAGTAGACTCGATAGAAGGCCCGTTCGTAAAGCTAAAATCAGGCAGGGCGTTCCGCATAAATACTGCACATGAAGCCAGAAAGTACATGCCTGAAATCAGCAAGATACTTTCGGTAGGAGACATTCTTGTAACATACGGCGACTTCAAAAAGACTAATACTCCCCTATCGCCAACGAGCTATGTCGAGGAATATTGGTATGAACAGCTCAAGGAAAAGGGGTACAAAGGAGACATGCCAAAAGACATTTCATTCAAGGATGCTCTTTCATTTTCTACAGAATTTTCAGTGCCTATGCACCCAAGGTACATATATGACTATTACTATTCGAGCAAAGAAGCCATGGCTTTGTTGATGAAGTCGGTAGCAGAAGCCGCAAAGCATTTCGACGGCAAAAGCCTATTTTCTGTAGATAAAATTGAATTGCATAGCAAAGTGGAAGGATCAAGGGAAGCGCTTGAAGCGATATGCGCTCCGCATTACGATCACGACGATTACATAGAGGTCTATGGGGATGACGCGCAGTCAATGATAGCAACATTCGGCTTCCTAAAGGGCGATTTAGTTGATACAAAACACGCACAGCCTGAAGGCCAAGAGGATACACCTCCCATATTGGATATGCTTAATGCCATTGCGCCTTTTAAGATAATGAAAAGGTCCACTGGCATAGGTGGCAGGATGGGCCGCCCGGAAAAGGCAAGGGAAAGGCTGATGCGCCCGGCGCCCAATGTGCTTTTTCCCGTAGGGGAATACGGTGGAAAGGAGAGAAGCATATCAAAGGCATACCTCCAAGAGTCAAAGAACCTTGGTTCTTCAGGCATGGAAGTGGAGATTGCAAGATATAGATGCTTGAAGAACGGCGAATACAGGAATTCAGTATACTGCAACGAACATCATTGCAGGACTTTCATTGAGAGGAAATGCAAGGCATGCGGCAATCTGACTAAAAGCAAAACGTGTGAAAAATGCGGCAGCCCTGCATATGCAAGCGAAATGAAAAGAATATCTATTGTAGAAATTTCCAATGCTGCTATGAAAAACCTAGGCATGCAAACCATGCCAAAGCTTGTCAAAGGCGTGAAGGGGCTTTTCAGCGCAAACAAGGTTTCGGAGCCATTGGAAAAAGGCATTCTTAGGAGCATGCGTGGCGTCTATATATTCAAGGATGGGACTGCAAGGTTTGATGCTACTGATGTGCCTATGACCCATTTCTATCCAAACGAGGTAAAAACAAGCGTGGAAGCGCTCAGGAAACTTGGATATACTAAGGATTATAAGGGCAACGATCTTAATGACGGAAATCAGCTCGTTGAGCTGATGCACCAGGACGTGATACTCAATACGCGTGGTGCAGAATACATGCTCAAGGTAACGAAATTCATAGACGACCTCCTTGTAAAATATTACAGAATGGAGCCTTTCTACAATGCAGCATCGCAGGACGACCTTGTCGGACATCTGGTCATGTCTTTGTCTCCGCATACGTCTGCAGGAGTGCTAGGCAGGATAATAGGGTTTACGGATGCTAACGTAGGGTTTGCCCACCCATATGTCATATCTGCAAGAAGGAGAAACTGTGATGGGGACGAGGACACTACGATGATGCTGTTGGACGGGCTCATAAATTTCTCAAGGCAATACCTGCCAAGCACAATAGGCGGGACCATGGATGCACCGCTCATACTTACCGTCAATGTGAAGCCTGAAGAGGTAGACGACGAAGTGCATGCGATGGAGATCATACCTAACTTCACCAAAGCATTCTACGATAAGACATATGATTATCCACAGCCCGGCGAAGTCAGCATGGAACTTGTAGGGAGCAGGCTAAACAGCGATGCCATATACAAAGACATACTTTTCACCCATTCCAGCAGTGCAAGCGCAGTTGCGGATTCACCAATACAAAGCTCATACACAAAGCTTAAGACAATGCATGACAAGATAAAGGTGCAGTTCGAGCTTATGGACAAACTTTATAGCATAGACAAGCGCGATACGGCAAGGCGCCTTATACTAAGCCATTTTATACCAGACCTGATGGGCAATCTCCATTCGTTCTCCAGGCAGTCATTCAGGTGCGTCGCGTGCAATGCCAAATACAGGCGTGTGCCACTAATGGGCAAATGCACCAGGTGCGGTGGCAAGCTGCTCCTTACTATATCAAAAGGCGGCATAGAAAAATATTTGGATATGGCAATAACTCTTGCAGACAGGTATGATCTTGAAACATACATAAAACAGAGGATCATGCTTCTTAAAGAGGAGATAATCGACGTATTTGGCGGCATAGGTTCAGAGATAACAACAAACCAGTTCAGTCTGGCCAAATTCATTTGAGTTATTTCTTATGGCATCAGGCAAGAGCCTTTTCCAACTTGCCCAATGGCAGTGCATTAAGTATCCTATCGCTGCTTAGCCATCCCCTTCGTGCGGTCCCAACACCATATCTCATAAAAGAGAGCTGTTCGGTGTTATGCGCATCAGTATTTATTGCAAACATAACTTTGTATTTTGATGCCAGCATGATGTTGGTATCATTCAGGTCAAGCCGTTTAGGGTAAGAATTTATTTCCAGTGCGACGCCATTCCTTTCCGCGCATTCAGCAATCACGTCTAAATCCATCTTGTATCCCTCGCGCTCATTGATTAGCCTGCCGGTTGGATGCGCCAATATGTCAATAAATCCAGAATTCATGGCCTTCGATATCCTTTCCGTCATATCCTTCTCGCTCATATTGGTATTCGAATGCACTGCGCCGACTACGCAGTCCATGCTCTCGAGCATTTT
>JAMCYW010000003.1 GCA_023473255.1 Candidatus Martarchaeota archaeon | reverse complement strand
AAAAGATTTGAAATCCGCTTCTGAAGCCTTATATTTCAGAATAGCAGATAGCAAAACATGCTATTATACCGTATACGGGCCGCTGCAAATAGGTGCTTTGGTAGCTAACCAATCCGATGAAATACTTGAAATACTCAAAAAAGTGGGTACACACGCAGGCATAGCATTCCAGATAACCGACGACATACTTGACATGACTGCTGACGAAAAGGTATTTGGGAAAAAGAACTTCGGTGACCTGTATGAGGGTAAGCTTACGCTGATTATATATCATGCATACCAGAGCGCTACTTCTGAGGAAAAGAACAAGATGGACGAAATTTACAGAAAAGAAAGGTCCCAAAAAACCGCAGACGAGATAAAGTTTCTGCGCGACATAATTGCAAAATACGATGGAATAGGGTATGCAAAAAGCATTGCCGAGAAGCATGGAAAGCTTGCCAAACAGATAACTGAAGAGAACATGGACAAGCTTCCTCAGAACGAATATACTCCTATAACCATATCCGCATTAGAAGAGCTTTATCAAAGGAAAAAGTAAAAACTAATCCATGTAGGGTTATCTGCCTATGGCATAAGTATATATATCTAATTGTAGATATCTATAATCAGATATCTATTATTAGATGTGATAAATATGGACAACATAGAAGAAGAGAAGGATGAAGGGATTGAATCCCAGGAAGAAGGCGGTGCAATGCGCAATCATGGAATGGGTATGCGTGGAGGCAAAAGAAATTGCATGAAAGGAATGCAAGGCATGCACCACATGCATATGATGCAGCACATGGGCAGAGGTTTCATAGGCCTAAAATACATGATACTCAGATTTGCGAAAGATGGCGAAATAAGCGGATCGCAAATAATTGAAAGCGTGAATGAAATGACTATGGGCCATAGAAGGCCGTCCCCTGGTAACGTATATCCTGCGCTGAAAGATCTTGAAAGCGAGGGCTATCTAAAGATGCGTGAAGAGAATCATGTGAAGTATTACAAGATAACCGATAAAGGCCAAAAAGTCATCGAGAATATTTCTATGCCCATGTTCGGCATGGCCGGAAAGCGCCAAGAACCAGATACTTCAGCATATCTGAAGAAATACAGCATAAGCTCAGAGTTAGACAAGATAAACGATGAGTTGAACTACATACTGGAAAACTCCAATAAGGTAAGCGACGATGCCGAGCTAAAGAAAAAGATCGCGCAGTTGTCTAAGAAGTTGGATCTGATAAAGGGGGATAACGCATAAATGCATCATGTGAGATAAACTGTTGATATCTATGCATTATGGCGGTATAAAGCACGGGCTGCTTAATCCAAAGAGGAAACTTTTTGAGGATCCGGAAGCGGTTATAAATTCGCTTGTAGGAGGTTCGAGGTTGGGATGCACAGCCGATTTAGGCTGTGGTCCAGGCTATTACTGCGCTCAGCTGTTGGAACGGTCCGATGAACTTTATTGCGTTGATCCGAATGCGGAATTTCTTGAAATAATAAAAGAGCGCATTAAAGACGAAAGGGTACATGTTGTAAACTCGGTCGCATCATATACTGGCATTCCAGGAAAATCAATAGATACAGTGGTGATGGCCAATTCATTCCACGATATGGATTTCAAAGACGAAGTAGTCGCAGAAATAAAAAAAATACTGAAAGACGGTGGAAGACTGCTTATAATCGATTGGAAGAAGGAAGAATCGGATTTCGGGCCGCCGTTCGATATACGCATGTCAAAAGAGAAATACCTGGAATTCTTCAAGGATTTTAAATTGTTAAAATCAGAAGAATTCAAATATCACATTGCAATGCTCCTGATAAAATGAATTCATTTCATTTTTGTAATTCCAAGTATCAAAAGGCATAAATATTCATATGATAAAATATTCATATGACAAATACTTCATACAATCTAGTTAACGACAATACGATAAGACTATTTTTTGACGCATTTGGGAACATGAAGCGCTTCAAGATCCTGGCAATCCTGAAGAACGATCCCATGAGCGTATCCAGATTGCAGAGGGTTATGAATTGCGAGCAATCTGACGTATCGCATAACCTCCAATGCCTGCTCAATTGCGGCTTCGTGAACAAGAAGATAAACGGGAAGGAGCGCATATATTATGTGAACGAAGAGGCAAAGCCGATTATCAATGCAGTCTACAAGCATATAAACAAGTACGAAAAATACTTGATTTCCTGCAATATAATGGCTAATCCAGCAATATCAATGAAGAACAGGTGATTGTAATATGGAAGAAGTTGATTATGTAATAATTGGGCATGGCGCAGCGGCATTCGCTGCTGCAATAAAAGCTGATTCGCTCGGGATAGACACCATAATGATTGGAAAGAACGCTACGAACGGGGCATTAATCGGAGGGACATGCGTCAACGTTGGATGCGTGCCGAGCAAAAGGCTCATAACGCTGGGCGAATTTGTAGACGATATCAGGAAAACCAGATATGCTGGGATAAATGCCCCAATAAATTCCATCGACTTCAAAAAGATAATGGCACAAAAAGATGCCATTGTCGAAGGTTTCAGAGATAAGAAGTATTCAAGCGTCCTGAAAAGCTTAAAGCACGTGTCGTACATAAATGAATTTGGAGCGTTCAAGGACAAAAATACCATCATTGCCGGGCAAAAGGAGATTCATGCAAAAAACATACTTGTGGCTACCGGGGCTAGGCCTTACGTGCCAAAAGTGCAAGGCATAGAAACCACCAGTTACCTAACAAATGAAGAAGCGCTTTCAATAAAAGAGCTTCCGAAATCAATGATTGTCGTAGGAGGAAGGGCATTGGGGCTGGAATTCGCGCAGATGTTTGCGCATTTCGGTGTAAAGGTTACCATCTTGCAGAGAAGCAAGACCATAATACCTGATTGGGAGCCTGAAGTTGTGAACTTTCTATCTGGATACCTAGAAGAGGATGGGATAGAGATAAACACAGGTGTAGATTTAAAGGAGATTGGCATAAAAGGAACGCAGAAATACATAAAGGGGCGAATGGAAGGCGTAGACAAGACGTTTGCAGCAGACGAGATACTTTTTGCCACAGGCAGGATTCCAAACATAGAAAAGCTTAATCTTAACGAGGCAGGCGTGTCCTTAAACAAGCAGGGATTCATAGGAGTCGACGGTATGCTTAAAACAAGCGTCCCAGGCATATATGCAGCAGGGGACGTTACTGGTGAACCTATGCTCGAAACGGTGGCTGCAAAAGAAGGCAATGTGGCTACACAGAACGCGTTCACAAAGGACATCAAGAAAATAAACTTCGCCGAAATACCTAGTGCAATATTTACAATGCCGGAAGCTGCGAAAGTGGGCTTTACGGATGTAGAAGCACATGGCAAAGGAATCAAGTGCAGTTGCGGTGCAATCCCTCTATCATTAGTTCCGAAGGCAGGCATAATAGGGGACGAACGCGGACTAATAAAGATAGTGATAGACTACAAAACAAAGAGGATAGTGGGAACCAGCATACTTTCGAGGAACGCAGCGGATCTCATAATGGAAGCCACATTGGCAGTTAAATTCAAGCTTACTATAGACGACATCATAGACACTGTCCACGTATTCCCGACATTAAGCGAAGCAATGAAGCTCGCATCGCAGAACTTCTATCAAGATGTAAGCAAATTGAGCTGCTGCACCGTGTGATGATATCAATGGCATTTATCGGATCATTGAAGGAGGTTTTCGGAAACGGCAGATATGCATTGCTTGTGGTGTCGCTTTCAGTCGCCATAATCATCGCCTATCTCTACATGCTGAACCTGTTTCATGAAAGTTTCATCCTTTTCGGATCGCTTTTCATCGGCGGTTTGGTAGAAATAATTGGCATAATATTTTTGGGAGTCATGTTTGCGATGTCGGCATCAATGTACATATATATAGCAAAAAGGGATGCGGCAATGGCAAAGGGTAGGACCAAAAGCGCTACGTTTTTTGGGCTGATACTCGGCACATCAAGCCAACTGCTCTGCTGCACCCCAATAGTGCCGTTCGCGCTGTCAGCTTTCGGCGCATCTACTCCTGTATTGTTTGGCTTGACCGGCAAGATACAGGGCTTCTTTGCAAATACGTGGATTATTTTTATAATTGTGTCGCTGTCCATAATGGCGATAAGCCTGTACAACATATCTGGGAAAGTCTGGAAGTCGTGCTGCATTAATAAAATAGGCGTTAAGAGATGAAAAAGAAATATTTGTATTCAATCATTGCGCTTGCCGTAATACTCATATTAGTGGCAGCATATTGGTATAATTCAATTCAGACAAGTGCGTCTCAAGCGTCGTCTGGAATATTAAATGCAGGTTCAGAGGCGCCAAATGCAAATTTTACGCTTCCAAGCGGGGCGCTACGGGAAGTTTCAAATTATAACGGCAAGCCATTGCTTGTGTACTTTGTAGCTACTTGGTGCAGTTCATGCGTAGCAGGAACTCAGGCTATAGCCAGGAACATGAGCTTCTTTTCCAATAAAAATATAACCGTACTAGAATTGGAGCTATACAACAATCTTGGATATTCTGGCCCGCCAATAAACGACTTTGTAAATACGAGTTCAGCAAATGCATCGGATAGCAGCAGGATCATATCGGCGTATGCGAGCTACAGAATGAGTGAGCTTTACGATTCAAAGGCATATCTGGACCTATATTACCTGATAAATAAAAATGGTCAGGTAGTTTATGTAAGCGGTTCGCCATCCATTACAATGCCGCAGCTCAAATCAGAAGTGGACAGCCTGGCATAGGCGCAGTTCTATGCGATGCTAGAAGGTTATTACTGCATAGCCTTCATCTATGCTTTTTGTTATATATTCCCCTGCCCTTACCAATTCTGCAGTGCCTTTCAATTTGGCATCTATGTTCTGCATCTGCGCAACTGCTATGCATGCCTTCGGGCGATCGGAATCAGGAAAATCTGCCTTTATGGCATTTTTCATGTCTTCATTTTCTGCAAGCACCCCTTCACTCGGTCCGAAGAAAAGTATCCTGATGTCGTGCCCTGCTGCCTTTTGCCTTTTGCTAAAATTCAGCGCCATGTTTATTTTTTCAGTTTCTCTGCTAGTTACAAGAGATAATATCTTTGTCATAATAATACTTAAATCATGAACATATTTATAAATTTTTACCATACATCTTAACACAGGTAATTTTTCACCCGTAATTAACGGGCCCATAACTCAGTTTGGCTAGAGTGGAAGGCTTTTAACCTTTAAGTCGTGGGTTCAAATCCCACTGGGCCCGCTAAAATAAAAAATAGGCAATCCATGACAAGCATTTTCGCATCTGCAGATTTCACAATTTTCTCCACACTAATTATATTTATCCTTAGTTTCGGGCTTGCGCTTCTGATATCAAAGAAATATCGCGCAAAAAAGCAAGAGCCCTACCTTTATTGGTCCATAGGCATATGGCTCTTCGCCCTCGGAGTATTTCTTGAGGTGCTTTTTGCAGTTGGGGTCACTTACCAGTTACTGATAATTGCATATCTTTTTACGGTATCCTTGATAGTGAATTTTCTTGCATTCGGCTCGGTAAAACTCATTAAAGGCAAGATATACGGGAGGGCATACGCAATATATTCTATAGCTACTGAAGCTATTCTTGCGTACTTCCTTGCAGCCACCAGGATAGGCAACATAATAATAAATCACATAGTATACGGGATTCTGCCTTTAAACGTGGTAACTGCATCTAGTCTAGTCACCTTCCCTGCTGCCATCCTGCTTATAGCAATAGCAATAAAATCGTATGCAAAGGGCAAAAGCAAGAAGATGCTTAGCATAATAATCGGCGTTATAATAGTAAGCATAGCCGGAACTCTATACATCGTGCAGGTGCCTGCATTCCTGTATTACTCGGAATTCGTAGGCATATTGCTTTTATGGTATGGTCTAATATAAAACCTGGAATGCAACAACCCATATGCGCATAAAAAGCTAAAATATAAACACATTTCTATTTTTAGAAAGGCGTATAAGCATGCATTTCCAAAATTAAATGATGATAGAATGGCTAAAGAATTTGCATGCAAGAGGATAGGTTTGGAATGTGGCTTTACAGCTACAGCAGACTCTGAAACAGAATTAATGAAGAAAGTGGCAGAGCACGCCAAGTCAGCCCACCACATGGACCATATTGATAGTGCGACTATGGAAAAGATAAAGAAAGCAATAAGGGATATAAAGTAAGCGCACTGCAATCAGCCAACACTGTAAGGGTGTGTATTTATAAGGGCTCTGCCCTTATGATTATAGAAGTGATAAAATGGGATTATTCATAGATCCATTGACTATAATGCTGTTTAGTCTTGGCATTAGCGTACTAATGCTTGCAATATATGTATACAGGACGGCATCGGGAAAGAAAAATGCAAGCGCATTGGCAATACCAATAATTGGTTTCGGCTTTTTCAATGCGGCGAGCAGCTTTTTGGTGTCGTTTACCTGGCCGCTTCCTGGTTCCTTTAATATGCTTTTCGGAGATCCATTGCTTATGCTTGGCATATTGATGGTCATTGGGGGATATATGCTCCTAAAAAACATCGACATAAAAATATTGTCAGTAATAGGATTTTTCTTAGGCATATACATCCTTGTTGGTTCAATAGGCATAGTTTCATACGGGCTTGAAACGGGCATAGACCTGCTTTCTGCAATGGGTTTGTATATATTTGCAGGTTTGGCCGGTGTATTTTCGCCTATAATCTACATGAATCCGAAAGGGTCAGGCAGATACGCATTCTACTTCCTTGTATTCCTTCTTGTAATGACTGCATTAATTGCGTTATTCATAGGGTACAACGGCTTCTATGAGCATCTTCAGGCATTTGGGAAATATTTCCCTGCCTGACTGCCCATATTTTTTATTTTATGCCCATTCGGCAGTTCATTTATTTCGGAGCGTGAAATAAAATGAAAACATTTAAAAGCTTATAATCTCATATATGAAAGCCGCGAGGCTTGTTTTTGGCATCCAAATGCAATGGCAAAGGATATATTACTTTGTATGTTAATATCTCTACGAATGCCAGGGTGGCAGAATCTGGTAACGCGTACGCCTGGAAATTTATACTTGCAAGCGTATGGCTCTCACGGGCCTTCTGGGTTCAAAAGCCAAAGCTGAATATCCCAGCCCTGGCGTTTCGGTGTTATGATGGCAGAAGAAAAAAGACATTTCAAAAATGAAGATAAAAGGGCGACATCCATAATAAGGATTGCCGGCCGAGACATAGACGGCAAGCTAAAGATAGAGGACGCCCTGAGGAGAATCAAGGGCATAGGTTCGGCAATGGCGCATGCCATGGCATTTACTGCAGACAAAAAGCTGAGCATACCTCCAACATCCGAAATAGGTGCGCTCAACGAGAAGCAGATAGCGCAGATCGAAGGCCTAATAAAGGAACCTTCGAAATATGCGATACCTCAATTCATGCTCAACAGGAGGAAGGATTTCGAGACCGGCAAAGATGCGCATGTAGTTGGAAACGATCTTATATTTTCGGTCCGTCAGGACATAACTAGGGGCGCCTCGTTGAGGACGCTCGTAGGGTCAAGGCACCAGCACGGGCAGAAGGTGCGCGGCCAGCATACAAGGTCAACGGGCAGGACCGGTGCGACCGTCGGTGTCATGAAGAAAGCTGCAAAAGCAGGAGCCGCTCCAAAGGCGGAGGATAAGAAAAAGTGATTGAATGGGAGCGCCGAAGAGAAACAAGCCGAAGTTCGAAAAGCCTAAGAATATATGGAATCTGGCAAGAATAAATGCCGACAATGAACTGCTCAAGGAATACGGCTTAAAGAACATGAAGGAGCTGTGGAAGGTGCAGTCGGATTTGAGCAAGCTCAGGAACAATGTAAGGCTTCTGCTTTCCGGTACGGGCTCAGATAGCGTTGCAAACAGCATAATAACGAGGCTAGTCAAACTCGGTGTCATACCTGCTGATTCTACACTTGAGAAACTGCTCGATCTGAATGAAAGCGCTTTCCTGTCAAGACGTTTGCAGTCCGTAGTGTTCAAGAAGGGGTTGGCACGCAGCATAAAGCAGGCAAGGCAATTGGTAGTTCATGGTTTCATTTCAATAAATGGGAAAAAGGTCAACAAACCGGGGTACATGGTAAAAGCAGAGGAGGAGCTTAAGATAGGTTATTACAAGCCAATAGAAGTAACGCCGGTATTGAAGCCCTCAGAAGGAACAAGCCCTGCTGCCGGTGCAAAACCTGTTGAAGAAGCAGAACAGCAGTCCGCAGCAGAGTCTGCAGGAGCTACAGCCTGATGGTGTTTTAAATGGCAAAGAAAGAATCCAATAAAAAAGCAGTGGCTGCAGAGGCGCCAGCCCAAAAAAAGAAAAAGGACGTAGTCTCATATGAAGCCAAAGCTATGGAGGAGGCGAAGGCCAAGCCAAGACCTGAAAGATGGGCTGTTGCGCACGTATACTCATCCAAGAATGACACAATAATAACACTTACCGACATATCCGGCAGTGAAACCATTGCCGTAGGGAGCGGTGGCATGATGGTCAATGCCGATTCCCAGGAAGGATCGCCTTATGCTGCAATGCAGGCAGCATACAAAGTCGCATCTGAAGCGAAGGATAAAGGCATAACCAACATCAACATAGAGATAAGGGCTCCCGGAGGACATAACTCCAAGACACCAGGCCCCGGCGCTCAGGCAGTAGTCAGAGTATTGGCAAGGAGCGGATTGAGAGTAAACAAGATAGAAGACGTAACTCCAATACCTACAGATACTACACGAAGGCCAGGAGGAAAGAGGGGAAGAAGAGTATAACATTTCTCTTCTTCATTTATTTTTCTTCTATTTTTCTATTTCTATTTTTTATTGTTTAAAACGAGGATACTCCATCCAAAATAATAAAATAAAAAATAAGATTGCGGAGAAGGCCATTTTCTCGTCCGCTACGGGAAGGTCGTCCCTCCCTAAATACATAATGTATAAAGTGATCAGGACACAGAGTCTTTCAAATCCTTTATTGCGCGCTCTTTTCCTTCGAAGCGCTCGAATTTCATGAATTTGCCCTTCTCCAATTCCTTGTAGTGCTCAAAGAAGTGCTTTATCTTGTTCTTGAGGAATTCAGGGACGTCATCTATGTCATTGAATTGAGCTGAAGACGGATCTACCTTTTCAACAGGCACTGCTATGACCTTATTGTCCGAGCCCTCTTCATCAGACATTATGGCTATGCCTATAGGCTTGCATTTTATGACCATGCCGCTGCCTATCGGTGTCTGGGTTACAACCAAAACATCGAGCGGATCGCCATCCTTTGCCTTTGTCTTCAATACAAATCCATAATTTGTTGGATAATTCATCGAAGTGAATAGAAACCTGTCGACGACAATGGTCTCTAGGTCTTCCTTGTATTCATATTTTATATTACTGCCCTGAGGAATTTCTATCATAGAATAGAATGTATTTGGATAGTCTTCTGTCTGTTTTTCAAAGTTCATTCAAACACCTTTGAAAAGGATAATAGTCTTGAGGATTAATGCAGATACCGATTTGCGTACCTTTGCACACTAATATTCGAGGTGATCTATCCGCAGGTTCCCCTACGGATACCTTGTTATACCTTAGCCCTCCTCGCGAAACCTTAGTTCGAAAACGCTTAAAGCGCTGCCTCACTAAGACCTCACTTGGGTGACTTGGTAGGCGGTGTGTGCAAGGAGCAGGGACAGATTCACCGCCCGATAGTGACAGGCGATTACTAGGGATTCCAGCTTCATGAGGGCGAGTTTCAGCCCTCAATCCGAACCTAGGCTGGTTTTAGGGGATTGGCTTTGCTTTTCAGCATTGCATCCCATTGTACCAACCTTTGTATGCCGCGTGTAGCCCAGAAGATTCGGAGCATACTGACGTATCGTCGCCTTCTCCTTCCTCCTCTTTAAACAGAGGCGGTCTAAACAGAGTGCTTGGCTTATCTCTAAACCAGTGGCAACTGTTCATGAAGGTCTCGCTCGTTTCCGGGTTAGTGAATAATACTCGCAATTTTTAGGCTATACTCTCGTATAAGCGTAACAAAAGCGTTCTGGTTTATCAAATGCGCCTTCTTACCAATTTCCGTATGGATACCAAACCTTTCAAGAATCATAGCATCACCTTTATCAAGGTCCCTGATGTATGCGCCCTTCCTGTCTACGCCTCCGTTGCAGTCAAAGATCGCAGCGAAGTAGTTTCCTGAATAAGCATTCTTGTATTTGAATATGTGCTCCTTTCTGTCAAGGGCTCTGTCAAAATTCTTTTTAAGTTTGGAATGGTAAAAGAAGGCTGTAGTCAATTCTCCATCGCTTTCCATCAATATCCTGTTTGGTTCCTCTTTGAAGTCTTCCAAAGCAAGCTTGCTGAACTTAGCTATAAGCTCGTTGTCACTAGACGTTACTGATATTCTATCTTTATTGCTGCATTCGTATATGCCAAGCATATAACAGATGTTTTCTGTAAGTTTAAGCCTTTGTGTCATTGTATCACTCACCAACTTACCGGACTTAACCGGACAGTTCACACCACGAGCTGGCGGTCGCCATGCACTACCTCTCGGCTCGTCAGGTAAGATCTTTAGTCTGACCTTCACTCTGCCGTCGCTCCTGGTAATATTTCCGACGTTGGATTCAATTAAACCGCAGCATCCACCCCTTGTGTGCTCCCCCGCCAATTGCTTTAAGTATGTTGCAGCAAAGTTTTATATACTCTGCTAATTCAACCTTGCGGCCGTACTCCCCAGGCGGCAGACTTAACACTTACGCTACGGTACTGCAAGCATTCATGACGCTTGCAACACCAGAGTCTGCATAATTTACTGCTAGGGCTACTCGGGTATCTGATCCGATTCGTTCTCCTAGCCTTCGCTCCTCACTGTCGGATGCGTTCTGGTTAGGCGCCTTCGCCACCGTTAGTCCTTATAGGATTACAGGATTTTACCCCTCCCCTATAAGTACTCCTAACCTCTCCCGCTCCCTAGCCAGTAGGTATCTCACGCACGCATTGACGTTGAGCGCCAATATTTCACGTAAGACGGTACTGGCCAGCTACGAGCGCTTTAAGCCCAATAATCGTGGACACCACTTGTGCTGCCGGTATTACCGTGGCGGCTGCCACCGGTCTTGCCCAGCACTTATTCGCCAAGCTTGCTGTACTTGGCAAAAGGTTTACTAAGTAAACCACTCAGATTCCCCCCATCACGCTTACGCGCATTGTGGAGTTTGCGCGCCTGCTGCACGCCGTAGCGCTAGGGCCCTTGTCTCAGTGCCCTTCTCGGGGCTTATGCTCCCACATCCCCTACGGGTTATCGGTATGGTGGGCCGTTACCCCGCCATCTGCCTGATCCGCCGCAATCCCATCGCAAAGTGAAAACGCTGCATTTTACGTCTCTTTCAGTTAGAACTCCTTCCAGATGCTCTAGCCTATGGGGTATTAGCCTCAGTTTCCCAAGGGTATCCTCCTCTATGCGGTAGGTTGATTACGTGTTACTGAGCCGTACGCCGCCCAACGAAGCCGTTGAGCAGACTTGCATGGCTGTCGAAATCTGATAGCAGTGTCCTCCAGCAGCATCGACTGGAATCTAACACGGCCTTAATTTTGCAATTGTCGGTATCGTATTGCACTCCTCAAGACTACATCCAATTCCAAGCAGGAATTTTCACAATAAAGTGTGATATAACACACTAAGCACTTCAAACAACAATATGCTCAGAAAAACAAATAAGCAATATCATTTTTCACAATAAGGTATTTATTCCTATCGTTATTCTTGGGACAATAAACTGCATGCATATGTTTTAGTTTTTTTCATACAAGTTATGTTGTGGTTGAATGCAAGCTCAAGATAGCGTAACGAATAACATTGATTCTTATCGAGAAAACATGATTAAGTCAATGTCAGAGATGATTGCGATACCTTCAATATCTCCATCTAGCGGAGGCGAAGGAGAGGCAAAAAGGGCTGACATGCTCGAATCACTTTTGGGAAGCTTTGGGATGCAGGTGAAGAGATACGATTACAAGGACGGTAATTTTACGAGGTCAAACCTCATATCAAAATACGGGAATAAAGATTCCACCATATGGATACTCTCCCATATCGATACTGTATCTACTGGCGACCTGTCCCTCTGGGAGCACGATCCGTTTAAAGCATATATTGATAAAGATAAAATATACGGCAGGGGCACAACGGACAACGGCCAATCTGCAATTGCAAGCATATACGCGCTGAAAGCCTTGATGGATTCCAAAGCTAATTTGAAATACAACTTTGGGCTGGCTCTTGTAGCAGACGAAGAAGTAGGGAGCACATATGGCGTTCAGGCCTTGATGAAAGAGGAGATATTCAAAAACAAAGACATGGTGGTAGTGCCAGATTGGGGTACTTCAGATGGCAGCGGCATAGAGATAGCAGAGAAAGGCATACTCTGGCTTAAAGTAAGCGTAAAGGGTAAACAGGTTCATGCAAGTACTCCAGAGCTTGGCATTAATGCGTATAAAATATCAAACAAATTCCTAAATGAAGCGGATATCGGGTTGCATAAAAAGTATGCTGCTGAAAATGCGCTATTTGATCCAAAAATTTCAACGTTCGAGATGACTAAGCACGAAAAAAACGTCGACAGCATAAACATAATTCCCGGGCTTGAAGTATCGTACATGGACTGCAGGATTCTCCCTGAATACGGAATAGATGACATATTAGAATACCTTAATGGCATCGCAAATCAAGTATGCAATGATACCGGTGCAGAAATAAAACTGGAGGCATTCAACAGAGAAGATCCAGCTGTGCCTACAGCTAAAGATTCAGAGATAGTGGTGCTGCTCTCACAAAAGATAAAGGAATTAAGAAACGTTGAGCCGAAATTTACTGGCATAGGCGGCGGCACTGTAGCGAAATACTTTAGGGATATTGGCATGCCTGTGGCAGTGTGGAGTACATGCGATGACATAGCACATGTGCCCAACGAGTATTGCAAGATAAGCAATATGGTAAACGATGCAAAGGTTTTTGCATCGCTATTTCTATGACATCATTTTGCCCTGCTCTATCATGTCTTACTATTACTTCATAACTGATGCCATTGCCATTATGTGCAATCCAATTGCTGTATAAAAAAGGATTGGAAATGTGTTAAAAGGATTAAGGATATGTTCTCTATCCATATGTAGCCTTTGCGTATAAATAAAAAGTGCAGAATCAGTGAGCGCATTTTTGAAAAATTCCAATGCACCCTTTATTTTGCCATTTCAATCCAGCCAATTTGATGCAACGCCAAAACTTTTTAACCGCATTTACCTTTGGGATGATTTCAGGATACGTCGATGTTAACCTCCTTATAGCCTATATCTATAAGGGTCTTCTTTACTTTGTCCTTATGTGCACCTTGGAGCTCTATAATCTCGTCCTTATGGGTTCCCCCACACGCAAGCGTGCGCTTAAGGTCCTTTGTTATGTTCTCTATATCGTCGGGCGTTATGCCCTCAACTATAGTAACTATCTTGTTGAATTTGGCCTTCTTTGTATAGACTTTTATCCTGTTCTCTGTTTCTTTGTCTAAAACATCACAAACGCATATCTCTTTAGGGAGCCCGCATTTTGGGCAGATTTCTGTCATTTACCCAATGCACCTCTTTCATTAAGGATAGTATTTATCCTAGCTATGGTCCTCTTTATATCCTTGGTCTTGACTACTTTGCTGGCAACTCCAGTTGACGCGACCTTTCTTTTCTCTATGGCTAGCTCTATCCTTAACTCGTCAAGTTTTGACTTCAGGTTATCGCTTGTCAATGCTCGCATGTCTTTTGCGTTAATAATAAGCACCTCAACTATATTCTTAACTTAAAGATATAAAAACATTATCCTAACTGGATTTTATGGCGCATCCCAAAACAAGAAACCCTGCGTGCTAAATATCTTGACGTGATTTATCTCGCTATTGAAATTATTTCAGAATAATTAAATATTTTTATGCTGGTTTCAAACTGGTGCATACATGGAACTGGTAACGTCTAGGTTTGGATTCGATGAAACTATGAATTTGTTGGAAGCAGCAATAAAAACCAGCAGCTTAGGCGTGGTATCAAAAATAGATGCGCGGGCAAACCTTAAGAAAATAGGGATGGATATACGGGGCAATGCAATACTGGAGATCTTCTCGCCAAAATATGCCAAAATTCTTTTTGATGCAAATATGAAAGCAGGCATCGAACCGCCATTGAGGATATATGTATTTGAGGATAACGACGGGGTGCATGCCGAATATTATAAACCCTCTGATGTATTTTCAAAGTGGGGCATAAACACTCTTAATGAACTCGACAGCATATTTGTAAAGATAATGGATGCCATAAGGGCATAAATCCGATATGTGTTAATCCCTTTTAGGCAGCTTTTTGTGCCTGCAATTGCATGAGCAACGCAACCAGTACAAAATCAACAGCTGCCATGCAAACCTTTTTAAATTTTCATTATATAACTAATCTACTGCTTTTCCCGCAGTTACTGCAGCATTGCAGGAGGGATGATTATGGAAGAAGAATCTTTAAGCAAACTGAAAACCTTTATCGAAGAGAATAAAGGAAAGAGGAAGTTCACTCAAAGCGTAGAGCTTGCCGTGAATTTCAAGGGCATAGATTTTACAAAGCAGGATAACAGATTAAATCTTGAAGTGAAACTGCCCCATGGAAAAGGAAGGGATAGCAAGGCAATAGTGTTTGCGGACGATACAAAATTGGCAGAAAAAGCCACTGCTGCAGGCGCAAGGGTCATACCGAGTTCACAGTTGCAGTCTCTAAGTTCAAATAAGGCTCAGATGAACGATTTGCTGAACTACGAACTTGTGGCGCAGCCCAGCATGATGCCCCAAATAGCCAAATCGTTGGGACAGTTCCTCGGCCCGAAGAACAAGATACCAAGGCCTTTAATAGGCGAAGACGTATCTGCAGTGATAAGCAACATAAGCAAATCAATATACTTAAGGAGCAAAGGCAAATATCTTCCCACGTTACACTGCCTGGTCGGCACAGAGAGCATGAAACCGGAAGACATTTCATCAAATATAGACGAGGTCATAAACGCTCTGGCAAAGAAGGTAGGAAAAGCAAATATAAAATCTGCGTATGTGAAGCTTACGATGAGCAAGCCACTGCGCATAATCTGAAGGTGTTTTTATGCTTACAAAGGAACAGAAAATCAAATTCGTTGAAGAAGGGAAGAAAGCGCTCGATGCCTATAAAGTTATAGGTGTAGTTGAACTTGACCACATACCTGACAGGCTATTGCAGTCGTCTAGGAACTCGATGAGAGAGAAGGTCAGGTTCATGACAGGAAGGAAAAATTTCATGGAAATGATACTAGAAAGCAGCGAAAGAACAAAGCCGTTGGTCAAAGAACTCAAAGGCACATCTGCAATATTGCTTAGCAATGAAGATCCGTTCGAGCTGAATAAGCTATTCAAGTCCAAATCTCTCAAGTTGGCTGCAAAGCCAAAACAGATAGCACCGGAAGACATAGTGATAAGCGCAGGCGAGACATCGCTTCAGCCTGGGCAGGCAGTAACTGAGCTAAAGAGTGCAGGCATAGACGTAAAGATGGATAAAGGCAAGGTGCTTATAGCCAAGGACAAGGTGCTGGTGGCCAAAGGCAGCCCGATAAGCCTCTCAATAGCAAAGGCGCTCCATACTCTTGAAGTAATGCCGTTCACTGCATATATAGCCCCGAAAGCTTTGCTTTCAGAAGGCTTGATTTTCAGGCAGGATGCATTGGGCATGAATGCGGAGAAATTGTCAAATGACATTACGCATGCATTTGCAGAAGCACTTGAATTGAGCTTCAAGGCAAAAATAGTCAACAAATATACAATAAAGAAGTTAGTTACGGACGCATATCTGGGTGCATTGCACGTAGGGGTAGAGGCAAAGCTTTATGATTCAGGCATAATAGACAAGCTCCTTGCCAATGCAGTGCTTCAAGCGTCAACAATAAATAATATTGTGCCAGAATAAGTCTATTGGATAAATGATACTAATGTAGGTGAAAAACATGGAATATGTATATGCAGCATTGCTTATTGACGCAGCTGGAAAACCTGTAACCGAGCAAGAACTGATGGATGTAGTAAAAGCAGCAGGCTTTACTCCTGATGAAGCTAGGGCAAAAGCAGTAGTGGCATCCCTGAAGGATGTGAACATAAAGGACATAATAAAGAATGCACAGAACATGCAGGTACAAGCTGCAGCCGCTCCGGCGCATCATGCGGACGCCGCCCCGAAAAAGGAAGCAAAGGAAGAAAAGAAAAATGAGGAAGAAGCAGCAGGAGGACTGGCGAGCCTTTTCGGTTAAATCGCAGAAGGTGCATCTGATGCACCTTTTAGCTTTTTATCAAGTATGAGGATTCGCGCAGCCATTTTTTCTTTTCCTTATAATCCGGGATTACATTAGCTACTGCTTTCCAAAATCTTTTCGAGTGCGACTTTATCTTCGTATGGCATAATTCATGAATTATGACGTAATCCATTATTTCCGGAGGGGAATATAGCAGTTTGAAGTTTAAGGTTATCACGTTTTCAGGCGAGCACGATCCCCATACTCGTTTGCTATTGTTGATGCGCGTGCCATTCAGTTTGGAATTGAAATATGCATCGTTCAAAGCAGTTATTTTCGCATTTACGAGCGGAAGGATTGCCCTGCTTATGCCTTTTACTGCAAGCTTTGATACTATCTCTCTTTCAATACGCTCTTCCATGTTTCGTGGAACCTTTATAACTAAGGTGCTGCCGTCTAACCTTACCGATCCATTTTTTGCATTTTTAGGCTCTATCCTTATTAAAAATTCGCGCCCCAATGCACGCGTAACTTGTCCATCGTGGAATTCAAGCCTATTCTCAAGGAATCTTCCAGGGGCCCTCTGCAACGCCTTTACCATTCGCTTATATAATTCATCTGCAGTCTTTTCAGAAGTTGTTATATCCATTCCGTAAGGTATCTTTATCACTATGCAATTCCCATCGATCTTGGCATAAGAATTCCTCAGTTTTGCCCTTATGAGCTTCACTCCAAAATTCTGCCCATTTATCTCCACTGGCTGCCTGCCTTCCATAAACCATTATTTATCCATATAAGTATAAATGGTATTGGAGTGGCATGGCATTTTTTATGCGCCCTTCCAGCTGATGCTTGGAAAGGCTTAAAAAGGCGTAAAACAAAAACAATTATATTCCTTAATGTTGATTAATCCTTAAGATTTCTCTTTATAAAGAGTTGAGATAATGAGCGAAGATGAAAAATTATTGTTGATGCCCGGAGACCGGCTGTCTACAGAGGAAGAATATCTGCCTGCCGGCAACGCATTCGCAGAAGAAGGAATAGTATACTCATCTGGAATAGGCGTAAAGGAAATAGCTGAAGGCAAGATCGCAGTTAAAATCATAGGGCGCAAGATAAAAAAATTGAAGAAGGGCATGTACACCATAGGCTCAGTAGTGGGCGATTTGAAGAGCGTCATATTCCTAAAGCTTGACGATCTTGAATTTGATGATAAGGAATTCTTTGCCCCAAAGGATGGAAAAATCGTGCTTCCAAGGAGGGGCCCCAGGCCGCCGCGAAGCGACGAGATAACAAAGCCGTGCAAGCTCGGCGACATAGTCCTTGCAAAGATTCTTTTCAATGATCCAGACGTATATACTATGGGCATAATGGAAGATATCACCGGCGTAGTATATTCGAATTGCGAGGTATGCAATAATCCGCTGTCATTGGGAAGCAAAAGGAACGTACTCCAATGCAAAGAATGCAAGCATACTGAATTTAGAAAGGTAAGTTCCGCATATGGCGATTTCAACAAAATAAAAGGGATATTGGAAGAAAATACTAAGATTTGAGTGAGAAGATGGAACTACAAATAATAAAGAATGAAAACAAGGAACTTATGATAGAATTTCAGTCCGGCGATCTTACGATGCCTGATCTAATAGCGAGCGAACTCCTGAACAACTCTGATGTGGAATTTGCAGGCGTTACGAAAGACCACCCTGAAGTCGGCAAGCCGGTACTCGTTGTAAAGACTAACAAGAAAAAGGCAATGGAAGCGGTAGAAAAGGCACTGGAAAACATAGATGAACAATTTGCCGAAATAAAAAAAGCCCTGAATAAAAAATAGCACCGCCTTTTTTTCTTTTGCATTCGTTTAAAGAGAACAAAAAATATAAAAATGCTCAGTGCAATCCTTATGCATGGTCACTCTGGGCATAGAAAGCAGTGCGCATACATTTGGAGTAGGCATAGTCGATAACGGAAAGTTCCTATCTAACAAAAAGGACATGTATGCGATATCCGATAAAGGCATGATACCAAGGAAGGTCGCAGACCATCATTCCGATGCCTCCTATGCTGTAATAGAAGGTTCCTTAACCGATGCAGGCATATCGCTGCATGATGTCGATTCAATAGGGTATACTAAAGGCCCAGGCATAGGGCCATGCCTTCGTGTCGGCGAACTTGCTGCCAAAACATTGGCAAGCAAACTGCACGTACCAATATATCCTGTCAACCATGCCATAGCGCACATAGAGGTTACAAAACATCTGTCTAAATTCAAGGACCCTTTGGCATTGTACGTGAGCGGGGGCAATTCGCAGATTTTGGGCATTGTTGCATCCCCATTCAAGCATTATGCAGTATACGGAGAGACGTTCGATATAGGTGTGGGAAACATGCTTGACAATTTTGCAAGGGCTGCTAATTTGAACCCAGCATGGGGCTCCAGTGTCTCAAAACTTGCAGAAGGGGGCAAATACATAAGCATGCCATATAATGTAAAGGGCATGGATTTCACGTTTACTGGATTGCTTACCAATGCTGTAAAGATGCTGGATAAGGCAAACCATAAGGATGTGGCATTTTCCCTGCAGGAAACCGCATTTTCAATGCTTTCAGAAGCAACCGAAAGGGCACTGATGCTTACGTCAAAGAAGGAATTGACGGTATGCGGAGGCGTTGCGCAAAGCGCCAGGCTTGCAGATATGCTTAAAGGGATGGTGCATATGCACAAAGCCAAATTCTACGTTGCTCCAAACGAGTACAATGCGGACAATGGCGCAATGATAGCCCTTGTTGCTGAAAAGATGCACATGTCCGGGGCAAAAATAAATGATAAAGATTGTAATGTGCAGCAAAGATATCGTGCAGATTCTGTATGCATAACGTGGTAGAATGAAGAAGATTGCAGAAGGTGCGGAAGCAGACATCTTCAAGCTAAGATTTATGGGGCTGGATGCCATCCTGAAATATAGGCGCACAAAGCCGTACCTGGAAAAGAGCCTATACGAAAACATAAGAAATTCGCGCACAAAAAACGAAGCAAAAATGCTGTATCTTGCAGTATCTGGCGGTGCATCTGTCCCAAAGCCCATCTTCGTAAGCAGGTATGCAATATGCATGGAAGCAATAACAGGTACTAGATTGGATATGATCCTGGCGATGCAGCATGTAGATAGCATCAAGGCAATTCATGGCATAGGCGTTGAACTTGCAATACTGCATTCGTCTATGATAGCCCATGGGGATTACACCCCTGCAAATATAATTGTCGATAAAAACATGAAGGTTTATGTAATAGATTTTGGGCTATCTGAATATACATTTTCACTCGAAGACAAAGCAATAGATTTGCTTCTAATGAAGCGATCCCTTATCGAAAAAGATTACCGGGCATTCATCGAAAGCTACCGGCGCCACCTCAAGGATGCCAACAAGGTAATCGCAAAACTGGAAGAGATAGAGCAGAGGGGAAGATACCAAAACAGGTCATTGGACCATGCATCGCATTAGAATCTTCCGACATTGGCGAATTCCATCGGCGCAGGGGCGCTTTCTGCACCCAATAACACATCAGATGCGACTGTATCTATGGTCCTGGAATAGACTAATGAAAATACGCCAGCAAAAGTCAATATATCTATAATAAGCAAGTAAAATGTTGTTGTGGCTAGGAACTGGTAGGTAAAAAGCGCCACAGCTACGAATCCGGAAATTATGCCTATGACGAAGCCCTTGCGCGCCTGCATTAAAATCATAAAGCCTGTAATCAATTCAAAAAATGCCACTATGGCAGCTATAATCGGGAACATGTAATCAAACTTTATGTTTGATATGAAAGTGAAAAATCCAAGTTTATTCGCAAAATTTATCACATATCCTAATTGGCTGCTTCCAAGCAGTAAGAACGCCACAAACGCCGCGGAAAACATGACTGCTGATATGATCCCTAATCTGTTATAAGTGACGTTTTCAAGTTCTTTTGCCGGTTCGGCTTTGTCTACATCCTCCAAACAGTAATATCTTCCGTTTCTTTCTACTATGTCTTCGAAACAAAATGGCCTATGGCAAGAGCTGCATATGGCATATGCCGGCCTCCACGGGTGCCATACGCACGACAGCCCTATGGCTGCTTCTTTGCTTTCGGTTTCAAATCTGGTCTCCCCGCTTTTAGCTCCATGGCCTATATAGTCATTTACGTTTTCCCCTTCTGTAATGAGTGCATCGGCTACCTCCCTGTAAGACGATGCATTTGATACATACCCTACGCTCGAATTCACTGCTGCTGGATTGAACGTTGCAGCATTGGTTTTCTGCGCCTGAACGATGGTGCCAATTTTTGCCTCATCGCGCGCCTGAACCTTCTTTTTTGGCGCAGCTGTTGTGCTAGGATTAGCTGCCCGAGGTTTTGCATTCGAAGGTTTTGGCAATTCTCCTTTATCCTCGCGTACCTTGAATATAAGCATATCCTCGGGGTCGATTGCCATCACATCAGCTTCTTGGAATGTTCGATTGCTTGCCTCTTTTTCTTTTCAAATATGCCTCTGTGCTTTGCGCAGCTTATGCAATAATAAACCTTCCTTTTCTCAAAGAATCTTACGTCGTTCGTTGTCTTAAGGTCAGTACTAAAGCTTATCGCTTTTTCAAACACTATGGCCTTGTTTCTAGGGACTTTTCTTCCGCATGATTCGCATATTACTATGGTCTCTTTTCCTCTCAAACTAAACACCTGCAATTATATATGGTTAAGAAACAATAAAAAGATTAATATTCATTATATTTAAAATAATAACATAAAACTGATACCATGAACACTATAGAAGCTTATATAATAGCCGAAGACCTGCATACTGGGGTACATTTGGCTAATTTCCTTAATAAGAACGGCAATAAAGCCATAATCTCAGAAGAGAACGAAAGCGATTACCGCGCGCAGCTTAAGGATCTTGTATCCAATAACCAGGATTCTGACCTGAATATAATCATAACATCGAAGCCTGCAGTTCTTACAATAGAAGCAAATAAATTGGATGGCATAAGGGCAGTGCTCTGTAAAACCGCCGACGATTTGGACGCTATTGATGAAGCAGGTGTCAACACGGTGCTTCTGGACAGCTCATTTGACGATGAGAAACTATGCAGTATGTTTGAAAAATACAACTATGCGCCAAGTGCTGAGAGAAGGCCCCAGCCCCAAAAACCTGTGCTACAGTCTCTGAAGCAAACATATGCAAATGCGCAAACTCGCCAAAAAGCACAAAAGAAATCTGCGAATCCTGCAAGCAATGAAAACGGGCAGAAATACGAGAAGAAAGAGCCATTCTGGAATCCGCAAAAAGGCGTAAAGAAAAATCTAAAGGACATATTCGGGATTGAATGATATCATGAGAATGTCATGCGAAAACGTAATAAAATTGGCCATACCTGCCATACGTGCCGCGATAGCCGAACAATTGATTTCAAATTACGGTTTTACCCAATTCGAAATAGCGCGGTACTTGGGCATAACGCAATCAGCTGTAAGCAAATACGTTAACAACCGATATTCAAGCAACATAAATTCACTCAAGGGCGCAATTGAGAAGAGTAAGGCAGACAAAGAGATAATAAGCATGATAGTATCAAAAAAAAGCGCTGCAGCAGTTTCAAAGAAGATAGATTCTATTGCAACGAGCAAACTAATATTCAAAGAAGCGTCAAAATTGGAATGGCCAGTAAACGCCAGGGAAAAAGGGCATACGTTGTTATTTAAGAATTAACCATTTCTAGCGGCATTGAAATATAATATTTCATTACCTGCATTCTCTATTTGTATCCTCGCCACATCCTGTTTCTTCCTGAGCCCCTGTAGTGTAGCTTCAGCGAACCTAAGGCTCCTTGTTGTATCATATATCTCCTTCATGCTGTCAAAAAATTTATTTGCCAAATCAATTTTGCGCTCCCTAAGCGCTTCAAAGATCTCCCGTTTCAGCTCCCCGACAACGTCCAAGAGCCCTAAGATATAAGCATCCTCTGAAACGCCAGTGTCGTTCATGCGCAATATAACTCCATCGTTTTTTATCGAGGAAAAAATCATAGCTTCTGCATACTCTTGATATGCCTGCAATGAGTAATATTCCATCCCTGCATCTATGTGCTTTAGTTCAATTACTTCATCATGCAGTTGCAACCCTATCTGGGATGCATCTGCGATCTTCCCATTGTGCAGCATCGTTATCATTTTTCCGGAATTCCTTATTATGTCTCGCGATAATTTTGCAACTTTATCGAAGTTCTCCTGCTTCTTAACCAAGTGGCTTCCTATACTCTCAATATCATCTGTAAGTCCATCCATAATATCACAATATACGCTATATATTCATGCCCTGATAAAAAAGGTATTGCTGTGCAAAGCCCGCATACTTGCCCCACCTTTTTTCGGCAAAAGCATGCAATTCTTTAACCGATTTTTTTCTGCCTTTGAAATAAAATTTTTCAAGCGTTCTTTTTACCCAGACGTCTATCGGGAAAGCATGCATATTGCCGTATCCCATTAAAGCTATGCAATCGGCGACCTTATCCCCCACTCCTTTTATTCCTGTCAACTCAGATTTAAGCCCATCATAATCATCTGGATTAAGCTTGTACAAATCAAGGTTATATGTGCAGTATTCTGCAGCTCCTGCTAAATATCTGGCCCTGAATCCTGCGCCTATCTTTTTAAAATCCGATTCTGTAACATTAAGCAAGTCGGCACTCTTCGGGAATGACCTGCCTATAACCCTATCATTATCATCCTTTATGTCTGATCCAAAGGCTTTAATCAGGTTAAGCACGATTCCGCGTATCCTTTTTACATTATTGAATTGTGAAATTATAAAGCATAATGTGGTCTCCCATGGATCATTAAGCGTTACGCGCATGCCACGGTATCTCACTATAGCCTTCCGCATAAACGCATCAGTCGATACTGATGCGTACATATCCTTTATGTCGTCCTCCAATCGGAACCTTTTTTTGACGTCTTCAATCGCATTGGCATACCTGCTTGCAACTACAATATGCCCACCGTCTGCATTCCCTTCAAAGCCTACATTAAGCATATGCTGCCCGTCAGCATATGTAAGCGTATTGCTGGCATTGTTATAATAGCCGTAGAACGTCAATGGCTGTGCGCTTTCAAACGTATGCTTAAGGCTGAAATCAGCGACCTTTATCCTACTTGCAAATATTTCATCATAAGACATTTAATCATCATCTGCATATGGCACATAATTCGATATACCGCTGAACTTTGACGGGTCAAATCTTGACGCCTGCAATAGCACTGCTGCAATATCGCTTATTTTGATGCGGGTTTGGCTTTTGTCCTCCATATTCCTCAATGTTACTGTATCATACCTATCTGAGTCCTTGTCGATCGTATCATAATCTACGGTTATACAGAACGGGGTTCCTACCTCATCCATCCTTGCATATCGCCTGCCTATCGATCCGGACATGTCAAATTCTACGTTCAGGATCGGTTTAAGCGACAAATATAACTCGCGCGCTTTGTGAATCAGCGCCTCTTCATGCTGCAACGGGAAAATTCCGGCTATTATCGGAGCTAGAAATTTGGGCAGCTTCAATATCGAGCGTGCTTCGGTTTTTTCATATAAGCAATCTATCATCATCCATACGTTTCTATCTACGCCAAAGCTTAATTCCAATACGTTGGGCACCAACCTTTTGTCTCCTACTATCACTGATAGGTCTTGCCCCGAACCCTTGGAGTGTGCTTTCAAGTCATAATCCGTCCTATAGTGCAAGCCTCCAACTTCCTTAAAGCCACCCCAACTCTCGACATCAACTTCTATGTCCATGTGCAGCTTGTTGTAAAATGCTTTTTCATTGCCTCCTTTTTCATAGAACCTTATGCGTTCGCTGTTTATGCCTATTACATCAGTGTAGAATGTGTTTATTAAGCCCATGTGGAATGCATAAAACTGCGGTATGCCGTACCTCTCAATCATATCCTTGATTGATATGTTCTCCTGTTTGCCACCGTTTGCATACATAGCTACATTGAGTTTCATGTCGCGCATGCCATCTAATCCCAGAGTCCAGTTCTCAGGGTCAAAAAATATCTGAAGCTCTGCCTGTGTAAGTTCCCTGAGCCTGTATAATCCCTGCCTTGGGGATATCTCATTCCTGTATGCCTTGCCCACTATTGCAAGCCCAAGCGGAAGCTTCTTTTTTGATATGGAGAACTCCCTGAAAAAATTAAGGTATACGGACTGTGCGGTTTCAGGCCTAAGATACGCCTTTTCATTCCTCTCTGGCCCTAAATAAAGATCGAACATCATGTTGAATGCCCTTGCCTTTCCAAATGACCCCTTGCATTTAGGGCAAATCACCTTATTCCTTGATATGGCTTCATCCAACTCCGCAGCGCTAGCTCCTTCTGATACGTCTATGCCAGAATCCTTCAATAGCACGTCAGCCCTAAAATATGTGTTGCATTTTGAGCACCCTACAAGTATGTCATTGAATAGTGCTGCATGGCCTGATGCAACCAATGGCTTTTCAGGCAATACGGTAGATCCATCTATCATATGATAATTCTCCATGCGTTCTACAAAGTAAGCAATCCATACTGATTCAAACTTCCTTTTGATAGCGGCTCCTATATGGCCATAGTCATATAATCCGGCTGCGCCTCCATATATCTCGGCGGTTGGTGCAAATATGCCTTTGCGTTTGGCCAATGCCATAATCTCTTCTATATTCAATGCAAACACTTCTTTTTCTTTTGATAAGGTTTTTTATCATTCGAGGTATAAAAACCTGACGCTTGATTGCCAACCATTACATCAAAGATATGCAAACGAAGAGCCTTTCTTTACTGCAATTGCAGTGCCATTTCTGGTTGCTATCTGTCTATCGAATATGAGCGTAGTGCCCTCAACGAACTTCGAGTCTTTCATGATAAGCGAGATAATTTCCTTAACTGAATTACTGTCCATCCAATGGAAGACGTTAGAAAAATATATCAGGTCTGGCGCGTTTTCCTTTGTGACCTCAGTCAAATACCCATAAACGTCCTTTGCGTAAAGATTCATTATTGGAATATCGTCAAATTTCAATGTAGGTATCAGAAATTTTGAGAGGGCGCGCCATTTTTGTGGTTCTATGCTGATGGCGCCTTCTAATCCAAATATGCTGCCATCAATAACTACATCATCCAAATTTATGTAGGTGGCATTTGCCACTGTCTTCGACAATTCAACATTGCGCCTGAGGAATACCTTAAGATTGTTTTCTCCCGCTTTTCTCTGCAGTGCACACAGATGTTTGAAATTCAACAACTGGGCATAAGACACGTCTATGCCAGTAAGCGATTCGAAATGATTCTTAGGTAAAAGCTCAGATATCAAATTCAGAGCCATTCCTCCTCCAACTATAAAGGTAAATTTTGATTTATTTTCTATTTTTGAGAACTGGCCATCATGCGCGTGCTCATTGGTATATGGGTAAGATACGCAATGTGCATTTTTCAATGCAAGTTTAGTGTACTCTTCAAAAGTTTGGGGTTTGAGAGTATCATAAGCAGTCCTATCCAATTCGGAGTAATCAATATTTACAACTGCCTTAGGGTAGCCATATCTTCGTTGCGTAAGACTTCCTGCCATAAATTACATATTAACCGCTTAAAAGATATTTATGTGTTTCATATCTATATTTCACACAGAAATAAATCAAATGTGGTCATTTCCATTAAGCAGGGTTATGGAAAGCCAGACTTGACCGGTTCATGTGCAAATCCCTTGCAAAAGGCAAGATATTTAGAATTTAACGGCAGCATATACTTCGTATTCTGGTGTTTATTTGGAAAATGACAAGCGCGTCGAGTTAAGGGAAAAGATGCTTAAGGCAGCTAGGAGCGGCATAAAAGAAGCGTATACGAACGAAGAATACGCCCTGATGCAGGCCATCAACGCCTATAACGAGATGAGCAGGGCATACAATCTGCTATATGAAAGGCTTAGCGAATGGTACGGGCTGTATTTTCCGGAAATAAAGCTTACCAACCCTGCAACGTTGGCAAACTTGGTCATTGTATTTACGAGCAGAAATGAAATAAGTGAAGAAGGCATAAAAAAGGCCATAAAAGACGATGGCCAAGTGCAATCGATAATTCAGAAGGCCAAGACATCAATAGGCAGGGAGATGAACGCTGATGAGAAGGATGCAATAAAATCATATGCAAAGCTTAGCTTAGAGACCAATGCGATGCTGGAAGAGCTAGAAAAATACCTTAAGATAGCTTCAAAGAGAATCCTTCCGAATACTGCCTATTTGACCGACGAAAAGATAGCGGCCGAACTCTTAAGCAAAGCCGGTTCAATGGAAAGGCTAGCAGTAATGCCTGCCAGCACAATACAGCTCCTTGGGGCAGAGAAGGCCCTGTTCAAACACATAAAGTTTGGCAGCAAACCGCCGAAATACGGCACCCTGTTCAAGTTTCCAGCGGTAGGCAATGCCAGAAAGGATACGCGGGGCAGGATAGCGAGGGCATATGCTGCAAAAATAGCAATTGCCTTAAAGGCTGATTATTTCTCGAAGAACTTCATAGCAGAAAAACTCAAGAAGGATTTAGAAGAGAGCATTTCCAGAATACAAAAGAGCCCAGTGAAGCAGAAGGAAAGCCGCAATTTTGGGCGCAGCCGGTTTAATCGCTTCGACGGCAGAAAGCCGAATTTCAAAAGGGATCCAAAGATGCATGGCTCCAATAAAAGGCACGGACATCGACAAACGCGCTCACCCTGATGTACGTACCTTTTGTTCCGCTAATCGCCTATTTTTTAAACGGTTTTTTGAAAAGATTTAAATATATATCATTGCACAATAATCTTGATTGAATCATGATTGTTATGTGATTGTTATGCAATACATTCATGCAACTGTTGTGCTTGGATCATAAAAGGTTTGATATGCATGCGCTCAAAAAAGGCAATTGAAAAGGAGTTGCTTACATTGAAAAGGCAGCTCAATTCCATATCCTTAAAGGCCTCGGACTTGAAGAGTGTTGTTACAGAAAAGGATAAGTCCGACCAGACGAGCAGTCAGATGTTTTCCCTTCTAAAATACATGATAGACGAGAACAAGAAAACAACGATGGTTTTGAACAGCATAGCAAACTCCATATCCAAACTTGAAGAGGAATTGAGCGATGATTCGTATGACGATCAGCAGCCCGTGCAGTATCCTCAGTCAAAGCCTGCAGAGAAAGCCAAGGAGGTTCTGCTTTCAGGCACCGATGCAAAGATAATCCAATTCCTGCAACTTTCCCCAAACAGCATGGCATGTGCGAATGACTTGAAGAAATACATGAATTATAAAGGCAATAATGCTGCTTCATCAAGGTTAAACAGGTTATACAAACTTGGTATGATAGAAAGATACCAGTTGGGTCACAAGGTTTATTACAAATATGATGCTGGCAAGGCGACCAATACACTAATTGTTTCACCCCCACAGTAAAGAGGAGCCTTGCCAGCA
>JAMCYW010000030.1 GCA_023473255.1 Candidatus Martarchaeota archaeon | reverse complement strand
ACAAATACAAGAAAAACAACAGTTCTATATAAGCCGTACCTGTTTAAATATATAAAGTTAATTGCCTGGATAACAAATATATGGTGCAAAAGCCAATTTTTAAGAAAAATTACATACTAATAATAAGAATTTTATTATATAATTAGTAGTTGAATAATAAAAAGGTTTATATAATTAGTATTATGTAATATATGCATGCAAAGACGCAATAGCAAGCTCCCAGAAGCGGTAAGGCAGGCAGTTGAAAAGCTTAAAAAGGGCAGAAAGTACGGAGTAGTGGCGGTAAAAATAAAGGGCAGTTATTATGCGTATGAATACAAGGACTGGACAGACAGAACTACAGGAAGAAGACATGAAGAAAAGCTGTATATTGGAAAAATAAACCCTGACGGTACGTTTGTAAGAAAAGTTGCGAACAGGCTGCCCGGCAGGCCTATAGACCTTGAGCAATACATGCAGATGAAGTACAAAGAGCCAAGTGCAATAGTAGACCGGGCAACTATGCCGAATGCTCTTGATACGGCATTGCTGACCCAGATGAGCGTAGACGGAAGGGCATCTGCCTCCAACATCGCAGAAAGGTTGGGGATAAGCAGCGCTGTTGCAAACTACAGGATAGAAAAGCTGAAAAAAACATACGACATATGGCCTACGTTAGATATAAGACCCACCATCTTTGGCTTTTCTAGGTTTCTTATCCTTGTAAAATTCCTTGCGGGCAGGCCCGCAGCAGACGCCATGAAAGAGGTGCTTGAAAAGGAGCAGAAGATTCAGCTTACCCTTCTCATGAAAGGGGACCATGATATGATGATATACGTTATTGCGGAGGACATACCTGCACTTGAAACCATGCTTTACAGGATAAGATCCGACAAGGTGTTTGCAGATTGCAAATCGATCTGGAACGTAAGCTATTTATATGAGGCATTCGGCTGGTTTGTACCTAATAGAGATTTGTTTTTTGAACTTATAAAAGGCAGGGTTTGGCACAGGACAAAGGAAACTCCTAGAAAACTGCCAAACCAACTCTTATACAGCGAATATGCCGTAATGAAAGAGCTCTCGAAAAACTGCAAGGCGGATTTCTCCAGTATAGACGATGTGCATGGCCTAAACAAGGGCAGCGCGCAATATACATATCACAGGCTCGTTGAAAGAAAAATCATAGGGGATACAACCATATGCATGCGGAACCCCCATGCAAAGTATTCTGTTTTCATATACCTTGAACAGGATGACATCGTAGCCTTTAACAGGACGCGTAAGGAGTATTTAAAGCTCTTAGTAGACGAGCCAAAAAGGCCTACGAACATGTTTGCATACGATGCAGATGTATCATCGCCATACGGCATAGCAGTAATCGCACCAATATACAACGATTCCGAACTCGAAGAATTACTGGAAAGGATTAAGGAAAAGGTAAAGGGAATAAATGTAACTTACTCTATAATAACAAACCAGCTGATAGGAAAAATAGGGTTCAGAAAGTTCGACATGACGAAAACAAGATCATATAAACTCTCATTATCATTATAGAAGAATATAAACTATATGTTTACTTTCCTCCGTCGCTTCCTCCGTCCATTCAATTCACCTACATCCAAAATGGAATGCCAAGCTTTAAATAGGTTTCTTTACTTGGACGTGTAATCGCATAAAATCGGATTGCGTGTTTGAAGTTATGGCAGAGTATGCTTATGAACAAATTTGCTGTATGGCATACCATGCCATTTCACGGCGATACAAATTCTATCTTTGTGCTGTTCTTGTATCCAGAATAATAAGCAGTTACATTTACGTATCCTGTTTGATTTGTAAAAGCATAATCCTTTGCTATGCCGGAAGAATTGGTGTTTATGGTAGTTTTGCCGATCTTGAAATTGGTATTGTTTACAGTAAAAGACACAGACGCATTTTTTAGGTATTGTCCCAAAAAGTAAATTTTTGCATAGATGTAATCTGGGCTCATGTTGGCTACAGCTATAGAATTGCTTGCGTATATGTCTACCGTTATCCTGTTATCTGGAGAATTAATGGTATTTACCTTAATCGAACCAGAGTATGTCTCAGATGGAGCACCGGTGCAGTTGTAGGCATACGTGGAGTTGCTGAGCCCGCAGTCCAATGCAGACAGATACATTTTGCCGGTTAAGGTAGAATTCGGGGCGTTTGGACCGTCTACAGTTACTTCGCACAAAAAGCTTGAACCTTCGGTAAAATACCCATGCGGACAACTGCCGGTGAAATTCTGCCCTTTGTATGATATTGTAAAGCTTGGATTGCCAATCGAATAATAATTAGGGTTTCTCACAAGCACTGCGACGGTTGCGGTATGCGTAGCATTTATATACGCAGCGCTGAATTCGGCACATGCCACTCCGCTGCTGAACGTGCACGACTGCGGAACGGCAAGATTTGGAAGCGCCGAGAAATAGTATAGCAGGCCAGCGATTATCACCACTATGAATATCATCCATCCGTATGTCATGAAAAATTCAAATGCGCTCTGCGCTTTGAAGCGCTTCATTCCCATATGCATCCCATTTATAATAAGAGGGTTTTCACCTATTTAAAGCTTGTTATTTGAGGGTTCTGCCCGGAACTTTATTCTGTTTATAAAGTCTCAAACTTGCCCAGATAAAGACTTTCTGGGCAAATCTTATTTATGGCAATAGCAATTTTATATATGTTGCCAGCATAATCTTTAGAGCTTAGAGGTTTATAGCAATGGACTATGTTGTAGCCGTATTAAACAGCCCAGAATTGGCAGGCTTGTTAGGCAAGGAGGGCTCTAAAAACGGCATAACTTTGTATAACAGAATTTATAGCGGCAATACGATAGTGATAGCCTCGCCAACCGATATCGAAGCTAAATTCCATGCTGTGGCACAATCCCTGCTTATTGCAGATACGTCTATAGTAAGCACAGAGATTGTAGACAAGCATCTTGGTGAGATACTGATTGCATGCTCGCTCGTCAATAGGAATATACTCATAACTGATGAAAATGATGTTTCAACGTTGCTTTCTAGTATTTCCATAAGCGGCAAAAAAATGATAAGCAAGGATAACGCACTTGACGAGATATTGAAATGTGGAGGCGCAGACATGAAAGCAACAGGTAAGGGTTTCAGGATTGATGTGGACAAATCTTTTGATGTTAAAGGCATTGGCGCCGTATGCTTAGGAATAGTAAGATATGGCACTGTAAAAGTGCATGACAAGGTTTATTCTGGAGATGGAAAAGAGGGCATAGTAAGGTCGTTGCAGAGCCAGGATCGTGACATAGATTCTGCAGGCAAAGGAGTAAGAGTAGGGATTGCGCTGAAAGGCATAGCATCGGAACAGATAGCCAAAGGGGACGTATTATCCGATAGAGCCTTTCAGAAGACAAAAAGATTAGCAATTGGCGTAAAACTCTCCGATATTAATCGTGAAGACATGGCAATTGGAAAGAAATATTTAATCGCGTTTGGATTCGATTACATAAATGGAACTCTGACCGAATTTGATGGCAAATCGGCAAGCTTTGAATTGGATAGGGAAGCGTCATTCGAAAAGGAAGACGAGGTTTTGCTGATAAGAACGGCTATGCCAAGGATATTCGGATCTGGAATTGTGCTGTGAAGCAACACTCTTCAAACAGCAAACTGTGGAATTTCTTGCCTGGATTTTGTTAATGCTTTAGACCCTTCCATAAAGAGTTAAAATGCGCAATTAGTTCCGCAATCCTCTTTTTATCGGTTATTACCTCTATATGCTCTATGTTACTGTGCATCCCGGAATACGTCAGGTTTGCACTCCCAGTTATGGCAGATTTTTCCGTTATGTAAATTTTTTCATGTATGAATGCCTTGCTTATCCGTATCTCAATTTTTTGATCTCGAGAAAATAATATTTTCACAACTATGATAGCGTAAGGTATGGTTATAAGCACCATCATTTGGATTATCAAAAGGAACAGCACATAATATCCGAAAAACAATGAGACTGACCCGACAACGAGCGTAGATACCAAAAGTTTGATATACCCCATAATTGGGAGATGATAATATTTTTTAGCATGGACGCCTTCGTTCTTGTTCGACGTTATTATATATATCCTGGATTTTTTAGACTCTTTGAGAAGCTTATTGATGTAGTATTCGCTTACATACGGAGATATTATCATCAACCGCCTGCCCTTGCTTAACAAAAAATCATCCACAAGTTTGTATGAGTTTTTGCCGCTATAGGCATTACCTAATTTTTTAAGCAATATAACACCGGTTGAGCTGTATATAAACGTTTTATATCTTGCTTTATAATAATCATATGCAAAATCAGTTTTTATAGATGGTATTATGCAGAACCTTAATTCAATTGAAGAGGAGATGTTGGAATACTGGAAATCCAACAATATTCTAGATAAAACAAGGGCAATTAATAAGGGCAAAAAGAAATTCTATTTCCTTGATGGGCCCCCATATGTTACGGGAGACTTGCACTTGGGCGGCATGTGGGTAAAAGTGATAAAAGACGTCTACATAAGATATAGAAGATTTAATGGCTTTGATGTCAAGGACATGGCAGGTTATGACGTTCATGGCTTGCCAATAGAAAACAAGGTAGAAAAGGAATTGGGCATAAAGGCAAAAAACGAAATAGAGACACGAGTAGGCGTGGAAAAATTTATCGAAGCGTGTAAAAAATATGTAGATACGTTCATGGGGCATACTGACAAAGATTTCCATAGGT
Source organism: Candidatus Martarchaeota archaeon (assembly GCA_023473255.1). Classification (GTDB taxonomy): domain Archaea; phylum Micrarchaeota; class Micrarchaeia; order Micrarchaeales; family Micrarchaeaceae; genus JAMCYW01. Next base: position 33,324 of record JAMCYW010000030.1, on the reverse strand, counting down.
TTGCAATAAGCCTTGATTTCGAGAACCCCTATTTGCCTTATACAAACGATTACATAGAAAGCGGCTGGAAGATTTTCAAGCGTATTTCCGATAGAGGATATGTGTATAAAAATAATAAAACCACTGCATACTGCCCGCACTGCCAGACATCCCTGGCGCAGGGAACTATGGAGGTCGAATACAAGGAAGAAAAGGACCCATCCATATATTTCACGCTTAAGGTCGATATACCTAATTCTTCGCGCATATCGAAGCTGAAGCTTCCTGAAAGCCTATATCTGCTCGTGTGGACCACCACGCCATGGACCATACCTGCTAACGTTGCAGTTGCAGTCCAGCCAAAGGAGCAATATATAATTGCAAATATAAATGGAAAGCGATTTGTAACTGCGAAAAAGAGATTTGACGCATTAGTTGAAGTTATTGGAGAAAGTGCAATTATAGAAGCGGAATTTTACGGAAGTGAATTAGAAGGCGTAAGATATTTTGGGCCATTGGAAGAGAATATTCCAAGCCAAAAAGAGCTTAGGGCATACCACAAGATAATATTGTCAGAGGGCTTGGTTAACATGGATGACGGAAGCGGTCTCGTTCATATAGCGCCGGGGCACGGATTGGAAGATTATGCAGTAGGCATGAAAAACCATCTGCCGCTCATATCGCCAGTAACTGCAGATGCAAGATACTCTAATGAAGCTGGAAAATATGAAGGCATAAAGGTTCCTGATGATGCAAATGCCGCAATAATTAAGGATCTCGAGCTTGATGGAGCTTTGATAAAAAAAGGCTCTATATCGCATAGTTACCCTCATTGCTGGCGATGCGATACCAAAGTCATATATATGGCAACCCCTCAGTGGTTCTTTAACATACAGAAGATAAAATCCAAACTGCTTAGTGAAAATAGTAAAGTATCGTGGCATCCAAAAGAAGCTATGAATTGGCAGTCTGATGTCCTTAAAAATGCGCCAGACTGGTGCATATCTAGGCAGAGGTATTGGGATATCCCGATACCGATATGGGAATGCAAAAATTGCGGCGCATTCCACGCTATTGGCTCATTGGAAGAATTAAAGGGATTATCTTTAGAGCCGGAAAAGGCATCTGCACTCAGCGATCTGCACAGGCCTCATATAGATAAGATACACATAAAATGCCAAAAATGCAGCGGAGTTATGGATAGGGTTCCTGATGTATTTGATGTTTGGTTTGATTCGGGAATAGCGTTCAGGGCCAGCCTTGCTGATGAAGAATTTGAAAAGCTATTTCCGGTAGACTATATAGTCGAAGGCAAGGATCAGCTCAGGGGCTGGTTTTCTGCGCTCTTGAAAATAAGCGTTCTCGCTTATGGAAGGAAACCATATAAAAACATAGGCATAGACGGAATGCTATTGGATAGCGAAGGAAGGGAGATGCACAAGAAATTAGGCAATTATGTGCCCATATCAGAATTCTTAAAGAATAGCTCTGCAGATTCGTTCAGGCTATGGTCTGTGCAGCACACGCCCTGGCTCGATATACGGCTGAAAATGAACGAAGTGAAAGATGCGGAGAGGACGATAGTAATAATGCATAACATATCTAACCTAATAGGCGAATATGAGCAATTATTGGGTTACAAACCAAGGGTAAAACGCAGCATGCCAGTCAAGCAGCTTGAAGCTGAAGAGCAGTGGCTCATATCTAGATTGGAATCCATAGTGTCTGAGGTTACCGCATGCCTTGAATCATATGAGGCTTATAAGGGAATGGCTGCGCTGTCTAATTTTATAACTGAGGACTTCAGTAGATTTTACCTGAAAATAGCAAAACGGAAGCTTTCGACACAAGATAAGCGTAATGCAAAAAAGGTCTTGAGTGTAATGGAATATGTCTTATATAAATCCAACATGCTCCTTTCAGTCGCGGTGCCATTCACATCTGAAAAGATATACCTTGAAAGATACGGAGGCATGGAAAGCGTGTTCATGGAAAAATGGCCCAAGTCAAATGCCAAAAATATAAACAGCAACCTCGAGAAATCATTTTCAGTGGTAAAGGAGGCAATAACTGCAATATTGAACAGCAGGGAACGCGCCAACATACCATTGAAGTTGCCTCTGTACGAAGCTACATTTGAATTGAATTCGGATGAAGCATTCATATCATTACAAAATCTGTCGTCGATTGTAGAGAGCTATTGCAATATAAGAAAAATAAACATTTCGGAATCTGCAGGCGCAGAGGAAGAAATAAGGCCGGCATTTAATAGGCTAGGGCCGGATTTCAAGCAGGATGCGCAGGCAGTAGCAGATGCATTGAAAAACGCAAACCCGAAGGAACTCGACAACAGCATAGAGAAATTTGGGCACTACGACCTGCATACGGATAAGGGCGTATTCAGCATAAGGCAAGAGCATTACATCAAGATTAAAAAGGCCATAGAAAGCAACGTCACATTATTCAAGTATGGCAAGGTGAGCATAAACACAGATATAAGCGAGGAAATGAAGGAAGAGGCATTCATAAGGGAGCTGATTCATAAACTACAGATGATGCGCAAGGAGGCAGGGCTGAAAAAGGCCGACAGGATAAAGCTATATTACGATGTGATGGAATCTTCGGATGCGATTGTAATGAAAAACATCCAACTGATAAAGAAGAGCTTAAACGCAGTATCGATGAGCAAGCTGAAAAACGAGCATGACGGCGTTAATGAGATAGTCGTCCAAGGAGAGACATTCAAGGTCGTGCTTGAAGAGATCAAAAAAAGCGGTTAGGATTTCTTCTGCACTGCAGAAACTACCCTCCTGCTTTTGTAAGCCTTGCGCCTGCGCATATCGGACCAGCAATCCTTGCATATTATGAGTTTGCTTATCTTCGATGTGCGCTGAGAGCTCTTTATGCAGTCGTTGCATATCTTGCGCTTGCAGTAATTGCAGGCTTTATAAGCATATATTTCCTTCTTGCACCTTTCACAAAACATATTCATCCATTGCACCTTTAAAGACGTATTAAATATTTTACCGCTCTTTATAGAGTATAATCATAGATTAGATTGATATCTTTTCCAGTAGAATGATTGTTATGCAAACATATATAAAAACTTATGGTTGTACACTGAATCAGGCAGACAGCGACATCATTGCAGGAATCATAGGCGATGCAGGGATAGGGCGTTCAGATTCTGAAGATGATGCGGATGTCGTAATAATAAATACGTGCACAGTCAAAAGCGTAACGGAAAGGAAGATACTTGAAAAACTTTCGCGCATGGATAGGGGCGGCAAGAAGGTAGTGGTGACCGGATGCATGGCTGCTGCAAATCCCGACCTCATAGCCAAGTATGCCCCAAATGCCAGCATAGTGACAATGCCGAATGTTTCACATATCCCAGGCATATTAGATGGCATTAATTCCGGAAAAAGATATACCATAAATAAATATGAAGCGGCAGACAGGATAACTGGCTTCAAACCAGCTGGCAGCACAATAGCAAAGATACCAATAAGCGATGGGTGCTTAAGCAGCTGCTCGTTTTGCGAGACCAAGTTCGCACGTGGGATGCTCAATAGTTTCTCTGAGGACCTAATAGTCAATGCGATAAAATACAGCATAAAATCCGGCTCTAAGGAGATACAGCTTGCATCCCAGGACACCGGCGCATACGGGTTGGACAAAGGCACAAATATAGCTAGGTTGATGCATCGGATATCTTCCATAAACGGAGATTTTAGGGTAAGGATTGGCATGCTAAATCCCGAACACCTCGGTAAGTATATGGATGACATAGTAGATGCGTTCAGCGACAAAAGGTTTTATAGGTTCATCCACCTCCCAGTCCAATCTGGCAGCGATAGAATATTGAAGGCCATGAGGAGAAATTATACTGCCGAAGATTTTATTGATAGAGTGGCAAAATTAAGAAAGGAGATAAACGGGCTCTCGCTTGAAACCGACATAATAGTCGGATTTCCAGGGGAGGCCAAAACGGATTTGGAAGCTACCATAGACCTTATGAATTGCGTAAAACCAGATGTTACCAACATATCTCGTTTCGCGGCAAGGCCCCATGCATCGGCAGCGCGCTTGAAGCAGATAAAGCCAGAAGAGGTTAAGGAAAGGAGTTCCCAGGTATTGAGGGTCGCAAGACGTATACAGCATGAAATAAACAATAGTTTTATAAATAAGAAAATCGATGTCTTAATGACTGAGGAAACGGAAGCATCGGTGAACGGAAGAACTGATTCCTATAAGCAGGTGGTCATAAAGAAAACAGACACATGCATCCCTGAAGTAGGAATGCATTATGTTGCATCTGTCTATGCAGAATCAGCAAATGTACTGTATGGCAAAATAATATAGTGGTTGCATGTATTCTGATGAGATATTGGATTTTTTAAAATCTGCAAAAGTCAATGTTGGGGACGAGATACGCGCCACTGCTAAGGGTTTGGATATAGAAGGAGAGGTAATGCCGAATACCGAAGCCACGAACCGCGACATAATAGTGATAAAACTTAAGAACGGGTATAACGTAGGCATAAATTTCAGAAAGGTAAAGATTACAAAGGTTAAATCAGGAAGTGGGATGCCAAGCTTCCCGAAATCAAACCTAAAACCAGATAAAAGCTTGCCAACTGTATCGCTCATATATACCGGAGGCACTATAGGCAGCAAGATAGATTACAAGACTGGCGGAGTTTACATGCTTGTTAAGCCGGAAGAGCTATTTTATGAGGTGCCTGAACTTGCCAGCATAGCACACATATCGTCGCGAGAGCTTTTTAGCATATCTAGCGAAGATATGTCTTATAAGGAATGGCAGGGCATAGCAAAGGAGGCGGAAAAAGAGAGGCGCGCAGGAGCTGAAGGCATAGTAATAACCATAGGAACCGATACGATGCATTATGCAGCAGCTGCGTTGAGCTTCATGCTGAAGGACTTGCATATCCCGGTTGTTTTGACGGGGTCGCAGAGGAGCAGCGATAGAGGCTCAAGCGATGCGTTCATGAATCTGATATGCTCAGCACATCTTGCAGCTAGATCAAACATAGGCGAAGTAGGCATATGCATGCATAGCTCCAGCTCGGATGACAAGTGCCATTTCATAAGGGGAACGAAGGCCAGAAAGATGCATTCATCAAGACGCGATGCCTTCAGGCCCATAAATGACACGCCACTGGCTCTTGTCGATATAAAAGGCAACATAGAGTACAAGAACGACTACTCTAAAAAATCCAGCATGATAGGGAAGGCTATTACTGGATTTGATGATAAGGTGGCGCTTGTAAAAGCATACCCTAATTCAACTCCAGATATAATAGACTTTTACTTGCAAAAAGGGTACAAAGGTTTGATTATAGAGGGCACGGGGCTGGGACACACGCCCACCTCTACGAAAGATGAAAACGATTCATGGCTTCCAAACATAAAGAATGCGATAAGCAAGGGCATGATCATAGGCATGACCTCGCAATGCATATACGGCAGGGTGAACGAGAACGTCTACAGGAACTTAAGGCTTCTTAGGAATGCAGGCGTTATCTACTGCGAGGATATGCTTCCCGAAACCGCTTATGTAAAATTAGGATGGCTTTTGGGAAACTACACAAAGGAGGATGCTGCTAATCTGCTCAATAAAAATATGGTTGGCGAGATAAAGGAACGCCTGGAATACGACGAATTCCTTGCTTGAAGGTGCATCAGTTATGGCAAAAAAAGAGGATAATGCAACGTACGCTGACAGCAGCGAGTATTACGACAGCATAGGTTTTTTGTGCGGTTTGGAGATACATCAAAGGCTTGCCACCAGAAATAAGCTGTATTGCTCGTGCATGGCAAACCTTTTGCCGGCAGATCCGATAGTATCAAGCGTATACAGGCGCCAACGCGCAGTTGCAGGAGAATCTGGAAAGATAGATATGTCTGCAAAATTCGAGGAAGCCAAGGATAAGGCGTTCGAATACAACGTATACAAGAATACATCATGCCTTGTGGATATAGATGAAGAACCGCCGCATGGACTTAATGCCGAGGCATTGGAGGTAGCTTTGGCAATTGCAAGTTCCCTCAATATGAAGTTCATGGACGAACTTGAACCTATGAGAAAGGAGGTTGTAGATGGAAGCAATCCTGCTGCATTCCAAAGGACTACGATAATAGGCATGGATGGAAATATAAAAATAGGCGATTACAGCATAGACATTCCAGCCATATCGCTCGAAGAGGAATCCGCAGGCATAGCCTCGAATAACGGCAATATTGCAGTGTATGATACAAACAGGATAGGGATACCGCTTATAGAGATAGATACAAGCCCATACATAAAGACGCCAAAGCAAGCTAAAGAGATAGCCCTTAGGATAGGCACCCTGCTTAGGATATCTGGGATGGTACAGCGAGGCATAGGGACCATAAGGCAGGATGTCAACGTTTCCATAAAAGGGGGTGCAAGGACCGAAATAAAGGGGTTGCAAGAGGTAGATATGCTAGATACGTTCGTGAAGAACGAAGTAATTAGGCAGCTAAGCTTAATTAAAATAAAGGGCACATTGTTAGGCAGGAATGCATCCATCGGGCAAGAAGTAGAACTAACGGATTTATTTAGGGGAACTTCAGTAAAAGTGATAAATAACAGTTCTAAAAACGGTGCATCGGTATTCGGATTCAGGCTTATTGGATTCAACGGGATTCTTGGCAGTGAAATCAATCCAAACAGGAGGCTTGGCAGTGAAATAAGCGATTATGCAAAGATGGCTGGCGTCAAAGGCATAATACACAGCGACGAGAATCTGGAGCAATACGGATTTACAATAAGCGAAATTGAGGGCATAAAGAATAGGCTTTCCGTAGATAGCGGCGACGCTTTTATATTGGTGGCAGGAGACCAATACACTTCCAAGAAAGCGGTGAAGCTTGCCATTGAACGGGCAGAATATGCGATGGCAGGAGTGCCCAAGGAGACGCGATCGGTCCTTGATGCAGACTTAGGGACTACACGCTTCATGAGGCCCCTCCCTGGAGGCTCAAGGATGTATCCAGAAACCGATGCCAAACCGTTGCTGCTCGCTAAAGCCGCCATAGACAGGGCGATAGCGTCTGCGCCGGACATAGAAAAGGAGATTTTAGCGCTTAAAGAGGATTTGGATGACGATGTGCTGGTAAAGCAAATGCTGCTTTCGCCAAGGCTGATCGTTTATAAAAAGATTGCCAGCAAGGTTAAAGCAGATAGGAAATTCATTGCGAATATGCTTCTTCAAAAGTTCACTGAAATGAAAAGGCAGGGCATAGATGCCGATTCGATAGATGCAGGTTTAATCGAATCTGCATTCATTCAGTTCGCCGATGGCAGATTGACAAAACAGGGAGTTGAGGAAGCAATAAGGAGGCTTGCGTTGAATGGAGGGACCGTTGATGAAATAATAAAGGCCAATAAGCTTGAGAGAATTTCTGGCAAGGCGCTGGCATCATTGATAAATAAGATTGCTGCCGGAGAAAACTTGGAAAAAGCGCAGCTGATAAAAAAGATAATGAACGAATACAGGCTGAATATAGACGGGACAGAGCTTAATGGGCTGCTGGGAAGATGATGTTATAAGAAAATCCCCTTGTCCTTTCTAACAAGTATGTCATCTTCTAGCCTTACACCGCCGAATCCATTTATGTATATGCCGGGCTCGTCGCTCATGACCATCCCTTCTTTTATCTGCTTATGGACAAGCGAAAGCGCGACATTGTCGTGCACGTCAAGGCCTATCCCGTGGCCCAGCGCGTGTATGAATTTTCCTTTGTATATGCCATTTCTTGCGCTGTCTATATATTTAGCAACCGCTTTGTGGACGTCCATGCCGTCCACTTGGGGCTTTACCATTTCCAAACCAAGAGCCTGCGCCTTTTGTACGGTTTCATACATGTTCGACATCCTTTTGCACTTCAGGCTTTTTCTGTCTGGCTTGTAGATGAATGTACGTGTAATGTCTGCGCAGTAGCCATGGTATTTTGCCCCGACATCCAATATTATAAAATTGTTTGGCTTCAATTTTGTATCGTCAGGCAGGTGGTGCGGCAATGCAGTATTCGGACCAAATGAAACAATGCTATCAAAAGCAGTCTTTTCAGCACCATGTTTCATCATCAAATAGTCGAATTTTGCAGCAATCTGCTTTTCAGTTATGCCATTCGCAAAATCAGATTCTATTGCTTCAAGTGCCGTTTTGGTTATCTTTACCGCTTTTTTAATATTTTCTATTTCATCTGCGCCCTTTATTTCCCTTGCTGCATCAAATGCCTTCCCTGCGTCTACGATCTTCTTTGGATTTGCGGCCTTTTTAATGAACTTATAGTATGCGTAAGGTAAAAATTCCTCGTTTATCGCTACAGTCTTTCCTTCAGAGTATTGCCTCATTATTTTTGATATATCTGCCCTGCTGCCGAACTGTATAACATCCATGCCTTTGGGCTTCTGTTTTACTGCCAATTCATATTCTAATATGCTTGTCAGCAAGACCAGTTTCTTTCTGGTCGCAATTATGAAAGACATTTCGAATACTCCGCTTGGGAAACCGCTTAGGTAAAGGAAATTGCTGTCCATCTGTGAGGGATTCATTATTATTGCAGTGTCGAAATCGGCATTTTCAAATACTTTTTTTAGCCTTAATGGAATGTTTTGCATCATCTTATCAGATTAATTTAGTTAAAAAAGGGATAAATATCTGCCCTAATAATGTAATATGATTGCTATGGACAGGGCAGGCATGATAAACGAATTATCTGGCATTACGCCCATGGTCAAAAGGTCGACCGTAGTATACCAGCATATGCGCGACCCGGCTCTGCTCAGATATTATTACAAGGTAAAGGCATTGCCCGTAATAAACCAGCTTGGGATGTCAGGCTCCTCGCCAACAGATATTTTCATAGGCAGATACGGGTATCCAAAAGTATTTATAGGCCCATTAGTCCCGCCTGAATTCGGCGATACGTCAATGCTTAACAAGCCCGAAGGATGGTGGCACACCTCTATAGAGAGCATAGTAAAGATGCGTTCTACGCTTGTCAGGGGCATGCATCTGACTAGGGTGGATAACGTCGAAAATGGAAGGATAGAGGAGCAAATACGCGACCTTGCATTGGCAGAACGGCCTGCCAATACCGAAATGCAGTTTTCCAAAAAGCCATACGTTAAGCTGGACTTTAATGATGAGGTGCAGCCATTCGGCCCCAGTGCGCAGCTCAGGAGTTTTGACGTATACAACGCCAAAGCTGATGCAAAGATAGAGAGCTTATATTTTGATACGGATGCAACAGCGACTGAAGCAATAATAGAATTATACAGCAGAGGGATACCCGTATCTCAGATACAAAAAAGTTTTTCTGCCGGGATATTCGGGCTCAAGAAACGAAGAAAGTTTGTGCCCACCAGGTGGAGCATAACTGCAGTAGACGATTCGCTGTCCAAGAATAAAAGGGAAATGATAAAGGAGAATAATGTTGTAGACGCCATATATGCGTATTATAACGTTTCATTGGATAACAGATGGCTCATATTCTTTATCCCTGGAAATTGGGAATACGAATCATTGGAAACATGGTATCCCAAAACCGTTTGGAATATGAACGGCAATGACGTTTCCATATACTCCTCATATGAAGGATACAAAGGGAGAAGCACCTACGCCGAAATTGGCGGATGCTATTATGCAGCAAGGCTGGCAGTTACTGAAAAATTGGACATGCTTAAAAAACAGGCAACAGTATTGATATTGAGAGAGGTTCACGATGGATATATAATGCCGGTAGGGGTATGGAATGTAAGGGAACATGTGCGTGAGACGCTTAGCATGAAACCGGAAATACTGCACACTACGGGCGAGATGATAGACTATATCAAAAGTAGGCTTTCAATACCTGTAGGCAATTATATAGCAAACAGCACCATATTGAAGAATATATTAATGCAGAAAAAGCTTAGCAATTATGTCTGACGCTTTTCTCTCAAAAATTTATAGATTAAAATTATTTGCAGTTCCGAGCCTCCTCTCTATCCTATGCCTTCGCTGCCAAATTTTAGCTTGGTTTGCAAGCCAGATGGCCCTGCTGGAAACGATGATTGATTTTCTGCTCAATTTATTAATACTAACTTTATAAAATATGTAATAGGATTAAAAGGATATCGTTAAATTGGTAATTTAATGGCAACACAGAAACTAGAAAACCATGTGGTGGTCTGCGGATACGGAGTTGTAGGGCAGAAAGTGGTTGAGGCACTGGAAGACCACGGAGTGCAGTTTATAATTATAGAGTACAGCCCAAGCGTCGTAGACACCATAAAGGAGTTAAATTACAACGTAATATTAGGCGATGCCACTTCTTCAAAAACTTTACGTGCGGCAGGGATAACTAGTGCAAAAGCCATAGCAGTAGTAATGGATAATGACGCAAAGAACATATTCACTGTGCTTACTGCAAGGGACCTAAATAAAAGCCTGTTCATTGCGACTAGGGCAAACGACGAAAGGATAAGGGAGAAATTCGTAGAAGCAGGAGCAGATTACATCGTTACGCCGCAAAAGAGCGCCAGCGATGAAATAATAGGAGAATTGAAGAAGAAGCAGTGATCAGTTGGGGATAGATCCTAAAAAATTTGTAGAGAAGATACCAATAAAGTACATAGCGTTCGTAATTGTAGTGGTCGTTGTATTTGCACTTGCAACAACTTATTTCGTGGACCTCATTACAAAGAATTTATATGATGCGGGATACTTCACTGTAAGCGTGCTTTTTGATACTATAGGAGTAAACACAGCTCCTGCGATAATACATTACATCCCCATCTTCAGCGCAGATTTTTGGCCGCTGTTTTCCATCCTGATAATGGACGGGATAATAAAGATAGTGGCGATAGGTTTCCTCTTGGCAGGGATAATAGATTTAATAACAAACATAAAGCTGCGCGAAAGGCTGAGTCATTTAAGGATGCGACGGGAGCAGAAAGGGATAATTGTATGCGGATACAGCATGCTTGCAGAGAGGCTTTGCATGGACCTTTCCTCAAAGAACATGAACTTCATAGTTGTAGATAACAGCTCTGCAAAAATAGACCAGGCATCAAGCCTGAACTACAGGACGATATTTGGAAATTTCACCAGCGAGAGCGTGCTCTCAGAAGCAGGCATATCGAGCGCGCGTGCAATTATATTCGGCACGGAAAGCGATTTCGAGAACCTTTTAGGCATAATAACTGCAAGGCACGCTAATCAGGATATACTTATAATAGCTAGGGCAAAGGATGAACTTGCAGTGCCAAAAATGCATAGGGCTGGCGCATCGCTGTGCATAGTGCCTGAGATACTTGCAGGGCTTGAATTGGGCAACAGCATAAAAAAAATATTTAAGGGTAATTGAATATGGCTGGACAAAAACAATATTTGCTCATCTATGCATCTGCATTGTTGCTCCTCATATCAGTAATTCTCACATTGAAGGCAGGGGTTGGCTTTAATATAGCTATAGTGTGGAACTTCCTCGCTGCATTAGACATAATGTATTACGCCTTACCTTTTGCAATTTCCAAAACGCCGCTCATATTTGCTGCAAATCTGCTAGACGTTTTCGTATTTGCACTGCTGACGGTTTGGCTTGCATCGCTGTTCTTTGACTTCTTCAGAAGCGTAAGGATACGCGATAGGATAATCCTGAACAGGATAAAGAGGCTGCACAACCACATGGTAATAGCACCGTTCAACGGATTTTCTGAAACGCTGATTGAGGGCTTGGACAAAGACCGCATACCTTATGTAGTTATAGTAGATAATGAAAAGGAGGCAGACCTCCTTTATAGCAAAGGCAAGCTTCCGATAGTCGGAGATCCAACGCAGATAGACGTACTGCGAAATGCAGGTGCAAAATGGGCATCGCATCTGATAACATGCAGCTCTGACGATGTGCAAAACATACTGATATCAATATCGGCAAAATCCATAAACGATAGTTTGAAGGTGATATCAAGAATAGCACAGCAGGAAAACCTGCAGAGGATAGGCCATGCTGGAATATACAAGATAGTCATGCCCGAGATCATTGCAGGTGAGGATATAGGCAACGAGATATTAAGAAGAGTGCTTTAGTTCTTTTGACATGCCACAGACGATGTTTTGCAATGCTCATGGCTTGCTCGGTTTGTTTGGAGGGTTTGGTTTGCTTGATGGGTTTGATTTTTTTTGCGCTTTCTTTTGCTTTTCTTCTTCTATTCTCCTCTCTTCGTCTGCGTTTTCCTGCTTTTCCCGCGCTATTTTTTCCAGTTGTTTTTTGTACTTATCCAAATAATACTCTTTTGCTTTTAGCTCAGCTTCAGCGTTGCGCTTTTCCTGAAAATCTTTTTTGAATTGGTCGCTAGTCATCTTCGGCTGGCTGGGCTTTTTGTTTGAGCCAGTTTGTTGGTTTGTTTGTGGATTAGTTTGAGGATTTATTTCAGGATGGAATTGGTATCTAATGGCCTTGGCGCGCCTATCTATAATTGCAGCCGCTTTCAGCCCTATTTCGTCCTTAGTTTCCTTTTCCTTGCTGGATATTGATTTGTTTGTCTCTTTTTCCTCTAGGCGCTCATACTTCTTTTGCTTCCTTTTTGATAGCATCGCAATGCCTAAAGCTTCCTTCTCTCTGTCGACCTTAGAAGTGGTGTCTTTTATCGAAGGCACCTTATTAAGCCTATCATTTAGTTTATTTATCTGCGATTCGTCCATGTTATTTATCTTCTTTTCATAATGGCTCCCCAAAATTGAAGGATTCTTTTGCCTGCCTTCTTGATCGAAGATAGGTGCCTTATTGTAATTCCAGCGATCTATGGCGTTAATCTTAAGCATCTGCGCCCATGTCATATTTTTGTAGTAGGCTTCAGCCTGGCTTTTTATCATGTTTACCTCAGCTTTTTTCGTGCTTTTTTTAGCTTCTTTCTCGGCGTTTTGAATGTTGTTATATTCGCTTTTTAATTTTTTGTATTCGTTTTTGAACGCGGTTCTAGCTTCTTTCTTGCTGGGCATCGATGACTTAAACAGCATATAATTGGCATCTGACCTTGTTTTTTCTTCATTCCTTATTTTTTTTGCCACTATTGCTTTGTTCTTTTCGACGCTCAGGTCTATTCCCCTCTGCTTTCCGGCTTTGGTAGTATACCTGGCGGCCAGAAATGCGGGAAGGGAAACTGCACCGAATATTACAGGATGCTTTAGCATAGTGGCTACCAATGACTTCTTCAGTTCTTCAGATTTTACATCAGAATCCTTGAATTTATCAGAAAGGCTCTTTGGCTTTCCAGATGGGTATGTTTTGCTTATAAGGGATTCTTTAAAATCTGCCTGTTTCCTATAGGATTCATTCAGCTTCTTTACGGCAGCATTGCGCGCGTTTCTTGCATCTCGTAGATTTTCTCCAACTTTACTGTCAGCCAATTTTTGCCCGTATATTCCATACTTGGTTTGCGGGCCTGCGCCTTTAAGCTTTCTTGCATGCGACGTAGCCATATTTATTCTGCCAAGAGTCAAGGCAGTCAATGCAGAGTTGTTCATGTTCTTAACTTGCACTTGCGTTGCCAATTTTTTGGCCTGCGAACCGGTATTATGCATGCTATTTGCGGCTTTTATGCCAAGATTTGCCTTCGCCTGATTTTTAAGCTTCACGTTCATGACATGCTTTGCAGATATCTTTTTTATTAGCCCCTTAACTCTCTTAATTCGTGTTGGCTTCTTTTTGTTATGCTTCTTTATAGGGCCGCGCTTTGCTTTGCCACCTCCATATTTAGTGCCTTTAAAGCCTTTGCCTACGCTTCCGCCTGGCCTAGCTGCGCTAATCAGAGTCCCAAAACCCATCAAGGCAAAGAAATCAGTGTTCCTGGAAAGCCCTGCGCCTGCTCCGATAAGAACCACTATTATTATTATTGGAATAAGCGTATATACTGCATTAAAGCTCAGCGCAACAAGCCAAAGCATAAACTCATCTATATATAGAATGGTATTTTTGATATTTAAATATATTCTTTTATCTCCTCTTTGCATTCTGCGCTCCGTGCCTTGTTAAGAGGAATATTATCGCGAGTATGGCCATTATCAAAGTTAAGCCTATGCTGATGCCACCAAACCCCAGCGCGTAGTTTCCTATGTCAAGCGATACGGCCGTGGCATTTGGAGATGTAGTATATGCGTATTCTAATGTATTTAGGCTATTTGCATCCTGCGCCGCATAGCTGCCCACTGATTCGCTTATGGGCGGCTGATATACGAGCTGCGGTTCAGGACCAGGATTGCCAAAATATTGCGCCATGATCTTTGCGGTGCCGGTTCCACATACGTTAAATTTTTCAGAAAATTGGCCCAAGTTATTTGTGTGTACAATTCCAACTAAGCCCATCTGTGAGGTTAGTACGCCCGTTCCATTAGCAAATTCTGGAAGGCAATATTCCGGCTCATTGTTAGGCGTTTCGCTCGATGATATCGATATAGGCAAGCCGTAATTTCCGTATATGTTGCAGTTTATCGGTATGTGTGCCGAAAGCAGGCTTGTTGGCGATGGCGAGCATGTCGAAACGCCTTGCGCGTTTGGAGTGTCATTATATTGCGTGTGGAATGTTGGAGCATCTGCCTCCTTTATATAATATCCGCCCTGCGTCACCGATGACAAAGGATCTGCATATTGGCATCCAGTAGAATTTGATGCAAACGCGCATTGATCACTATAATCGAAATACGCCTGCGATGGAGGAGCTACGCTTGAATTAAAGAAGTTTATGTTGGTATCGTAATATACGTATATAGGATCGCCTGATGGCAATGGCACGTATTTATCTCCGAATACGCCGCTATAGTATCCAGCAGTCCCACTTACAGTTATCGCCGTTTCGTTAGAGTTCGTGGGATTGATCACAATGGATGGATTCAAAGTTATGGACGTGATATTTGACAGGTCTGTGTCAAGCGGCATGTATACAGTATTGTTGAAAGCGTCAGTGAATACATACATGAAGCGGTTATACCCAAGGACATTTGCATTGTTTGGAAACCCTTGGAATAGCAGGTCTAACTGCGACACCTTCTTGTATAAAGAGTACAGATTGACCATTGCAGGGGTTGTTTTATTGATAAATACCAGGTTATTGCTTTCAGGATATGGATTGATATTTTCCAAAACCGCATTAGCTGCACCGTATTCTATGGGATTTAACACGTTGGCTTGGGTCAGCATATAGCCTGGATAGCCGATAGACGGGAATGTGAATCCCGAGGGCGTGTCAGGCGCAGACGTCTGATTCACATAAAATTCGCTATACAACAAACCCCTTGTGGCATTTATTACGTAGGGATTGCTTAGCAATTGAATCTTTCCATTTGAACTCCCTACGCTCTGGTTTATGTACATGTTGCCAAACAGCTTGTTTGTTAGCATCGCAAGGTTCACTTCTCCGGGAAATATCAAGTTTTGGTCTGACAGGCTGGCGTTGTAATATGTCTTTGGATTTACAAGGTATTGGGCATATGAATACCCTCCCTGTATGGTGCTATTTATGCTGGCTTGATTGCTTGTGTAATTGAACTGCCCCACAGAATATCCGCTATAATCGATAGTCGTAGGGCTGGGGAAATTGTAGGCGCTGCACGATGACGGAGAACTGGACGTCGCAGGGTCGCTCTGAGGGCTCCATGATTCTGAAAGCGAGTATGATGCAGTATATGGCACTATAAAATAGCCCCTTATGGTGCTGTTTATATATGTCTGCGGCACGATGCTTGGTGGACCGAAAGGTGTGAGCGAATTTGCAGCGCTATAGATATCATCAGCACTGTTGTCGGTTAGGCCGCTGCCGGTGTCGGCTGCGGAATTGGCAGAGGTACTATAACTTGACGAGATTCCCGTTGGGAATAGTGATGACACCACGCTAGATATGGAGAAGTATTTCGTCGGCGAACCCTCATCTGTAGAATAATTGAATGAACTCGGCACCTCTGTAAATGGCGGATACATATCAGCTATGTTGTAGTTTATGGTGCATGGCGTATTGCTTACTGCTATCGTATTTGCGATGAAGCAGCTGTATTTTGAATTCTGGGCAAATGACACCTTTGTATAATTTATTATAACCGGCTTAAACTTCAGCAGTTCGGTATACATAGAGCTGCCCGCAGTGTTTTGAATATCGCATGTGGGATTAATTCTACGCTCAGCTGCAGAAGAGGAACACTCTTTTGAAGGAGGGGTATAGCTATACGAATGTGCATGCGCCAATATCATCATGGTCCCGTTGAAATTTGACGTGAAGCCCAGATCGTCGGAATTTGGGCCGACGTTGCCTTGATTTGATATGCTTGGGCCTATTGGCAGATAACCGTCTGCTTTGCTCGCAGGGATGTTGGATGGCGTGAAGTCGCAATTCGCTGCGCAGTACGTTATATAGTTGCCATTGCCAATAGATATGTTCGCGGATAGAGGCCATCCAAACGGAGGGAAATACGTTATTCCTGAACCCCCGGTGCTCAAATCTGTGGTAGGTACATTGTTAGGTATTATGTCGCTGTAATTCTGCGCTTTTATCGGAATTTCTGTGCCGTTTGCACTGAATGCCCTGAGCATCAGCATGCTAGATTGCAGCCCATTTACAGTAAATGACCAATTGTCGAGTTCGTACAATACCCCGTCGTACGATGCAATTCCGATTGGGATATGGTTGGAATTTATGTCATTTGACACAGGTTCATTTGAATATGCTTTAGCTATCAACGAATTTGCATATGGGCCGCCATGCTGCAGATAAGAGGTTATGGATAGATTATCGGTATAATTTGAATAGCCTAGATTTATGTATCCTGCGAACGTTATGCTGTTTTTTGCGGCCTTGAACATAGAAACGTTTCCGGTAGAATTTGATACATAAATGTATTGCCCCCCTGGCGTAGCTGCTATCTGGCTCACCGGGCTGAAACCCGATTCTGCGCTCAATGAATTGGCAGCATATGTCTTGTTTGAGAATATGGCAGATACTTCATAGTTAGATGAACCAGATATCTGACCCAATATAAATATGTCTCCAGAATAATCCGACGTTAATGCAGTTGGTATGAAACTGCTGAAATCTGCCCCGGCATTGCTGCTGGAGCAGCTGAACGAGAGGTTCCAGCAGAAGTTAGTGGTTCCACTAGATATTTCTGTAACGTTTGTTATATAGAGGTTCTTCGATTGTATATTGATAATATTGTCCCAATAGTTGGTCCAGATAGAATTCCAGCTAGATGCGCTAGGAGTTACATAACTTTCGGTAAAGTTAGGCTGGAACCTAGATATGTTGAAATATCCTGGGGGTATGAACCTCATTGTATAAAGGAATGTGCTTGTCGATTTACCTGTGCAAGTGATATAGCACCCAGTAGATCTAGTGGTATAATTCAATATGTATATATGGTCATTGGATGATGAGGCTATGAAAGATGGCTGAGTTATTTCGCCGTTTGAAAAGCTGCCCACTGCACCGCCGCTTATAAGGTTTGTCAGTCCGGTTATTGCGCTTGCCGCAGCATTGGACAACGTAGAAATGAAATTTGTTATAGGCTTATCGAACACAGCATTTGATGATGTCCAGTTTATAGGATATTCTGCGAGATACGAACCGCCGTTCACATGCAATGTAGTGAAAAAGCCCGAGCCAGTTGATAGGCGATATGGCTCAAGATAGTTTCCAGGGCTGAATGTGTTATGAGGACTATACATATCAAGGGATAGATTCAGGTCTGAAGTGCCGTGGCCTATGTTGGTTTCTGTTGAAGGTATGCTTATATTGTAAAGCAGATACGGGTATACTGGGCTATTTTCCACCTTGGCTACGCCAATAGGTGCAGAGAATGTGTAGTAGTTGTTATTTGCGCAGGTAAAAATTTCATAGCATGAACTGTATGTGACATAGTCCACTGAGGTTATGTATTCATTTGGATATGAGGTAGATGTGTACGCATTGTTTCCTCCATATGCACCTTTTGGCAGGTTTGGATTTGATGAACCAGTCCAATTCAACAGCGCATCACCTGATGAAATGACATTGAACGTTTCGCCGCCACCATCGCAAGTCACCTGCTGTTCGCCAAGCGGATCAGTCCATAGATCTTCAGCACAGTGGCCTGGTAGCGGTTGGCTTACAGCTGGATAATACTTTAATCCAATGCTGGTAAATTCGATGTAATTTGATGGGATATTTTTTAGTGCTACGGGCACAGGTATATTCGCATTCTGTATGCTGTCCAATTGAGCGGATACCTGAAAATTATATATATATGTGCACCCTCCGCTGGTGGTAAACTGAAGGTTCTGCATAGTCTCGGTCTTTTGCTGGAGTGGGTTGGAATTAGACAGGTCCGCATTGGACAGATCTGCATACTTTGCATTCCATGTCCATAGTCCGCTCTGCAACGATGGAGGAACATAATCAAATATGTATGATTGCGTATTATAGTTGCTTGACAGAAATGGAGCCACATTGTTAGTAGTATTGGCCTCTCCAGAATACCCAAGGTTTGATATCGAAGCATCGCCCAGATTTTGGAATGTGACATATGCGATTGCATTAGCAACACGCGTATTTTTGTTTGAATCGTTCCAGTATGCATATGTAGCCAGTTGTACCTTTGAAGTAAGTGAATTGCTGCTTGCAAGGCATCTGTTTCCACCTACGAAAGACGACGCATCGGATATCATGTATTCCAGCGTATTGCTTGGATTTGGTGCTACGGGGCAGGTAAGAAGCCACTGTGCATTCTGGCTGTTGAAGGCAACAATATTGCCGGTCATTGATGCAGTCGATGTTACACTTGCCTTCTGAGCACTTATCTGCCCGTTGCCCACTACCCCGTTATCGTAAGTAGTTGTTATAGTGTCATTCGCATAGAACGTGCAACTTCCGCTGGTGAAGAGATTTCCAGTTATGCCAGGAAGGCATCCGTTGGGAACCAGCGTTTTTACATATAATGTGCCTGAGTTGCCGTTGTTGGCAGTATCGCAATTATTACCAGTGTAGCAACTACCTGAAAAACCTCCTTTCACGTTTACTGCGTTTGTATTTATTGCATTCTCAATGTTTTTATCAAGAACGTATATTGTTACATTGCCTCCGCCTCCTCCGCCGCCCTCACGCCCCTGTTTAGTTTGTGAAATAACACCATTTGAGCATTTGCTAGTATGTGCAAGGCCACCATTTCCCCCATTGGCATAGACATCCCCTATGTTTATATTGGACGGATTTAATGATTCTATATAAAGCAGGACATAACCTCCTCCGCCTCCTCCGCCTGCATCATCCACGCCTTGCCCATTATCTGAAGCCGATACCCCTGCAGCATTTATAATGCCATAATTTAAGAAATTTCCAGCATATATTAAGACCTTGCCGCCCCCTGCTCCGCCAGCATCCTCGGAGTGTGTGCATGCGCTTTCTATTGAGCTAAGCGCGGTGCCTCCTCCTCCGCCTCCTCCGTTGTTGCCTCCGTTAGAAGTGCTGCTACCACCAGGAGCATCTGCGCCTCCGCCGCCTGAACCGCTTGCGCCGTATGTTCCACTAGTTCCATCGCCGCCTGAACCTCCTCCAGGCTCTTGCACGTTTCCTGAATTGCCAGGGGATGAGCATGATTTGGCTTCAGAACATCCGCCGCCGGGAGCGGCGCCAGCACCTTCAAGAACGCCGCCGGAATCAATAGTAAATGTGCCTGTAGCTGTCATAGATTGGTTATTGGTTATTACAGTGACACCGCTGTCAATCGTTATGTCGGTTGCACAAACCGAGCTTTGCAGCACGTATGGCTTTGCAGTATTTGAATAGGTTTTTGGCGTAGATGCAACAGTGCATGTTGATGGCGCAGGAGCTGCCATTATAGGAATGCTGTTTATAGCGACTGCATTTGCGGCGCCCATATTGTAAGTTGGATTCGCCGATGCGCCTGATGCATTGGAGGCCAAAAGCACGAATATCGGCAATGCGATGAACATTATAATAAGACGATGTATCTGCTCCATAATCCTTGCCATTATAAGATTTGCTAAATTTTATTGTAATTAAGTATATTTATAACTTATGCGTTGGCGTTATTTAGGCATCCTGCCAATACTGCAATATTTATTATGCCATGTTTTTGAGTTCTCTTTCTATTCTGCCTGCAGTTTCTAGTATTTGTTCTGGCATCAATTTGAAAACGCGATCTTCTCTATTGCTTATTCTGCCTGAAATGCGCGCTGCTGCCTCCTTGCTTACGCCCAGGTATTTCGATGAGTCGGCAATTGCATTCTTTAGCCTTTTCTTCTTGTGCTCCATCAGCATGCCGATTATCGAAGATATTTTGGGGTTTATGCTGCGGCCCAGCGGCTTAACCAATATAATTATAGAATCTACTTTAGGAACCGGGTAGAAATTTGATCTTGGCACCCGCATTATTTGCGTTACCTTGTTGGTAAGGGCCATCATCACGCTAAGCTTGGAATATTTTTTTGTGCCTGGCTTTGCCAGCATGTGCTCTACGAATTCTTTCTGCAGGCACAATACTGCTTCCATGCTATGATTCGACAGCCACATGAGCGTCTTGCTGGATAATTGATAGGGTATGTTTGACACGACTATGTCAAAACCATCTAGCGTTTCGTCGGCTAAGGAGAAAAAATCTGCATTCAATACTTTTAGGTTCCTGTGCGATTCCATTTCGATCAGTGCATTGTATACCCTTGTATCCTTTTCCACTGCAAGTATCATCTTGCCTGCCTTGCACAGCTGCTTTGTCAATATGCCCAGGCCCGGGCCTATCTCTATAACGTTCCTGCCTGACGCATAAGCAGCTTCAATCTCGGCTATCTGCTTGCTTACGAGGAAATTCTGGCCAAGGCTTTTCTTTGGGCGTAGTCCCTTGGCTAATGCAATGTATTTGTTGGGCATGGATCTTACACTAGATTTAGTATTATTGGTGCATCTTTTTATATATGATTTTCTTATAAAGATTATGCTTAAAGCTCAAAGCGCAGTTGAGTTTCTTTCTGTATACGGCTTTGTTATATTGGTAATAGCCATAGCAATTGCAGTGCTAGTACTTTTCATATCTATACCTAAGACTATATTGCCTACGCAATGCTCGTTTCTCAGCGGGTTCTCGTGCGTTGATGGAATATACACCATAAATTCCACAGCAGGCGTTAATTCCATACTTCTGATAAGCGCTACGGATATGCAGCCGGGCATAGTAAACATAAGCAGGTTTAGCGGATACATAGATTACCATGAGAGCACTTCAGGATACTGCGTGCCTAGCGTTGCAACAGAAGGGCAAAAGGTGTACTGCATAGCAAACATAGGCGTTACTCCGTCATTCGGATCAGTATACTTTGGCACGTTTGACATATACGCAAATTACTGCACTCCGGCATCAAGCAACTTTTACACTACCAAATGTCCAGCTGACAGCAATTACACATATGGAGGCAACATAAGAACGCAAACCGTGAAGCTGAACTTTGGAAAGAACACGAATACGCAGATAAACATAACAAACAGCCAGAAGAGTGCTGTGCCTGCACACTTTCAGGAATTGGTCAGCTTCAACCCATCTGGATACGTATTATATGAAAGGCCGGATTTAGGCAACATAAGATTTTATTATAAAAGCAAGGAGCTTTACAGCTGGTGCGAGGCTAACTGCTCAAGCTCTGCAACTGGCAACGCAATATTCTGGGTAAAGATTCCGGTTGCGATACCTCCTTCGCACAACCTTAGCATAAGCATGTACATATTGCCGCTTACAGTCGGCTACAGCGGCCAGTATGCTGGCGAAGCCCCGCAGCTCTCATGCCCTGACCCTGCAGACACTGCAGGATGCGCCACATACGGAAAATACGACAACGGAGCGAATGTGTTTGACGCTTATTGGAACTTCTCGGGAACTACCCTTCCACCGTCGCTTATTCCTTACACGTCAAGCGGTTCTTCAATAATAGTAGATCAGGGCTTAACAGTAGATACAGGATCAGGATCATGGGCAGGAGTAGTATCAGCATCAAAAAGCATAGCTCCAATTATATCTGAGACATTTGTAGAATCGCAAAGTGGTGGGGCGTTATCTGGCGGTATAGCCCAGCAGATTGGATATTATACCTATTCCGCAGGATACGATTTTAATGGATGGAGCGGAAGTATAGGCGAGGGAAGTTTATCTGTTGGGATGAATTCTGGGCAAAATATAGATTTACAGATAGCAACACCAGGAGTGGATGGAATGGCTTGGGTATCAGATAACTCTCAGGCTTATTATAAAAACTATGTTTTATCTTTTTCCACTGCATCAGATTTAAGTATGCCAAAAAACCTTTATACATCACTAGGGGTTTTTTGTTGTAGCGGAGGCGATATAATAAGATATTATTGGTTACTTACGCGCACTTACCCTCCGAACGGCGTGATGCCGGTCGCACATATCGGAAGCGTCAGTATAATTTCGTAAATTGCAAACACATTATTTTATATAATTTTATCATCAATTATTAGAGTTGATTCCTGCCTCAATAGCTCAGGAGTAGAGCGTCTGCATGGTAAATTTTATCCATAGAGCAGAAGGCCGTGGGTGCGATTCCCACTTGAGGCTTAAGCAAAACGTCCAAATCTTAGTGCTGTAAGGCCAAACGATTTCAGCGCAAAAAAAGTGCCCTTGCAGTACATGCCAATAAAGTATTACATCGAAATGTAAACAATACGCCGACTGCTAGAACATATTGTATTTGCCCGCCACGATTTCCCTTGTCAGAAATCCGATATTTTCTAGCGACTGCTCTGCAAGCCCAGTCAATTTGTTGGCAATGTTAGATATGCTTCCTTTTCCATCTAGTATTACCTTTATGTCGAGATTTCTCGGATCGTTTATTGGCCTGCCTATCTGCGATACAATCGATACATTGCATTCTATTATTTCAGGGTACAGCTTTACTGCATCGGAAGCTATTTCGTTAGCCAATATGCTGTATATCTTGCCGACATGGCTTACCGGATTCTTGCCTGCTGCAGCCTCCAGGCTCATGTGCCTGAATGGCGTTATTATGCCGTTTACCCTGTTGCCCCTTCCAACCGAGCCGTCGTCGCCTGATTCGCAACTCAATCCTGATTTAGTCAGATAGAAACTGCCGCTTGCACGATGGTCCCCGTTGTTTATTATTACTTCTACCTCTTTTGATGTTATCTTCTTGGCGAATGCTTTTACATCTTCGGCAATCCTTGCCTTGTAATCGTCATATTGGTCCGCATTCGCTACAAACTTCGATACAAACGCAATTGCGATCGTAAGGGTTATCTTGTTTTCTTCGCGTACGCCCATTACCTTTATGTCTTCGCCGACATATGGATGAGCTTGCTTGTATTCATTTCCATTTAGGAAGTGCTCTGATTCCATGACAAGCTTCTCTGTTTCGGTGAACGGCGCAAAACCTATGCCGAAAGATGTGTCATTTGACAGCGGCACGTCGGTGCTCCTATTGAATATGCCGGTAAGATCGGAAGAGCCTTTTAGGATCTTTGAATTGAATATCACTTCGTTCTCAAGGTCAAGGAACCTTGTATGCTCCTTTAGATAGTCCAAGGCGGCCTTGAGCACAATGTCATCCACAGGTATATCTATGTCCTGGTATCTTTTTATTGCCCTTCCGGCAAGTATGATTTCTATGGGTTTCGTTATTTTGCCAATGCCGAAAGAGGCTTCAGATGCGCCGCCTATTATAAGGCCCTTGTCCAGGTTATGGTGCAGTATCATGCCTGTGCTGTCCATATAAGCTTTTGACAGCTCTACGCTCGCCCTTTCCACTATCCCGTCTATCAGGCTGTCGGGGTGCCCTATGCCCTTTCTCTCCACATACTCGACATTTTGGCTTGCGACGTGCGCCGATCTGCTTTCCGATATCCTTATGTTGCTCATTCAATCATTTTTTGTTTTTAGATTTGCATCTTTGATATGTGCTGGATTAACCTTCAACAGATACTTATAAGTTAATTCCACAAACGCTTATGTAATGCATTGGATTTTTTGCAGTATAAATAGTGTTGGCAAATATTCAAAAAGGAATATTTTGTATTCGTATTCAGCGCTTTTCCTTTCTTTTAATTGCGATTATTTTTTCAAGTAAATCCTTCTCGTCGTCAGCCAGCAGCGAAGCAAATTCGCCTTTCAAGAGGACCTGGTCTCCGTCGCTCACCCGCACGTATAGCGTCTGGCCCTCGCGCACTTGGCGCCCAAATGAAGGCTCATCCATCGATACTGCCACTTGATCTCCTTTCTTTGCGGATTGGAGGGGCGACTTTTCGTTCTGCATGCCTTTGATCTTTCCAACGACTTCGCCTATGTCGTTCATAATAACATTGTTCGGCCTTATCTTGCCCAATTTTATTTCTATGCCGAAAATTGCAGGATGCGATGCCCTAAAGCAGGAATTTGGCAATACCTCTATCTCAGCCGGAAATGATATGCTCTCTTCTACCCTCTTCTGCCTGTTCTTAGAGCTTTCTTCTACGAACGCTTTGTAATCGTCCACAAGCTTGTATATTATATCGCTGCTTATTACCTTTATGCTGCTCGATGATGCAGCCTCCTTTGCATCGTCTTCCATCTGGACGTTGAACGCAATAACTACAGCATAGATTGGATTTGACGCAAGCATGCCGAACGCGTCTATGACGTCGCGCTTGGAGATGCTGCCTATGCCCTTCTTGCTTATCTTGAAATTTTCAGATGCAAGCAGTTTTGATATGGCTTCTATGCTTCCTATGGAATCGGCTTTAAGGACTATGCCCTCCTTGTCTACCTTGAATACATCGCTTAGCTCTGTAGTTATCTCCTTTGCATATCCTTCTCCGGTTGCCTGCATTATCGGGGAGCCGGGCATTGCGTCCTCCAGGCCCACTGCGCTTATCTTGATTCCGGATGCAGCATTTACCTCGTCTACATAATAGAACTTGCTAGTCGATTCTAGCATCTCATGCAAAGGCTTGGGCTTTAGTAAGGCTCTTATTTTTGTTGTGGCCACCTTATTGTCTGCCGTTGCAAACGCTATCTGGTCATTTACCCTAAGCGTGCCGTCGTAAAGTATCACGTCTATCGTAGTGCCAAGGCCCTTTTCTTCTTTCTTTTCGAGTATGCTCCCTTTTCCAGGGCCATTGACCTCTATGTTCAGTTTCATTTCGAGGAATCTTTGCGCAAGCCCAGAAACCAGCATAAGCAGTTCAGCTATGCCCTCCCCAGTCTTTGCGCTGAGCGGTACTATAGCCAATTCCTTCTGAAAGTTCTCAACTCTGCTGTAGAGTTCGCTATTGAAGCCCAATTCGCTCAGCCTGCCTATGAGCTCAAATAACTTAGAGTCAAGGGCCGACTTGACAGCTTCTGATTGCTTTGAAAGGGCTTCGACGTAGCTTTTTGATTTTGTTGTACGCCAACCCGTTATAAGGTCTATCTTATTTGCAGCGATTATGAACGGGGTTTTGTATTCTTTGAGGATATTTATGGCTTCTAGAGTCTGTGGCTGGAAGCCCTGCATTATGTCTACTACGACAATTGCCAGGTCTGCAACGCTGCCGCCCCGCTTTCTCAAGTTGGTGAAAGCTTCGTGGCCAGGGGTGTCTATGAACAGAAGGCCCGGCAGGGTTATGGAGCCTTTTGCCACGCCTGGAATGTCGGAGCATACGCTGTTGACAACGCTTATCGGGACTTCGCTGGCGCCTATGTGCTGGGTTATCCGGCCCGACTCCTTCGATGCTATTGCAGTATTTCTTATCCTGTCCAATAGCGATGTCTTGCCATGGTCGACATGACCCATTACGCTTATTATCGGCTGCCTTATCATCAATAGCACCTAGCAAAAACCAGAGATTATGCATGCAACTATTGGCAGTTTAGATTTTTAGCTTTTACCACAGATGGTTTTTAGGCTGATGATAAATAGTGCATGTAATGCATGTATGCGCTCTGCATTTACATTTATTCGTTTCCTGCTCTTCCGGACATAATACCGCGTTCAAAAATGATTTGAAAGCTTTTAAATACATTTTTGTTTAATCTTTATTGCACATATGACCATATGACAAAATCAGCTTATGTTTCACATGATTTTTTGTTCGCTTTAATAGATGATTTTATGATAGAAAGAACATTGGTACTGATAAAACCCGAGGCAGTATGCAGGGGCATTAGCGGCAGGATTATCCAAACATTTGAAGACGCAGGATTGAAGATAGTCGCAATAAAAGCGGTAAAACCTGCAAAGGAAATTGTAGAGAAGCATTATACCTTAGATAAGGAGTGGTATGAAGGAGTATGGGAGAAAACCAAGAAAAGCTATGACAAGCAAGGATTAGAATTAAAGGAAACTCCGCTTGAATTGGGCACAAAGATAAGGGGATGGCTCATAGATGGCATTAAAGAAAAACCGGTAATCGCAATGGTTTTGGAAGGCAACGATGCAATATCAGCAGTAAGAAAATTTGCTGGCGCCACTGCGCCTAGCTTGGCAGACCCATCTACAATAAGGGGCATGTTTTCGACTGATTCCTATGGCATTGCAGACAGCGAGCACAGGATAGTAAGAAGCATAATACACGCTTCTGACGGCACACAGACTGCAGAGCGCGAGATAGCAGCTTGGTTTGAAAAGGATGAGATAATAGCGTACAGGAGGGCTGAAGAAAACATAACTTATTGACGGTTGAATCACCTGTACTTTATGTCGTCGCTCATCATCTCCGTGGCCCACATAGGATCCCAAACCAGTTCAAGCTCTACCTTTCTTACATTGCTTATGCCTTCAAGCCTGAGCTGTGCATCAGCAAGTATCAGCGATGTGACTGGGCACATCGGCGATGTCATAGTCATCGTAACCTTAACGTCTTTTTCTTCAGATATTTTTATGTTGTATATTAACCCCAGGTTTACTATATCTGCATCTAGCTCCGGATCCTTGCATTGAGATAGGGCTTCAACTACATCTTTTACTGCCACCATAAATATCAGTAATTAACATCGTTTAATACATAAAAGCGTTGGCAGATAAAACTTATACAGATTTACAAAATTTAGAAGAAAAAAAGAAAAAGGCAAAGAAGAGCGTAATAGTTCAGCTGCTTAGGCTTATTTCTATCTGTACCGTGTCTGGCACAGGTATTCTCATGACCTGCCTTAACGCCTGGTCATTTGCATACACATGTATCAGCCTTTTGTGGACCCTAAGTTCCCACTTCTCATACGTATGGCTCCCATCGCCGCACGGCGTCTTTCTTGTCGTGTGCGATATCCTTTTAGTAGGAAATGGAATTGGGCCCTTGGTCTTTACGTCCATCGAGGTTGCAATGGCCTTTATCTGCTGCATCACGTCATCTGCATCCTTTCGCGAGACGCTTGCAAGCTTTATTACTGCTATATTTGCCATTCCAATACCTCAATTTACTTAGGAACTGCAGGCACGACATCGAGTATGACGCCTGCTCCGACAGTTTCTCCCATATCCCTTATTGCAAACCTTCCCAATTGCGGGAATTCGCTGTACTTCTCCAGTGCTATTGGCTTTGTGGGTTTTATTTTTACTATGGCTATATCGCCAGTCTTTATGGTTTCCGGGTTCTTCTCCATAGTTTGGCCGGTCTTTGGATCCTTCTTTTCAAGTATATCAGTTATAGTGCATGCCAGTTGCGCCGTATGTATGTGGAACACAGGAGTGTATCCTTTGGCTATTACGTTCTGATGGTGCAGCACTATTACCTGTGCAGTGAATTCTGCAGCTACCTTCGGTGGGTTGCTTGTAGGGCCTATGACATCGCCGCGCTTTATGTCCTTCCTGTCTACGCCTTTGATGTTGAAGCCTACGTTGTCTCCAGGCTCTGCCTTCTGCAACTGCTGGTGGTGCATCTCGATGCTCTTGATCTCGGTCTTTACGCCGCTTGGCATTATTATTACAGAGTCTCCAGGTTTCATTACCCCTGTCTCTACCCTGCCTACTGGCACTGTTCCAAAGCCAGATATGCTGTATACGTCCTGTATGGGCAGCCTGAGAGGCTTATCGGTTGGCTTTACCGGCACTGTCAAAAGATCCAATGCCTGCAGAAGCGTTGGCCCATTGTACCATGGCATCTTTTCCGGCTTCTTTGATATGTTGCTTCCTTCGTAAGCGGAATAGGGCACCACGTTTATGGCATCTACATTCCTGTAGCCTAATGATTTCAGAAGGTCTGTTGCGCTCTTCTTTGCAGTCTCGAATTTAGCCTGCTCAAAATTTGCAGCATCCATCTTGTTTACGCCTACAATTATCTGCCCTATGCCCAGCACGTTCGCCAATATGGCATGCTCCCTTGTCTGCGACTGCACTCCGTCGACTGCACTCACTACTAGAACTGCAGCGTCTGCCTGGCTTGCTCCAGTAATCATGTTCTTTACGAAGTCCCTGTGTCCAGGTGCGTCTATAATCGTGAAATAATACTTAGGAGTCTGAAAATCCCTGTGCATTATGTCTATTGTTATTCCTCTCTCTCGCTCTTCCTTCAGCTGATCCATTACGAATGCGAATTCGAATGTTGACCTGTTAAGCTGCTGTGTAATTTCTTTGTATCTTGCCAGGTCCCTGTCCGTAACTGCTCCAGTTTCGTAAAGCAATCTGCCTACAGTCGTTGATTTTCCGTGGTCAACGTGTCCTATAAAGATTAGGTTCATATGTGGTTTGTCTGCCATTTGTTTCACCTTATTTAATATGAATTGTAATAGCTCAAATAATAACTCAACCCATAATGTGCCGTTCTAATATATATACCTTCATATCGACGGGCATTCTAGATTTTAGAGCATACTGTTATGTGTAAACAGCAACGAAAGTTGCACTTTATTTATGCAAGGCATAGAAATAAATATATTGCGTAATTTATTTGGATTGGCGCCCAATTTAAATAGCAGCCGCAAAGGTTCCTTTACACACATAAGGCTTTTGTTTGCAATCGCTAGAAGATGCATTTTATGGCAAATTGGATTTTTCAGAAAAGTTTTTATATATATTTGTATTTGTTATATAGCTTTAAGGTGTGATACCATGGCAAAAGATGAGGAAGAAGACGACGAAGAGGAAGAAGAGGAAGAAGACGACGACGAGGAAGAAGACGACGACGAGGAGTAATATATAGGTAGAAACAGCAAGAGATTGTAACTTGTATTTTTTGTTTTTAATATAAGATTCTTATCCTTTTATTTCACCTTTCTGTTAAGGTATGTTATTTATAACTTTCAATTTAAAACTACTAAATGTAACTTTTAAGTATAATAAAGCCCACAGGCTGATTTTATTATATGCATGCGGTGATTCTTTGGTTAATGGGATTGAACTTACAACTACAGGCGCGCTGGTCACAGATGACGGCAGAGGCATAGCAAGGATAGATTCAAAAGCCAGGAAGCTGCTGAACCTTACTTCAGGAGATATAATAGAGATGAAAGGCAAGCGCAGATCTACTGCAGCCATAGCTCTGCCCGCACACCAACAGGATGAAGGGCTTGATTTTATAAGGATAGATGGGTGGACAAGGGAGAGCCTTGGGGTAGGCATAGGAGATAAGGTTTTTGTAACAAAAGCAGAGGTCAACGATGCAGAAAAGGTCGTGCTTGCGCCTCCTCAGAATCAGCGAACGCCCATATCTCCAGACTTCGCAGGATATGCAAAAAACAAACTCGAGAATCACCCGCTTGTGAAGGGCGACGTAGTGCCAGTGCCCATGTTTGGATACGTCTTCAGGTTTGTAGTTGCGCAGATTGTGCCCCATGGGGTAGTCAGGGTAACGCAGAATACTGAGATAGTAGTAAAGACCGAGCCCGTATCTGAATCGATGATACGCATAGGCGATGTCCATTACGAGGATATTGGAGGGCTGAAGAACGAGATGCAGAAGATAAGGGAGATGGTAGAACTGCCGATAAGGTATCCAGAGCTTTTTGAGAGGCTAGGCATAGAACCGCCTAAGGGCGTGCTCCTGTTTGGCGCACCAGGCACGGGGAAGACATTGCTGGCAAAGGCAGTAGCAAATGAGAGCGATGCCAATTTTATAGATATCTCTGGCCCTGAGCTGGTAAGCAAGTTCGTCGGGGAGAGCGAGGAGAGGCTTAGGAGCATATTCGTAGAGGCAAAAGAGAAGGCGCCAACAATAATATTCATGGATGAGATAGATGCCATAGCCCCTAAAAGGGAAGAAGCAACAAACGAAGTTGAAAGGCGAATGGTATCGCAGCTGCTTACGCTCATGGATGGAATGGCTTCAAGAGGCCAGGTCATAGTTATAGGAGCTACGAACAGGCAGAATGCAATAGACCCTGCACTTAGAAGGCCGGGCAGGTTCGACAGGGAGATAGAGATAGGGGTGCCAGATAGGAATGCCAGGAAGGAGATATTGCAGATACATACAAGGAACATGCCTTTGGCTGGTGATGTAAGCGTAGAGGAACTTGCTGACATAACGCACGGATATACCGGCGCAGACATAACCGCATTGGCAAGGGAAGCTGCAATGGCATCGCTCAGGAAGATACTTCCGCAGGTATTGAACAAAAGGTCTGTTCCTAACGAATTGCTCATGAGCCTTGAGGTGACAAAGGGAGACTTCGTTGACGCTTTCAATACAGTGCAGCCAAGCGCGCTCCGCGAGGTATTCGTAGAGAGGCCCAATCTGCACTGGAGCGATGTGGGAGGATTAGAAGATATTAAATCGCAGTTGAAAGAAGCCGTTGAACTGCCCATAAAAAAACCCGAAACATTTGAGAAGATGGGCATACGCCCGATAAGAGGAGTATTGCTTGTAGGCCCTCCGGGCACAGGGAAAACGATGTTGGCCAAGGCAGTAGCTACAGAAAGAGAGTCAAATTTCATATCCATAAAAGGCCCGGAATTCCTAAGCAAGTATGTGGGCGAAAGCGAGAAGGCCGTACGCGAGGTATTTAGGAAGGCTAAGATGGCCGCGCCATGCATAATATTCATAGATGAAATAGATTCTGTTGCATACGCAAGGAGCGGCGATTCTTCTGACTCTATGGTTACAGAAAGGATTGTAGACACCATGCTCACTGAAATGGATGGGCTGCAGGACCTCAAGAATGTTATAGTCATAGCTGCAACCAACAGGCCAGACATAATGGATCCTGCGCTTCTCAGGCCTGGCAGGTTCGACAAGATAATAGAGATACCAATGCCAGATATGGAGACAAGAAAGGCCATACTTAAAGTGCATACGAAGCGCATGCCATTGGCTAAGGATGTAGATATTGCAGACGTGGCAAAGGCAACTGAGGGATATACAGGCGCCGAACTGGAAAATATATGCAGGGAGGCAGGCATGAGCGCAATAAGGAAGGAAAAGGAGACCGTATCAAAAGGCGATTTCGAAAACGCGCTCAATGAGGTAAAACCTTCTGTGCCTAAGGAGCTTGCCGAAAGAATAAAAAGGTTCAAGGACGAACCTGAGAGCATGTACAGGTAAGCCTATACATGCATATTATTAATAATATTAATGCGAATAAGAAGGCAGTAAGGTGAGATTTTGAAAATAGTGTATTCAGATCCGAAAACAGGAAGGACAGCACAGGCAGAGATAAGCAACGAGATAGCAGTTGCATTGAACAATAAAAAGATAGGTGACACAATAGACGGCACGATCATAGGGCTTTCGGGCTATACGCTGAAGATAACAGGAGGATCAGACACAAGCGGTTTCCCGATGCAGGCGAATATAGAGGGCACTGCGAAGAAAAGCGTACTCAAGAAGATCAGCAACTCTGGCAGCATGAAGGGCATGCACAGGAGGAGGACCTTGGTAGGCAATTCGGTTGGCCAGGGCACTGCACAGCTGAACCTTGCTATTGTGGAATACGGAGACAAAAGCATAGACGAAATAATGCCAAAGAAGGAAAAGGAGAAAAAACCTGATGAGAAGAAGGAGTGATTCTCTTTATACTTAAGTGATATGTTGAATGATATAAAGCAGAGCTCGTTGAATATAGGCACGCTTGGCCATATAGACCACGGCAAGACATCGCTTGTCAGGGTGCTTACAAATGTATGGACAGACAGGCACAGCGAAAGCTTAAAGCGCAACATGACGATAAAGCTTGGCTATGCAGACGCAATAATAAAGAAATGCCCCAACTGCGAAGGGCCTGGCGCTTATACCGTCAATGACAAATGCAGTGGATGCGACGGCACACCAGAGCCTTTCATGAGGATATCGATACTTGATGCACCAGGGCATGAAACGCTCATGGCCACAGCCATCGCCGGAGCGAACATAATAAATGGCATACTTTTTGTAATAGCGGCAAACGAGGCATGCCCGATGCAGCAGACAAAGGAGCACCTTATGATAATAAACCTGCTTGGGCTTAAGAATGTCATAGTGGTCCAAAGCAAGATAGACATAGTGGGGAAAGCCAAGGCGATAGAGCATTATAAGCAGATAAAGGAATTTATAAAGGGAAGCGTCATCGAGGACGCGCCTATAGTGCCCGTAATGACCAACAGGAACATCAACATAGACGTCTTGCTATCGCTGATAGTAAACATGAAGAAGCCCGAGACAGCACCTGATGCTGATCCGCTCATGTACGTCGCGCGCTCTTTCGACATCAATAGGCCTGGAGCAACAGTAGGCGAGATGAAGGGAGGGGTTATAGGGGGCACGCTTGTCAGGGGCAGCTTCAAGGTCGGAGACGAAATAGAGATTCGCCCAGGCATAAAGACTGAATCGAATTCCAAAAAGGAGACCTACAAACCGGCTATAACGGTAATAACCGAAATAAGCAACGGCACGGAAAAACTCGAGAAGGCGCTCCCGGGAGGGCTCATCGGGCTCTCTACAGAAATAGACCCTTATTTCACAAAGGCTGACGGACTGGTGGGAAACGTAGTTGGACATCCCGGAAAGCTGCCAGACGTTATAACATCGATGAGCGT
The DNA here is from genome assembly GCA_023473255.1 of Candidatus Martarchaeota archaeon. Classification (GTDB taxonomy): domain Archaea; phylum Micrarchaeota; class Micrarchaeia; order Micrarchaeales; family Micrarchaeaceae; genus JAMCYW01. The sequence goes on along the minus strand of JAMCYW010000030.1, from coordinate 351 downwards.
AGCATACCATTCGCTCAACAGGCAGGACATTCAGGAAAAAGGCTTTGCTGAAAACGAACCTTTATTGCTGAGCGTTGGCACCCTTACCGTTGTCGGCTACATAAAAAAGGCGAAGAAAAGCAAGCTGGAACTTGACCTAAGGCATCCCATATGCGCCGAACAAGGCATGAAGATGGCAGTGATGCGCAACATGGGCCAGCGATGGAGGCTCACAGGATACGCCACGATGCACTAAACATCTTTTTCCTAAGTGAACTTTGGGACAAAAGTCGTGCTGAACGAAACAGATTCATATTTTACCTAACTTATATTTTAATATAATTTAGGCAATTGAATGCAGGAACCTATAGG
>JAMCYW010000033.1 GCA_023473255.1 Candidatus Martarchaeota archaeon | reverse complement strand
GATTTAGACGTGATTGCTGAATGCGCCAATATGTCAATAAATCCAGAATTCATGGCCTTCGATATCCTTTCCGTCATATCCTTCTCGCTCATATTGGTATTCGAATGCACTGCGCCGACTACGCAGTCCATGCTCTCGAGCATTTTCCTGTCTAAGTCAAGGCTCCCGTCCTTAAGTATGTCTACCTCAGCGCCTTTCAGTATCTTAATCCTGCCATCCAACGCGGCGTTCAGGGCGTCTATCTTTTTGAAGAATTTCGAAAACTGCATTTCATTCATGCCTTTCGCAACTCTGAGGCTCTTCGTATGGTTGGTTGCGGCAAAATACTTAAGGCCATTTCTTATTGCGGCGTCGGCCATCTCATCTATTGAGTTTATCCCGTCAGTATCTTTTGTGTGAGTATGCAAATCTCCAAGTATATTGCCATATTCGACCAATTTAGGAATCATGTTCTTCTTTGCAAGCTCCACCTCGCCTCTGTCTTCACGCATCTCAGGAGGCATCCATTGCATGCCTAGGTTTTTGTATATGGCCTCTTCATCAAGGCTTGATGCTAATGTATCATTTCTGTCGAACAATCCATATTCATTCAATTTGAACCCTTTTTTTATTGCAATGGTTCTTACCTTTATGTTGTGGCTTTTGCTGCCTGTGAAGTACTGCAGCGCCGCACCGAAACTTTTTGGTTCTATCACGCGAAGGTCGCAGCTTATGCCTATATCGAGCCATACTGAAGTCTTAGTCGGGCCTTTCACTATGTTGCCTGACACCCCATTGAAATTTGCGAACGCGTCCATTACCATTTCGGGCTTGTCCGATATCGCCAATATGTCAATGTCGCCGACAGTCTCCCTCATCCTCCTTGCCGATCCGGATATTATTGCCTTCTCAACTAGCCCAGTATCCATGAGCATTTTTATTATGCTCTCTGCTTCTGGAAGTGCCTCGCCGAGCGTTATCCTGCCTTTGCTGGACTCCATCATGGTTATGCTCTCCTTTATAACCTGCTCGCTTTTGGCCCCAAAACCTGGCAGCTTCCTAATGCTTTCGGATGCAACTGCGTTTTTCAAATCTTCAAGATTTTTAACGCCAAGCCTATTGTAAAGCTGAATTGCAGTCTTTGGCCCAACCCCCTCTATCGAAGTCAGAGTCTTGAAATCTATTGGATATTCATTTTTCAATTCTTCATATTTCTTCATCCTTCCTGTTTTTGCGAATTCCTCTATCTTCTTTGCAAGCCCCTCGCCTATTCCGGGGAGGTCCATCAGCCCGCCCAAGCCTTGCTTAGCATAAATCTCCCCAACATCCTGCTGCAGTGAATCTATGGTAAGGGCGGCTCTCTGATAAGCCCTTATCTCAAATTTGAAATCATTTTCATTTTTAACCTGCAACATTAGCGCTATCTCATTGAACATTTCGGCAATGCGCTTGTTTATCATCTGCACCAATTTAATCTGATAAACAATAGTTTTTATCCTTTTCTAACAATACCTTATATATGGAAGAAAGTGCCATGCAGGGCCAGCAGGATCCATCCGAGCATCTTTATAGGCTGAACAGGATATATCTGGCCATAATAATGCGGTATGTGAGCTATATAGAAGAAAAAGAGAGCATATCGGTGGCAGAATTGCCTACGCTAGTGACGCCTACCAACGCAGAAATAATCAAGAAAGCAGATGCATTGAAGTCGAAATTCGCCGCTTATACATATGAAAATAATTTCTTTGAAGCAAGTATGGCAGCATTCGAATTCGTTAGGGATAAAATAGAATACGTATCGCTTCCCTTGCAGTTCTGGCTCATGCCTGAAGAAACGCTCCAGTTCATGGCAGGAGATATCATAGACAAGAATGTGCTCTTATGCAGCTTGATTATAAGCCTCGGGAATCCAAGCGCAAAGGTGCTTATAAAGATACAGAACGAATTGCGGAAAGTAATAACCTATTATGAATTCAATAACCGCATATACGTGCTGAATGTGGAAGACGGCATATCAGAATATGACAGCAGGAACTCAATGATTGAGAGCATGCATGCCGATGACGATTCGGTTGCATATGAATTCAACGACAAGATGTACATAGATATAATGTAAGCAAAGCCCTGCGAGAATAAGCAGCCAACATTCCTAGCAAGCCATCAAAGCTTGCGTCGCTGTGCATTGAGTTTCTTCCTGTGCTCTTTCCTCAAGCGCTTTATCTTCTTGACGTTCCTATATTCCTTTCCTACCTTCTTCTTCGAGTTCGCGACTTTTTTTTGCAAAATAAACACCATGTTTAATTCTTTTTTCCATTCTGCCCTTTCTGGACCATGATTTCAAGTATTCCATTGTTGTAATTTGTTTTTATATCTTTTGGTTTTACATTAAAATCAATGGTTATCTCCCTATGGTATGTGCCGTTCCTTCCTGTTGCATCTATTGATATATTGCGGCTTTTGCCGCTTACCTTTATCTCCTCCTTCCGGAAATTTTGCATCTCCGCTATTATTGTTATCTTATCATTGCTATTTGATACCTCAAATATGGGCTCGCTATTTGGCTGCAGCGGTTCGCCTGGCTGTACTTGGGGTTCCTGCAAGCGTTTTTGCGGCTTTCCATATCCAAGGTTGCCTATCTCAAGGTTGAAATTCAACACTATGGGCGGCTTGCCATCCTTTTGCCCCTCCTTCATGAGCTCCCCTGTCACTTCCTTGAGCATCTTATTGAGTATGATGTTCAATTCGTCAAAATCATCAGGTTCATGCAAATCATTATTGTTTTGCCCTTTTTTCGCCATAATATCACCTAAAATAAGACAATCTCTTTGCCCTGCGCATAAATAAAAAGCTTGTGTAGTAAAAGCCTACCTTATCTACAGATAGTTTACGGCATGTGCTATAAATCAAAACCACGTGCCTATTGTTGATTGTTTTGCCTTGCTGGACTTATCTACCAGAACGTTAGCAAATTTCCTAATCCTATCCTCTAAAAATTCATGTTCGCCGCACATGAAGCCCACTATGCCCTCAACATCCGGGTGTATTGCCCTGGCGTCTGCAATAAATTTATCGTCTATATCAACCACTTCGGGGTTTAAGAAAAGGCTTTCTACATCTTCAATGGGCAATTCAAACTCTTGATTGTACTTTTGCATTATGTATGCCTTTATGTCGTCTATCGATTTTGCGCCCTTGGCAATTTTCAAAGCAGTTTTAGGACCTACTCCCTTAATTCCATCATTGAAATCGGTTCCCAGCATTATGCCTATCCATACCAACTGCCTATTGCTTATTCCAAGTGCATTGAGCGTATCGTCTAAGTTAACGAGCTCAGGCTCGACATTTACATAGACGTTTTTTTTGGGGAGTTTCCTCCTTCCGGAAAACGTCAAATTCCTGACTACGTTTTTAGCGCCGAAAAGCAGCGTGTCATAGTCCTGGCTGCCCACAGCGTATACCTGTCCGTTTTTGCACATGTAGCTCGCCTGCCCCTCTCCTTCGCTTGGGGCGCTTATGTATGCTACGCCCATATAATCAAGCAGCTTTTTGGATGATTCTACTATATTCTTGTCTACCCTGCTGCTCGCCTGCGCATGCATCCTGGCGCCTTCAAGGTTGCCAGCTTCTCTTGCGCTCTCCCATGCTTTATATGCATCATTCCGCCTAGTCATCCTAGCCTCTATTGTTTTCTGCTTAAGTGCCGAAGGCAGCCCATCAAATACATATATCGGCTTTATGCCATACCCGATGATGTCTATGGTCCTGTAAAACAGCCCTGAAAGATGGCTTGTGACCCTGCCTTTGGAATCCATAAGCAGCGAGCCGTCCGGCTGCCGTATTATCGAAAGGAATTGATAGAGCACGTTGTATGCGTCTATGGCTACTGTTTTGCCGTTCAGCTCGGCAAGATCTATCTTGCGCCTGCTTATCAATTTGCTAAGGTCTACTGACATAGAATCATTTTGTGCCTATAAAGTCTCCGAGCGTAGCCTTTTCTCCCTTGATGCCGGGGCGCCTGCTTTCGCCGATCTTTTCCTGCTCTATCAGCTTTATGCTGAGCGTCTTTTCAAGCTTCCTTACAAGCGCTTCAGGGGGCGTAGTGCGCTGCGCTTCTACCCTGTTGAGAAACGTCTCCTTTTCGTTTATCATCTCGGCAAGCACCTTCAGCGGCATCTTCAGCCTCTCTCTCGCCTCCTTTATGGTGCGCCCGTAATCTTCAATCAATGCAGGCCCATCGCCTTTTTCAGCCTTTGCTGCCGCAGCGCCTTTCTGCGCCCTGCCCCGCCCTTCAGACGATATTATCTTTTTGCCCTTTGCGCATTTGGGGCAAACCCTAAGTTCTACATCCTCTACCAAAGCAACATATGCTATCTCGGTCTGCCTCCCACAAAGTTCGCAATCCTCCATGAAATCACATACACCATTTATAATTCAAGTTATAAATACCATTTGCATGCAATACCTATAATGTCTAGCTTACCGACGTATTTATAATATATCCGTGCGGCAAAGCATGTGCAATCAAGCGGATGGTGCTAAAAACATGGATAAAAAAAATAATCCGAACATTGGGTTCGCATTGGTGTTCCTTGGAACCATAATGGCCATCTACGGTTTATACTTGCTGCCATACATTGGCATACTTGCAAAGCTTGCTGTAGCCATCTTTCTGCTTATTATGAGCGGCATAGCAATCAAGCGCATCAAAAGCACGGCAGGAGGCTTCGGCTTTTACCTTGTAGGCACAAAGGCAGGCATAACCACTGTGCATAAGCTGGCGCGCAGCCATTCTGCATTCTGGAATGCGATGGCGACATGGGGCATAATCCTCGGCTTCGGCGTACTGTCCTACTTTATACTGGGCAAGCAGGTGAGCAAGAAGTTCTATGCTGCAAGCCTTGCCTCGCTAATGGCAATAATGATATTTGTGCTGCCGTTTATAAGCTATTCTCTTGCATTTATACGGAGCCCGCAACTTCAAAGCCTTCTCCCTGCCGGCATACATTCGCTGCCATCATTTACTGCATATATCGGCAGCATAACAAATGTTCCTATATATTCGGAGATAATAAGGCTGCTTGCCTTGGTCGGAGGGTTTGCGCTGTTTGTGATATTTGCGCTTGTCTATAATGCATCATATATAATCTACCTACTTGTTCTGCATCCTACTGTAGCTACGCTAGCGAGCCAGTCTGCTGGCGCAACCATTGCGCTTCCTGGCGTTACGCTGCCGCTATTTGCAGGCATCGTATCGCTTGCGATACTGCTCATAATACACGAATTTTCGCATGGCATACTATCCTCGCTGTCAAAAGTCAAGCTTAAGCAGATAGGCCTCCTGATGTTTGGCATCATCCCGGTAGGCGCGTTTGTTGAACCCGACGAAAAGAAGGTTCTTGCACTAAGCAAACTGAAGCAGAACAAGATATCGTCAGCCGGCGTATCTGCAAATTTTGTAGCAACTGTGATATTCTTCATGTTGATGGTGCTTACCATACCTATAATCTACAACGGATATGCCACGCATGGCATTTCATACAATACTGGCATATTCATAAAAAATACATCTGTCGGCTATCCTGCATACGGGGTGCTTAAGCCCGGAATGCACATAATTTCATGGAATGGGCACAATATCACCAATGTCACCGGTCTTATATCTGCTGCATCCTCTGATTTTGCAGGTTCGCGCGTCAACGTAGTGACAAATACGGGAAAGTACTCATTCACTGCCAAAGCGCTCAATGCAACATCCCGCATAGGCTTGATAGGCGTATCGCTATATGAGTCCGGCAAGGTGGTTCCATCAAACACATTCTGGGGCATCATGTATTTTGCCTATTCTGTGTTTGCAATATCGTTCATGTTAAATTTTCTTATAGGCATAATGAACCTGCTTCCCATACCTGGGTTTGACGGATGGAGAATATTCACGCTTTCAATAAACAATAAGCGTGTTGTTAATGTGCTATCTGTTGTCGTAGTGCTTGCTTTGCTGATAAGCCTATTGCCGGCCACTACGCAGTTATGAAAAGCCAGTATGCGCTATGCTTTCAGCCTGCGCAGTTTGCCAACCTTTCCAAAATCCATGGTTGAGCCGTATCCTATCGCTATTGCGTGCATGCTATCTGGGTTCACCTTTCCGAATACCGGCGAAAGCAGCGAATCCCTTGGCTCATTATTGATCTCAGTCCCTCCCGCAAAATAGTTCATGGCCGGCAGTATTAGCAGAGGTACGCCCATATACTTTCCGTAAAGGAAGCATTTTAATTTCTCCTTAAATCCTATCTGATTATATATGCCTATGGCTGGATGTTCATGCCCCATTACAAGCATCTTAATGCCTGCCGTCATTTTCTTCGGGAGCTCTTCGCCATGGAAAAACAAGTATCCGCCGATGTCCGCCTCCTGCCTATATACATCAAGCTTGAATGGCTCCCTGTACCTCTCGACAAAATTATCATGGTTGCCTTTTATTAATATGAGCGATATGTGCGCAGACCTTCCAAACTGTATGAAATCGTAAAGCTCGTTGAATTCCTCAATATTTACTTTGGAGAACTCATTCTTAATGTCGCCATCAACTATGACCTCTTTTGCCCCTGTCATTTCTATTGCAGCCGATATGTCCTTAATTATATTTGAAAGGTTCACTTTGGGCAACAGGGCAGCCCCTCCGGACATGACTCCTTCATACCCTAAATGCAAATCAGCTACTGCAAGCGCGTTTATGCTTTTCACGTATGCTATTGGCATCCCGTCCAAAAGCTCTACATCATCAGTAAGCATCATTTACTTACCCAAACCTATGCTTTTCATGACCAATCCGTGGAGGTATTTCAAATAAGCCTGCCTATCTTTCATAAGCACTACATCGGCATGCCCGAAAGTGAACAGCGCATGTGCGAAAGGCGAAGGCGAGCCTGTTTTTATGATTTCGTATTTTATGGCGCCTGATTTTATCCTGCCTAACACCTCCTTTGTCCTTTCCATATCCATTACGTCGTTGAATATCTCCCTATAAGTTTCTTTTAGAACCGGAAAGCCCGGATCCATCTCCTCTACTGCCTTGAGCAGTATCTGTGCATTCACCTGCTGCCTCCCTACCGGCTGCTTCCATCCTCTGTAATTCCTTAATATCATAAAGCTCCTTCCTGCAACATGCCTGAAGCGCCTCTTCATAAGTTCCGTTTTGCGTATGTTCTCTTTTAGCAAGAGTTCAATGTCGTCATCCAAGAGCTTTGATATTGCATCGCGTATGGTCTTGTCGGATAATTTTACTGATTTTCCAACGGAAAGTATGAATCCATTGTCATTCACCATTATGGATATGTCCTCATCAAGCATCCTCCCAACTTCGATGGCGGCCAGCCTTGACAGTGCGTCATTAATCCTCCTGCCAAATAGCGAATGGAATACGATGCTATTGGTATCTGCATTTTCCATATCTGCTCTTTCTATCACTATGAACCTATTGCTTGGTATTGCCCCTGCGAAAAGTGCCTGTTCGGCGAAATAGCTGAATATCGCATGTTTGGCGTTTGAATCTATCGGATAAAGGCTCAGGAAATCGGAGACATCCTTAGGTATCTTGCCGCTTTTCAGTGCCTTGTATACTCCGTCTTTTGCCATTCTATTTGCGCTGTTCCTTTTTTTCCCAGTGTGCTCCAAAACCATGCCCGACATCTTCGCCCTAAATTCACCTATCTCGTTTGCCAGCTCATAGCTTAACGGCAGCTGCTCTGAGAACCATGGCGGTATGGTCGGCGCATTTGTATGTGCCTCTGAAACATAGCATTTGGTGCCCCTTGCGTATTCAAATCTGTAAAGCCTGCCTCCCAATGAGAAGATATCGCCTGGCTTAAGCCTTGTAAGGAATTCCTCCTCTATATTGCCTATCCAGGCCTTTGAAGACGAGAGCAATACGCTCACCGCAACTTCATCAGGTATTGTGCCAAGGTTCAGCATATATATGGGCTTGGCATACATCCCGCGCTTCCCAAATGCGCCCTCGCTTTCGTCATACCATATCTTGCCGTATACGTGCCTGCTCTCCAATCCTACGTATTTTCCTGACAAATAATCTAGAAGGCTCATGAAGTCGTGCTTTTCTAAGCCCGAATATGCATAACTTGACCTTACGACTCCGTATGCCTCATCGACGTTCCATTTTTTGTTCAGCGACATGCCGACTATATGCTGCGCCAGCACATCCAACGCATTCATCGGCACCGTAAACGAATCAAGATGTTTTTTTAAGGCCGCATCAAGCATAACTGTGCATTCCACAAGGTCGTCCCTATTAAGCACTATCATCTCCCCTTTTGCCTTTGCCCTGAAGGAATGGCCTGCCCTGCCTATCCTCTGTATTGCCCTAGTGACGCTCTTCGGCGAGCCAAGCTGTATGACGTTCTCTATTGTTCCTATATCTACGCCGAGTTCCAAGCTTGTCGACGACACTGCGCACTTTAGCGAACCCTTCTTGAGCAGGTCCTCAACATCCAGCCTTGAATCCCTCGATAGCGAACTATGGTGTGCAGCTATATCTTCACCGTACTTAAACCTCCTTTTAAGGTTGAATACGACGCGTTCAGTGCCGCTTCTGGTATTGGTAAATATGAGCGTAGTCTTGCTCGCCTTTATTATATCGTTTATCTCCTTATACATGGAGTCCTCTATTTTTTCATTGCTTGAATTTATCATGTCCTTAACCGGACTCATGGCCTTTACGTCAAGCTCCTTGCTCCATGAGGCATCCACTATCAGGCAGTCTTTCGGCTTTCCATCCCTAAATCCAACCAAGAATTTTGCCGCCTCCTCCATAGGGTATAGCGTAGCGCCTAATCCTATTCGGGTAATCTCGTTTTTCACCATGTTTTGGAGCCTTTCAACCGAAAGGGAAAGGTGGACGCCGCGCTTGTTGTTTGCTAGTTCGTGTATCTCGTCTATTACGATATATTCAAGATCTTTCATGTTTTCCATAAACTTTTCTGAGTTTATTAGTATGGCCAAGCTTTCAGGCGTGGTTATAAGTATATTGGGAGGCTTGGAAAGCTGTTGCCTTCTCTCCTTTTGGCTTGTGTCTCCAGTTCTTACGCCTATTGTTACCTCAGCCATATTGCCCTTTATTATGTCAATGCCCTTATCCTTTTTTATGGCCTTATATATCTCTTCAAGAGGCTTGCCCAGATTCCTATATATGTCATTGTTCAGGGACCTAAGCGGCGATACATATATGCAGTATATCTTGCGCTCCAACTTGCCTTCCAATGATTTGTTAAATAAGGAGTTGAGTATCGATAGGAATGCAGACATCGTCTTACCGCTGCCTGTTGGAGCTGCGATAAGGATATTCTTTTTCTTGCTGATAAGCTTAAAACTGTATCTCTGCGGAGGCGTAAGCTCGCTGAAGTTTTTGGTAAACCACTCCCTCACATAGCTGTTCAGCACATCTAAGCTATCCGAATTGCTGAACGGCTTGTCGACGAATTCTATCATATCGCACACCTGCAGAACTAGGCTATGGTATATGCGCCTGCAATATTAATAATCATGCATTGAAGAGTTTGAAGCAAAGTAAAAATAAAGAAGAAGAAAAGAAGAAGCAGAATAAAAAGGGATTATGCATATATCGATTTATATTCTGCATTGGTGTCGTCTATTATGTGGATGCATTCGCCTTCGCACTGTATCAGGCATGCCTGGCATAATATGCAAGCTTCGCCGTTTACGCCTACCGATATGCCTCCGCTGGTGCCGTCGTTTGCCTCTGCAAAATGCTTGTGTCCATCATTGACATCCTTCCATTTTGCAAGCACCTGTGGGTTGCTCTCCCCTGTCCATTTCATGTTATCTGGTGCGGTATCCGTATTGACTTCATCCGGCTTGCTTCTGTCCTTCATCTCGAAAACAGCTACCGGGCATACATCCTTGCAATGCTGGCATCCTGTGCACAATGGCTTGTCTACGTAAACTTTCATATTACCACTCTAATATAAATTGCTATTGTAAATCTGAACAAAATATTATATATTGCATATATGAAAAACTTCACAGCGCCTACAATCATTTTACTTCAGCTATATTGGAAGCCTTAAGGTTCTTCATCTTCAATGTGCTTGAAAGCGCCCCAGATACCGCCATAAGCGTATTGAATTTGGTCCTGGTCCTTCCCCTTGAGAAACTCCATATGTCCTTAACTCCAGCCAGTTCAAGCATCATCCTCACCGGCCTGCTTGCAGCTATGCCAAGGCCTCTCGGCGCCGGCTTAAGTATTACCTCTACGCTTCCGCATTTTCCCTGGACTGTGAATGGAAGGCTGTGCCCTTTGCCGCATGTGCACTGCCACGATCCGCATCCGAATATTACGGGCATTATGTTCATTTTCGCATTCTTTATGGAGCTGTCTATGGCAGCCTTGACCTCTACGTCCTTGGCTATGCCTACGCCTACGTGGCCGTTGCTGTCCCCTACTATAGATGTTACCCTGTACTTCTGCTTCCTGTTGTTTCTTGTCATCCTCTGTACGCTTTTTATCTCTATAACCTCGCTTTTCATGCCAGGCAGCAGCGCTTCTACTATGCCGACCTCTTCAATATTCTTGCCCATGCTGAATATCTGCTCTACTGAGGTCACACTTCTATCCTTGACCATCTTGCCGACCAGCGTAACCGGCTCCCAGCCATTCACATCGAATGCCTGTGCTTCGTTGTTGTAGCGTCTGCTTTTAAAGTTTGCCAAATAATCACTCGTTTATAATCTTTTTCTTAACAGAATCAAATATCTCGTCCAGTTTAGATACGTCGAACTTGGCCTTCGCATAACTGCTGAATTGCACTTTGTTCTCCTTATTTGCCTTTGCATATTCGGATATGTGCTTGCCATTCAGCCTATCCTCATTGAACTCTATATTCTCCTTAAGCTTCAATCCGTTGTCCTTGCATCCCTTCGCTGCTGCAAATATGACGTTGTACTTGACCGGCTTGTAAACTCCCATATCAAGCACTACCTCGCCTACATTCTTGTCCTTGGCTTTTTTTGCAAGCAATGCTCCAGTCAGGTATGCTGTTGGTATGTTGCTATGCGGCATCCACTCAAATTTTTTCAGTTCGCTGGAATTCGCGTTTGCTATGATGTAATCTCCGTCCTTCTTGTATCCCACCAACTGTGCTATTATGCTCTTATTGGTTTTCCTAACTACCAATCTGGTGAGCCCGCTCTTCAATAAGGCTAGCCTCTTGTCGTAATTGGTCAATGCGCTTGCGCGCCTCCTGTTTATCTTGCTGTACATCAATATCACATATGCTTTAGCTTCTTGAACAGCTCATCGTCTATTTGAACTCCCTTCCCCTTCATATGGTTTATCAGCGATGCCTTGTTCTGGAATGTGCCTCCTTTCACTAGGGCGTAAAACTCCTTGAACAGCTCGTTGTCTATGGCTTTGGTGGCCTTGAGCTCCTTTATTATCCTGCGCTGGGCCCTTATCTTCTTCTTGTATGTCATGCCCGTCCTTGCCTTGACTGTTCCCTTTCTTCTTCCAGGGCCCCTTCTCCTGCCCTCCATTTTCTTTTCTGCAAGATTCTTCGCATACCTGCTTTCGTTATGCTTCTCCTTGAGCGCGTATACGCCTCCCTTGCTTATTAGCGATCTTATGTCCTCCCTAGTAATTGCTTTCTTTGCATCGTCGATGGAATCGGGCTTTATGCGGATGCTGTTCTTGCCGCGCTTCAATATCAAGGCGCCAATCCTTCTTGTAAGTTTTATGCTCATATGTGTGCACCGTTTGTTACTTTTACATTGTTTTTCCTGGCAAGCTCTATTATTGATATGCGCTTCTTCTTGCCTACTGCGCTTGCTATAGTCACGTCAAAATCATTGATATCTGGATTTTCGAGGGCGGATTTAAGGTCTTCCTGATTCCTTACGAGTATGGCCCTCCTTCCATTTGCCCTTATGCCTATGAGCGGATCTGGCGTCTTGTAGCCTATGGTGGGCTCAGCACCCATGAAATCTTTCTTTATCCTCTTCTTGTTGTCTATGCCGCGCTGCTTCCTCCATCTGGCCATGACGTGCTTCCTGTTTTTTATGCCATAACCTGGGACGTTGAAAGTCGGATGCTTCTTTTTCGACAATCCGTTCTTCTTGATTATTTTTTTCATAATTATCACTCCAATGAATAATATACGCCATCCTGGAATACCCTGTTGTCCTTGTTCCTTATCTTTACAGCTATGCGTATGTTGGCCGCCGTCTGCGTGACATCGTCAAGTTTTATGCCGTATACCCTGACTTTCTTGTCCTTTATCTCAATCTTTGTGTCCCCGACGATGTGCGCCGTTCTAGCTGCCCTTTCGCCCAGCATGTTTTTTATGATGAGCGAGTCTCCCTTTGCTTCAAGCGTCATCGGAAAGTGCGCAAATGTGCTTTCCATATTAATCTCAAAATGCTTGCTTACGCCATCAATGTCGTTCTTTATCTCCTTTGCTAGTGCAATAGCCGCGCTGGATGCTTTCTTCTGGAGCCTTTTCGAGGTGTCTGTGCATACGGATATCTTTTCGCCCTCTTTTTTGACGTTGAGAATCGCATTGTTGAATAGCCTTTCGTTCTTGCCGAGGCTGCCGCTGACAATTATCATGTCCTGTTTTATCTCGACGCTTATGCCTTTTGGAATGTCTATATCTGCCATAATATCAACTTCAGTAAACGTAAGCCAGCAGCCTTCCTCCTGTGCCTTTCAATTTGGCTTCCTGGTTGGTCATTATGCCTTCAGGCGTAGATAGTATCAATATGCCGAAATCCTTGCTCGGTATATAAGTCTCTTCATACTTTTGAAGATTGTCCTTCGATACTGCATATCGCGGCCTTATGACTCCAATGCCATTTATGTTGTTTGAAAGCTTTACGTCAAGCTTCTTCATGTACCTTTCGCTATGTTCGCTGTACTCCTTTATGTATCCTGATTTTTGCATTATGTCAAGTACTGCCTTTAGCATTTTCGTCGAATACAGCTTGCATTCGGCCCTGCCTATCCTTTCGCACGTCTTTATTGTGTTTATAGCATCTGAGAATCTATCCATTCGAATCATCCATATTTTTTGAAGTTAAGGCTCTTTGCGGCTTCCCTGAAGCATCTCCTGCAAATATAAAGCTTGTGCGATCTTATAAGGCCCCTGCTGGTGCCGCATATCCTGCACATGCGCATTCCCCTTCCTTTGAATTTTTCCTCGTTTCTTACTTTCATCAAACTGCACCTATCAAGCTTACACCAAGCTCCTTGCCTATGTAAGATTTTATGTCTTCCTTAGTGACGAAGCGCTGCGCCCTGCCTACTTCACCTCTGGCTCTTTTCTTTAGCCCAGTCCTTATGCCTTTCCTCTTGAATGCTATGTTGACGTTCATCCCAAGCATGCCTACCTTAGGATCGTATTTTATCCCGTTTATATCTATGTATTCCTTTATCCCAAAGCTTAGGCTGTTATCGGTTATGCACCGCTCGTTTATCTTGTTATCAACTGCTCCCAGCAGCTTGGCTGCAAGCTTTCGTGCGTCCTCTCCCCTTATAGTCACAAATGCGCCTATCTTGCTACCTGGGGATATCTTAAACTGCGGGATCCTCTTCTTTGATATCCCGTCAGCCGGCTTCCTTCCGGTCATAAGCGTTATCAGCTTTCTGGCATTTTCCTGTTGCTGGCTGTCATTGCCTGTCCCTATATTTATTGTGACTGTGCTTATGCCTATGGCTTTCATAGGGTTTGCTCCCTTGTCCTTCTTCTGTTTATCTGCCATAAATGTCAACCTATAACTATCAAATTCTTGAGCAGCGTCTCAAACTTTGTGCCGTTCTCCTGCTCTATCTGTACGGCAGCCGATATGTGCATTGTGCCAGGGGTAATGGCAGCTACCTTGCCAACCTCTCCTACGTGCACTCCGCCTATTACAAAGCACTGCGCACCTTTCTCGGCATGCAGGATCTTTTTTATTTTTCCCTCTTTTGATATCTCTACAGAATCGCCAACTTTTACGTCCTTTGCCGATTCCAGTTTCAATGTCCTGCCATCATGCAGCCTTGCCCTGATCGTGCCATTGCTGGATTTGTATTTGTTGATTATCTTGTATCTCAGCTGATAATCCTTGCCTTCTGCGTTCTCGAATGCTATCTGCCCCTGCTTGTTTATGCTGACATATTTGGCTAGCTTGCCATCTGAAGTGCCTATAACGTCTCCGAATCCTATCGGGTATTTTACGTCCTTCACTATCTTCCCGTTTACTGTTATCAAGCCTCCCTTTATAATCTTAAGCGCCTCTCTTGATGTCTTGGCATTGCCCATCTTCTTTACTCCTAAGAGCAACGCTATGCTTGTAGAAGCGCTATGCCTTCCTGCTGCCGGCTTTATTACATATTTGCTCTCCTTTTTCGGGATTCCATAATAATCCGGAGCGTTCATGCTTTTTACGTGTCTAACATTGCCTTTCTTTGCCATAAATATCACTCTACCTTTGACGCCTCAGCATCAATGACCTGCTTCTCCTCATTGGATTCCTTTGCTTCCGGGATTACAGGCTTCATATTCAATTTAGCTGCCCTTACCTTGTCTGACAGGTTAAGGTCGGTTATGTAAACGTTGTTTACCTTTATAGGTATATTGAATTCCTTGCCTCTGGCATTCTTTTTCGTTAGCCCGTCAACATATATAAATCCTTTCCTAAGGTCCACTTTTGTCACTTTGCCGTTTGACCCTTTTTTCTGGCCTCTTACTACCTTTATCGTATCGCCTTTAGACAACTGCACGCTTCTCTTTTTTATCTTGAGCTTCTTGGCCAGCGTCTTGTCGATGTGCGCATGCGCGAATTTCTGTTTGATGTGCATAGGTGCATTGTCCCTGAAACGCCTCTGCACCTTAGGTTTGCTGCTTGTTATCATTCAAATCACCCTGGACGCTATGCCTGCGAGCTTTATGAACCTTTCGACGACTTCCCTTGCCATTGCGCCTTTTACCTCAGTAGCAACGGGTAGGTTTGTATCTGTTATAAGTATGGCTGCATTGTCCTCGAACCTCACACGCATGCCGCTCACTCTCCTTATGGTGGCTCTCTGCCTTATTATGACCGCACGGACTTTCTTCTTTATGTACTGCGGCGTGCCGCTCTTGACGCTCGCTATTACTATGTCGCCGACTCCGACCGTTGCCAGCCTTCCATGCGCACCTGCCTTTCCTATCTTGTTTATTATCATCAATGTCTTAGCGCCGCTGTTGTCTGCGCATGTAAGTATAGTGCCAGGTATTAGCGTCTTAGATACCTTTCCATTAATTGACTTCATTTGCGATCACTCTTGATTATCTTTGTAACTACAAAAGACTTGCTCTTGCTGAGCCTTCTGGATCCTGCGATGAGCACTAGGTCCCCTGCCTTTGCGTTTATGCATTCTGGATTATGCGCAGCTATCCTGGAATTTCTCCTCAACGATCTCTCGTATTTTTTAAGGAAGGTAGTATACGGCCTCTCAATTATTACCGTCTTTGCAGCCTTATCGCTGACCACTACGCCCTCGACTTCGCTGCCGTGCGTCTTGAGGCCCCCATGAATCGGGCATTTTTCATCTTTACATTCCAATAAATCACTCCTTCTAAAACATAACCGGAATCCAGCATTCCTAAATTGGCTATAAGCGCCTTCGTTTATAGAACTTTAAGCCTTTCTCTATGCGTTCATATGGCCTGAAGTTTATTTCCCTGCCTTCAACAATAAAGCTCTTCCGTCCTATGCTGAATTTGAACACAGATGTTTTCTTAACAACTATTTTTATACCTTGCGCTGTTTCTATTAGGATTGTATTCTTGGTCTCGTCTGCTACCGTTCCTTTGATACCTTCCTGCGCAACGTCATTGCTCTCAACGACTCGCACCTGTGCGCCGATCAGCTCGTGCAGCACGATGTTTTTGTTATTGTAGCAATCACGGTAGTTATTATTATAATAGGGCATAAATTTAAACCTTTCTTTTCTTCGCTTGTTTTTAATTTAGAAACCCTATTTAAATATGTTAGTGCAACAAATAGTAATTTGATATGATGCAGGTGGAAGACAAGCTCGCTTTCATAAGCAAGCAGCTCAGGGACAACGAATTCCACGTAATCGGGTTCCTGCTTACGAAGGACTATATACTGATAAAGGCGATAAAGCTCAGGGAATACTACTACCTAGTCATACCTAGGGTATTGGGCGAGAAGTCGATCAATACGATAGACAAGATACTCAGGTATAATACGATAAACAATAATAAACTGCCTTACGGCTCTAACGAATTCTAAGCGCATATGCAGATAAGCTATCTGACTATGACGCGGTCTGACACGCTTGTTATCCTGTCTATATCGAATTTTATTACGCGCCCGTAGTCTGTCCTTATCATCATTACGCCGCCCTTCGTATCTACGTTGGTTATCTTTCCTATGTATGCTCCAATGTCGTTTATGACATTTTTGTCCTTCAAATTTACCTTCTCTATGGCGCGCTTCTTGAGCACAAGGCTTATGTATGATACAAAATAACCCAGCATTATGGCTGCCGCGCTAAGCACCAGAAACTCCCAAAAATACAGCTGCCCTATGAACCATGCAGCTGCCGTGTAGAGCAGGGCCAACCCTATTATTATGTAGCCGACGTACGACCCTTGGCTTATGGCCCTGAACCGCATATGCCTGTTTTCAAGATCCATTATCCTGCCTATGAAATAGAGCACAAGGCTTATCGGGAATATGAGCAGGAATCCTTCAATCGCGGATGCCGAAAGCGTTATAATATTGTTTGTCGTGGCAAGCGCATGTGCATAATACCCATACCCAAGTATGATGCTTATGACGAAGAAAAGTATGGAGCTTATGTAAAGCACGAAACTTGACCTGCGCACGCTGAAGCCGAATCCCTGGAAAGACGACATCAATGCGTCTTCAAGCCCGAATCCTTTTATTATCAGATATATGCCTATTATGGCAACGGGCAGCTGCCATCCGAAATTCAGATAATAACTTATTGCGAAGAGCAGCAGCAGTATGGCAGGTATGCCAAATACTATCCTTGCATAATGCGGCTCTTTGAGCTTTTCAAGTATTGTGAAATATGTGTTTTCGAACTCCTCAGCCTGCTTCATCCTCAATATGTCTACGCTATTTACCTTTACTCTTGTCTTCAATATGGGGAGTACCCTGTTGTCGCTTGCGCCATCGGTGACTAGCACGCACGAATCTGCCTTGAACGTATCCAGCACCCTATCAAGCTGCCTCGAAAGCTCGGCATCAGCCACATACCCCTCGTTTTCCGCGCCCGTTATCGTGGCTATGCCTACGGCATAATCCATCTTCTTCAGTTCGTCGTATTTCCTCACCGCTTCAAACATGGTGTTGCCGTCTGAATCCTGGGGGTCTGCAAATACGAGTTTAGCCGCCGCTTTAAGGTTGGCGCTCCTGCCGATTACCGGGCCAGTTATCCTTGTCTTGCGGTAGAGGTCGTTGTCTATGTCGACTGCCAGTATAAGTACGCGTTCTGTCATCAATTATTTTACCATGCCATAAATTAAAAATCTATTCTATTGCACGCATTCCAAAAGATGCATCCATTTCTATGCCAGCGTTGCCACCCTCTTAAGCACCATATACACGGCTGCATACAGCGGCACTTCAGCATCAATGTTGTCATAAGGCCCGAACTGCCTGCCCCTCATGTAAAAGGCATTGGCCTTTCCTATATGCACTTTGACGTCTCTATCTCCGAAGACAACCCCGTCTTTCATCGGGTCGAAAGCTTCAAGGGAATGCAGCGATCCTATTCTTTTGGCAACAAGCCCGGTATCTCCATGCAGTGTGCTGGGCGCCCTGAGCAAATGGTATACATCCTTTGTGACATTCCTGTCTATCGAATCGCTCTGCTTTATTGTCATCTTCTCAACTATACTGCTCCAAAATTCAGCCTTCTTGCTTATCTTTACTTTGTCCCAGTTGCCCGTCGATATTCCTGCTATTATCTCAGATTTGTTCTTCAAAAGCATGCGCACATCGGCCCTTTTTATCCCAAGCGTTGCCATCCTTTCCTCCCCTCCGTTGAGCAGCTCTATCATGCCCCTCGCTATCCTGCCGCCCCATCCATAATCCGTAGGTTTGGGCCCCTCGAGCTTCGTGTTCCTCTGATTTATGGCAGGGAAGAAGTTTTCCATCTTTATCCCTCCACCAGATATATAATCGCTTATCTGCTTCCTTTCGTCAGATCCGAGTTCAAATATATCATCGGATTTTATCCTTATGTGGTATCCTCTGTTACCGCTGAAATTTATCTTTATCTCCTTCTCCGAGAACCCGAAATCAGGCATTAGAAAATCTTCCACCAGCTTTATGGTTTCGTCTTTGATCGAAGAGAAGCAGTTCTCGCACACCCATGAAGAGCCGTGCACATTTTGGCATTCAAGATGCAGGTCCGTGGCGTCCAGGTCAAAAACCAACTCCGCGCCGAACCATCCCTTGTTTTCCATAGGCCTGCCTGTCGGCACGCGGTAGAATGAAGCGGAATATGAAACAAAAGCAGGCGCCTGCGCTGCCATATACTTCTGCAGTTCGGCATCGGATTCAAACCCCTTATGCCTGTATGATATCTTGCTCTCGAAATCCCCGAACCCAAATTCCCTGCTGGCAACGCTGTCTACGCTTATCTTGTTTTTCAGGTAATACCTCTTGAATAATGAGGATGCAAATCTTGCAGCATTTTCGTCCAGCATCTAAAGCACGTTAATCATTTTTAAAATAAAAATATAAAATATAGCAAGAATAACTATAATAGACAATCAACGTAGTAGTATATAGACATTTAAAGATGATTGCCTAATTCTTATATTACGAGAGCATGGTGCAAGAAAATTCATCCCTTAGTAAAAAAATAGCTGTTTTTGACATTGATGGGGCGCTATTGAACGATATAGAGGAGGAATTCGGCCGGCATTTCATAAGGAAGGATTCAAAAATAGAAAGGTCGTTCAAGGAGGCCATCTTCAGCATGATGCGCATCATACCCAATGCAGGCAAAGGCGTAATGGAGCGCTGCAATGCGCTGGATTGTGGAGCAGTGGAGGCGATGAAGCTCCTTTTATCAAAGGGCTTTGAATTGCGTCTTGTTACATCAAATCAACAGGCATCTAAAGAATTTATAGGCAAGATGATTGCCGATGCAGGCATAAATGCAAGCGTGAAGCTTGACATAGTGCCCAAAAACAAGGCCGCCTTCATAAACAGCAGCATCAGGCCAGAAGTGGTATTTGAAGACCAATACGACGTAGCTATGGGCATCAGCGCCAGGTCGAAGGTCTTTCTGGTATTGCGCGATTACAACCGCATAGGCGGAAGGATCGCACAATGCATGCACAGCAACATATCGTTTGTGAGCTTTGCCGACGCCATAAATGAGATCATGCGAAAGGATCAAAGCACGGATAAAAGGAAGGCATTGCTTTATTAACTTATTTTATGATAATCTACCATGGCGGAACTAAAGCAGGCCATAATCATACGCACCGATTTGGAGATGAGCAAAGGCAAGATAGCTGCGCAGGCAGCGCACGCATCGCTCATGAGTTATTTCGAGGTGGAACGCACTGACAAGTCTGTAGCCAGGGAATGGCTTGAATCGGGGGAAAAAAAGATTGTGCTTAAAGTGGATAACGAAGAAGCGCTGATAAAGCTCTACACCGCATTTAAATTCAAGAAGATTCCATGCGCCCTAGTGACCGATGCAGGGCTGACTGAGATACCTCCAGGAAGCAAAACTGCCCTTGGCATAGGCCCATGGGACGGTCGCGAGATAGGCGCATTCACTGATAGGTTAAAATTGCTCTGACATCTCCCTATTTCTTTAGCGCCCTGGCATATTCGCAAAGGCTACGCCGTTTGCCTATCCTTCGTATAAGAAATGGCGTCACACATATGTTATCCATTCCTCAAAGTCCGGATTATTGCCGCTCACCGTTTCTAAATATTTTTCAGCAATCATCTTTGTTATTGGGCCTATCTTTCCTTTGCCTATGCTTATGCCATCGACATTTACTACCGGCGCAATACCTGCAGCCGTGCCGGAAAAGAATATTTCATCCGCAGTATAAAGCTCCTCCCTGTGCATGTCTCTCTCTTCTATAACTATGCCTGATGCCTCTCCAAGCTTTATCACCGTATCGCGCGTTATGCCTAATAATATGTCGGATGCCTTATGCGGCGTAACTATGGCGCCATTCTTTGCTATGAATATGTTTTCCGCAGATCCTTCCGATATGTACCCGTTTTTGGAAAGGAGTATTGCTTCATCGAATCCGGATGCCTTTGCCTCAATGCTTGATATTATCGAATTCAGGTAGTTGCCGGATGCCTTTGCCTCAACCGGAAGCACATCAGAATTTATGCGCCTCCACGAGGATACCTTTGCCTTCAGGCCTTTTCCCCCATTTCCGAAATAATCTGAGAAAGGTATGGCTGCTACGAATACGCTGGTCTTTTTTCCAGAAACATCAAGCCCTATATGGTCGTCCGAATAAAATGCAAACGGCCTTATATAGCACGATTTCAACTTATTCATCCTTACTGTCTCTATTATTGCACTTTCTATTTCGCGCGCATCATACCTAATGTTCATTGAATATATCTTTGTACTTTCAATGAAACGCTTGACGTGATCCTTCAACCTGAATATTGCAGTGCCATTTTTTGCAGGATATGCCCTTATTCCTTCGAAAATTCCGCTGCCGTACTGGAGTGAATGCGTCAATATCGGCACAGTCGCTTTGTCGTACCATACGCTTTTGCCATTAAGCCATACCTTCAATCTAATATTTGCTGATTTAGCTGCCATAAAACCACACAATGATATGGAAAAGGATAAATAAAACACTTGCCTTTTCATACATTAGCAGGGTAATATCATGATGAACAAAGCCTTGGCGTTGTCAAAGCTGAAAAGGTCAAAGCTTACAGAATTTCAGAAGCGCGTTCTTATTGAGACGTCTAAAATACCAATCGGCCGAACCTCCACATACAAGCAGATTGCCTCGGCATGCGGCAGGCCTAATGCATATAGGGCAGTAGGCACCGCACTCAGAAAGAATCCCTTTCCTATTGCGATACCATGCCATAGGGTGATAAGAAGCGACGGGAGATTGGGCAGGTACTCAGGCGGAGGAGAAGCCAAAAAGAGGCTCCTTCTGCTGAAAGAAGGCGCGCTAAAAAAGGCATATGCCAAAAATAAAAAAATATGAGGGGTTGGCACATCGGCCAACCACGTCATCCCACCCAAGGCTCATATACTGAAAAGTATCTCATGCTCGCCACGAAGTCCGTATCTGCCTGCAGCATACTTATGCTCTTTTTCGTCATGCATGCCAACTGTGCCGAACCTCTCTAATATCTCCTTCTGAGATTTTTCCAGCATTAAGAATTCTGAAGCTCCAGTATCTGTAAGCTCAAGCGACTTGCCTATCTCCTCCCTAGTTGCAAAGTCTACTAGATTCTTCTCCTTGAGCCTGTTAAGGGTGTACCATACCGAGCTTTTAGAGAAGCCGTAGCTCTCGCTTATGTATTCTACGAAACTTGAAGCTGAATCTATCTTATCGAATCCTATCTCAACGATTACAAGCTGCTCTCGCAGGGTAAGTTTCGAAAATTTAGCATCATCTCTACTAACAACCATTTGGCGCACACAAACCACCTATTTAAAAAATAACTGATTTATGCAGCCAAATGGACATATGATGTATTGATTGTCCACTTGCTATTTCTGATGCTGCCGCTGCCCTTAAGGAATGAGAATGGCCTCAATATTTGCAGCATCAAACCTTTCATTTACATCACATGCTTCAAAAAGCATAGGGTCCTGAGCATCATGAACCTATCATTACTGAACCAATAAACCTATTTAAATCTTTTGTCCTAACTGGCGTTCATGCCCTGAGCCCTGCAATGTCCTTGAAGAAATGAAGTTGTTGCCCTACCTCGTCCAATGAATTCAGTATTACTATGTTTATTCTATGCTTCCCTGCATTGTCGAGCAGGGCTTGGACATCCCTATTCCCTAGAACGCTGTCGTTGACCAATACCGTATCTATGCTGTATTCGTCTATCGCCTTCAAAACTCCATCCACTCCATAGAACGACACCTTTAATTCCAGCCCAGAAAGGAACTTTTCCATAAGCATGAATTCTGACCTGATGGTCTCCTTCTCGAGTATGGAAGATATCCTGTCGCTCTTTATAAGCTCGTATACTCCGCTCTTTTCAGCATTGCTAACGCTTTCGAATATTATCCTTTTTGTTATCTTCCTTGCGGTCCCCGAATCAGACATATATTTTTTAACATCATCCTTTGTAAATCCCGGCCCTGCTATTATTACAGTATCTACATCCATTCCTTCTGCCGTGTCTACGGCTGCCTTGAAGTATTTATTCTGCTGGTCTTGGAAATCCTTTGGGCTGAGCTTCTTGCTCAGGTTGCTGTAAACCTCGCTCCTGAACGACACGCCATACCCTAATATATAGGCTGGGAGGAACTTCTCGTCGTCTATGACTATTATGCCCAGGCGCGCCCTCTTGGAATTTGCCGCCGCGTCCTTAATGACATCTACCAGATAATCCGGCCATTCGGCTTTGAATATCTCTATTGTATCTCCGGGAGCTATGTTTAGGGTGTGGTAGCTATTCAGCTTTATGTAGTCGAGCGGCCTTCCTTCAACTATCTTGCCGAGCACCCTGAGCCTGAGCGCATTCTTGTCAAGTTCAGTCTTCTCAACAAGCACCTTTACGACCACCTTCTTGAGTTCGCCTACATCGCTCTCGCTGGCCCTGAACCTTCTTTCGGTTTCGGATTTTACGAAATCGTTCTGGAATATTATGCGCTGTATGGTCCAGAGATCCTCCAGCCCGTCTATTCTGAGCTTTAGGGCATTAGTATCCTTGTAAAATTTTATTATCTTCATATTAAAGCACCACATGCCATAATGCCGTTCCGCATTAAATGTGAATTTCAATTAGAATGTATCTCAACGAACAAAAGCTAAATAAATATAGCTTTCAATACCTTTGATTGATAATATGGGCCTTGACGTTCTTAGCATATTCGGAATTATAGGTGCATCGTATGCGCTTCTTAGCTCTTTCATAAGCCATTACGGATACGCTGCCATATTCGGCCTAATGGCCCTTGAAGGCTCTTCATTGCCAATACCTAGCGAAGTCGTGCTTCCGCTTGCAGGGCTCTTTGCAGCAAGGGGGATGCTCAACCTTCCATTTGCCTTTCTTGCAGCGCTGTTTGGCAGCATAGTAGGGCTAGGCGTCGATTACTACATAGGATACTATTTGGGAAAGGATGTCGTCTACAAGCACCTTAAATCATTTCACATAAAGAAGGAATCCCTTGATGCATTCGACGAATGGTTTTCAAGAAACGGATTTGCCGCCGTCTTCCTTTCAAGATTCATACCTTTGTTAAGGACCTTGATGAGCTTCCCTGCCGGGTTTGCCCGCATGCCCCAAAGAAGATTCTTTGCGTACTCTATATCTGGATGCGTAATATACGATTTTGTGCTCATATATTTCGGGTACAAAGCGCTGTCATCAAGCAGCGCAGTGGTCATACTGGCTTCGATAGGCGTTTTCGCCATCGCGCTCTATGCTGTATACCACTACTCGCTTAAATACATGAAATCCCATAACAAAAAATAGAAGGTTTTTAAATGCATGCAAGCTCGCGAAAGAAGCGCGTATTGATAATCGAATCGGGGTCGTTCAAGACTTTCGGGGGCGCAGTGAAGGATTCGCACAGGCTTTACATCTACTTAAAAAGCCTCGGCAGATACAGGATCGATTTTTATGCGGATTTTTCCAAATTCGGGGAGCATCTTCCGATAACATTGGACGAAATGTACAAAATCGATTACGATTTGATAATAATAAATTCAATGCGCGATGTGCTTCTGCTCAAAAAATACATGCAGAAACATGCCCGCACCAAAACCATCTATGTTGATCGGGGGGACGTAGTATACCACTATTCTACTCTCGCGGGCAGCAGGGCTATATCAAGATTCGCAAAAATATTTCCCATAAGCGCCGAGAAGTCGGATTCGATATCAAAATCCATAACTAAATCGACCGATAGCAACGCCGTTAAGCATGCAAGGGACTTTTTTTCGAAGGGGTATGGACTGTACCTTTTCAGGGAGATGCGTAAATGGCTCACGTGCTACATAGCGATAAATGCAGAGCAGGAACTGCGCGCAAAAAAGTTTTTCACCAAGAAAACCATTGTAAGGTACATACCTATAGCACCCCACGAGGAGTTTACAGATATGCATATAAAAAAAGATTTCGAGGGCGGACTTTTCATAGGGAGGCTAGAAGAGACTCAGAAGCGGGTATCCCTTCTCATACGGGGCATAAAAGAAGTCGTGAGGATGCATCCAGAACTGAAGAACAAAGAGCTCCTCAGAATATACGGCACCGGCCCTGATGAAGGATACTATAAACTGCTTGTCAAGGAATTGGCTTTGGAAGGCAGCATATCGTTCTGCGGCTTTGCCCTTGAAAGCAGGCTACTGAATGCGTACAACAATGCAGGGTTCTTCGTTTCATCTTCATATTGGGAAGGATTGTCAAGAGTCTTTCTTGAGGCCATGGCATGCGGCCTTCCCGTGCTTGCAAATACGAAGAACAACAGGATGATAGACTATAAAAAAAGGAAATACCTGGTGCGTGAAAACCAGAACGGCATGGTGTTCGAATACGGAAACATGGCTGACTTTGCAGAAAAGTTCTACCTGCTGTATTCCAACAAGAAGCTTGCAGAAAGGCTTGGCAGCAACGCTCAGAAATTGATATCAAAGGAACTCAATATAAAGAAGATGCTTGCATCATACAAAGCGCTTATAGGCGGATTGCTCTCTTGACTGCCTTTAGGGAAGAGGGAGTAGCTTAAGCATGCATTGCCCATTGAAGATGTATTTTTGGGTGCCAGGGCGTTTAATGCACAAGTGATAAATATCTTATATGAAAACTGCATTTATGGCATTCACAGTTATAATAGATGGCAAGCCATGCGCCGGAAAGACTACAATATCAAAAGCCGTAGAAATAAAGCTATCCGATACCTATGGCATAAAAGCATTTGATGCAAAGGCGCACGTTTTTGAAAACGGCTTTTTCTCAAGGCTCCTTAATAAGTTAGCAGACGTAGAGATAGACTCTTACAAAACCCTTGTGCATTCCTCGGTTCGCCATGCGATAAGCTACGCTGCACTGGAAGAGATTGCACGGAAGAACAATAAAAAATATGACGTGATGCTGCTTCAAAGGTCCCCATATGCATTCTCGTTCGCATTAGATGCAGTGAAAAGCATTTCCGGAAAAGAGGGCAACTACGAGCCGTCTGGCTTGTTGTACGGCGCCATAAAAGCATGGGCAGGGCTAATGAAGCCTGACATGTTCATATACCTGACTGCAGGTGCAGAAACGCTTAAGGAAAGGTTCCGTAACCGGGCAGATGGCAAGGACACAATACACAAAAAGATGATATCTATTGACGATTCGAAGCAGATAGAACTGCTGAAAAGATACATGCGCAGCGATTTCAATGTGATAAGCAACATGTCGAGTGTAGAGGAAGGCGCAAGCAAAGTCGCCTCTACTATAGCACGAGGGTATTATGCTGCAAAATCCCTTCAAGCGGAAACAAATAAATAATAAATGTAAACGTTCTATATGATTGTCATATGGGTGCAATATTATGGATGAAGACAAAATAAGCGACTACATTGATAAATATTCAGATTCTCTTAGGGACGTAACCCTTTGCTATTTCGTAGATAAAAAGACTTCGAAAGTGCTGCTGGCAATGAAGAAGCGCGGCTTCGGGCAGGGCAAGCTAAACGGCGTCGGAGGCAAGCTCAAGCAAGGCGAAACAGTAGAAGATGCAATGATAAGGGAATCGATGGAGGAAGTCGGAGCAAGGCCAAAAAGTTATTACAAGGCAGCCACCCTTTGCTTCTATTTCGGAGGGAGCAATCCTAAAAGTGAATTCAACCAGAGGGTCCATGTATACATAGCAGACGAATGGAGTGGGGAAATATCAGAAAGCGAAGAGATGAAGCCAGAATGGTTCGAAATAAGCTCCATACCTTTGGATATGATGTGGGATGACGACAAATACTGGCTGCCACATGTTATGAACGGCAAATTCGTGGATGCGCATTTCCTTTTTGGAGATTCCAACACTGTAATAGATATGAAAATGAGCTGCAGGGCATCTGGAGACAAATAATGTGAAATAAAATATTTACACCAAGCAAATGAAGAGTTTGCCTGAAAGGCATGCGGACCATAATATATTAATATCTGAAAATCAAAATATTATACTGATGCCAACAAAACTCAAACAACAGGCGCTTGATGACTTTTTTCAGGAGGCAAAGCCAAAGCCTATTGCTGATGGTGTTAAGCAGGGTTCAAGCTATAATGTAACCCATATGCTAAGGAATGAGCCAAGCTATCATTTATCTGAAATAGAATATGGGTTACGGATATCTTCATGGCAGAGCATCGAGCCTGATGGATTCTTTGAGCGTGCCTCAAGCTACGGAAGGATGGGCCAATACTGCATACGCATAACATCAATAAAGGCAATAAAAAGCCAGACGAGCAACGAAGCCACGCTCTGCCTCATGACCGATTTTTATTATAAGAATAACAGTGAAAACAAGCTAATTGCCTTTTTTATAAACGGAATGGACATAGGGACAGCAGAATTAAAAGCAAAGGCGATTAAGCAGGCGCTCGAGGAATATCCCGACGGGAGCGTATTAGCGACAGTTACCGCTTGGAAAAAGCAAAATCACGGCAGCAAATCGCGGGAATACCCATTCAACATGTCTGCTGATTATTCTTTGTCCAACCTTTGCTTTTATGTTTCAGATGCGCGCGCAATAGCCGGCAAACCAATACGGGCACATAGGCTGTATTAAGCTGCCAATTCTGCAATGCTGATGCATTGCCGAAGTATCTTGATAACAATCGTTCTATCTATTGTCTATGTGTTCTCCGCACTGGCCGTGCATGCATTCAGCCCCTCGCGCTTTCGAACATGTCCATTGCAGATTCTTTGTCCTTTACTGGTTTAGAAAGTATTGCGCGTTTAGCGTCAAACGAGTCTCTATCGATTCTGATGTAAGAGACAATGACTGCAAATTTGTCCCTAGTATCACAATTAATCTCAGACACTCTGCACAGCTGCTTGCATTCACCGTAGCTAGGATCTTCCTTCAGCGTCCCTATTATGCGATATTTCTTTCCTTTCAATGCAAAGAGGCTGCCATCGCCGGTCGGCGACGTTATTTCATTCCAAGCTAGTTCTTTTTTGGCCATGTTCCCGCCTGCACATCAATCAGGGAGATATTGCCCTTCCATACTTGGCTGTAAATCATTTTAACCTTTTCGCTTTTGCAAGAAGCATCTTATGGTGATGCGCTTTCAGCGCCTCGCCCTCTTGCGCGATGCAGAAGTCGTCCTTTTCTTAGTGCTTTTCTTTCTGCTGCGCGCCCTTGTGCCCTTTGCAGGCTTCTTTCTAACTGCCTTTCTTGTGCGTGCAGGTGCGCGCTTCTTCAGTTTAGCCTTGATCTTGGCAGCATTGGCTCTCTTCTTTGCAGCCATGCGCGACTTCTTCCTTGCGATCATTGCGTATGTTGCGGCAACCGCAACTATCACTATGGCAAGTACAACTATGATATAATAAATCAAAGGCACGCCCTTGGGCGGGGCAGATTCTATGGTCACTATCTTTGCGACTCCTTCCCTTATTATCGCTCCGGCACCTCCAGTAACATTGGCTGCCGGGGCCGTTTCTACTATCGACAGGACGCCCTGCCATTTAAGATATGGCTTGTCGCTAGAAGGAATGCTCGCTCTTATGCTTATAACCTGCTGAGAATCCGGCGCAAGCGTGCCATTCATAGGGGTTACCGCGACTGTTGGCGTTGCATTGTTGGGTATTGTGTTGAGCGTAGGAAGTACGACGCTATAGCCTATAGGTGCAGATCCAGAATTGAGTATTGAGTAGTTGAACGTGCTGCTGCTTCCCACGCTTATGTTGAAAAACGGCTGGCCTGCCTGTTCGCCAAGCTGCGCGTATGCTAATGTGCCAGACACGATGAACAAAGAAAAAATCGCCAATAGCAGGTATCTGGCATTCATCGCAACACTTAACAGCTATTCTCTATCGTTATATCCTGCGAATACGTGCCTGCGGGTGTTCCTCCTGGTATGTACAAACCGAAGTATATGTTGTTGCTCGTTGTTGTATCTAATGTATTCGGAGCAGCTATTGATATGCCCGTAGTGAATAAGCTGTTGGTTAATGCAGTGCCCGCGTATGAGCCTTGTGATGTTGCATCCCACTTCGTATTGCCCACCCCAAAGGTAGTAAGGGAGTTTGAAGTCTGTGTCCAGTCGTTTCCTTCTACAAGCAATGACGATGCTACGTTTCCTCCATTATCCGTATCAGTGACGAGAACGTTCGTCGGGACGTCTGCATTTGAAACAATGGATCCAAAGCTTATTGTGTTCGTGCTTAATGCGATATAGCATGTGCCCTGGACATCTGCCATTGCAGTAATGGCGTTACCGCTCGCAGTAATGCTGTTGTATATGTTCTGCGATGCATTGTAATCCTCAAACGATATTGTCTGTACATAGTTTCCAGGCGCAGTGCCTGCTGGTATGTACAAACCGAAGTATATGTTGTTGCTCGTTGTAGGGTTGCTAAGGGTAGGCGCAACTATTATGTCGTTTGTGTTGACGAACGAGGTTGTGAGTGCATTGCCAGCATATGAAGTTAAAGAGGTAGGGTTCCAGAGGGTGTTGCCAACAGAGAACGTCACAGCCGTATTTGAGGTGAGCGCCCACGAAGTGCCTGAGACCAGTATGTTGGCGCCTATGTTGCCTCCGCTATCTGTGTCAGTTACGGGAAGGTCAGTATAATATGAGTCAAGCGTAAATAGACTGCCGAAGTTTATGGTGTTGCCTCCTTGTGCAGCTACACTAAGGTATATCACGTTGCCTACTGCAACGTTTGCAGTTATTATGCTATTGTTGGATGAAGCGTTAGCCGTCTCTATGTAAATTCCAAATGTAGCTATTGTCGCCAGAACTGCCAATAATAATCCTAACGTTATGAAAAATTTTGCTTTCATGGTGGTCTCCTCAGAACAATGTGTATTAAGTAAAGAACATTTAAATAGGTTCTTAAAAATGCAAAGTTAGGAAGTTATTCGCTTCATGCATCTCTAACTGCCTTATTTCTGCGCCTGAATATGGACAGCACGCCGCCGCGCCTAGGGCTCTGCTCTTTTGAGGGCTTGTTGAGCACGTACGTATCTGCGAGCGTGCTGATCGCCTTGATGAATGGGGATTTCTTCTTGTTGAGCGCCGCAGGTATCTGCGAAGCTATGCCCTCCTGTACTATGGGATCCTCTGGCAGTTTGCCCAGTACTCTGCCCTCGTACATATTCGCAATCTCGCGCCCATTTAGCTCGTAGCGCTTTCCCTGCGCCCTGTTCACGAGCAGCGTATGTTTGATCCTTCTGTTGTTAGCTTCGATTGAAAGTTTTATTGCGCTGCTGCAACTCGGCATGTCCGGAGTAGTGATAAATAGCGCTTCATCTGCCAGTTCCACTATCTCAGGATCGTAGAAACCAGGTTGTGTATCCAGAATTATGAAATCGTATGCAAGCTTAGACGCAGAGGCTATAAATCGCTTAGCTTCTGCATATGATATTACGAACGGCATTGCATCTATCCTGCCGTTGAGCACATGTACGCCGCTTGGCGCATGTATGCCTATCGCATCTTTTATGTTAGACCCTTTCTTTATCACATCGTGATAGCACCTGTTTGCATTTTCCATTCCCAAATGGAAGCCGCATGAAGGGTTTGTTGTGTCCGCATCTACAAGTAGGACGTCGTAGCCCCTCTGCGCCAACGTTACAGATAGGTTTACGGCTATGGTTGTCTTACCCACGCCTCCTTTTTGCGATGCGATTCTTATTATATACGGTTTCACTGTCATAACCTCTTTTTATGTGCTCGCGCAATTCTACGAGCTGCTTTGCCCTCTCTTTGCTATATCTCTGCATGTACCTCTTATGCGAGCGCTTGGATGCAGCAGCCAAAGCAACAATTACAACTATTATGGCAGCTGCATATGCAATCATGTGTATATTTGCATTTATATATGAAATAAAACCTTTAAATACTGCATATGTGGTAGTTGGTGCATGGGTCGGAGGCTTTGCTGCATTCGTCGATAATGGCATGACCAACGCAGGCAATGAATAGTTCAGGCTCTCTCCAAAAGTCGATATATGCAGGTAAAGAAGCAGCGTGCCTGTGAAGTTGCCCGTCTTTATGTGGAAGTTCGAGCTTATCACCTGGTTGGGGGTTGCGTTTATCAGTACGTTCGGGTTCTCCAATCTCTGAGTTATGGGGCCAGATAAGCTCAAGCTGACATCCTGCGCTGCGCTGCCAGTATAAAGCACATTGACTGTTATGTTATTTATGGAATTGGCGTAGAAAGTCGGCACATCGATTGAGAGCACGTTCAGGAACTTAGGCTGAACGGAAGGGCTGTAAAAAGATACGGATTGCTCAGCAGCCATAAGAGCCTGTGGGTTCGTTACGCTTCTTATTCCGTAGTACCCATATGTGCTTTCCCCTTCAGGCAGATGGCTTACCGACCACTGTATTTCGTATCCTGCGTTGGTCGTTATGATCTTGTTTGGCAGGCCGTATGCGTTTATGTTCTGCATGCTGTTTGTTGCATATATCGGTATAATGGTATCTATAGTGGCGTTATCAAGCTGCGTATTGCTGGGCGCTGTTATTTCCGCTATGCCGTATGCGGTATGCGTGTTGTTCTCAAGATATAGCTGGCTGTCAGCGCTAGGCTCGCCTGGCGCAGAAGCTGCAACATCTAATGTAATGAATTCCTTGTATGTGCTTGTTAGCCCAGATGGCGCAGTTATGTTTATCATTATCGGAATTATGTATGTAGATGCAGGAAGGGTGGAATTTACATTCAGGTACATGCTGTCGCTGAGGCTCTGGTGGGGGGCCAGAGTGACGTTGGTTGATGAAAGGGTTAACATGCTGGAGAATTGCCTTGGGATGCTTATGTTCAGTATTTCAGCGAGGTTGCCAGTATTAAGCAAGCTTATTGATGAAGTTGCCGAGCCTCCCTGCAGCAATGTCAGGTATAATGGCATTGACGTGAAACTAAGCGACGGTATTGGATATACTGGAGTTACTATGCTAGATATTGGTGCACCCCTAGGCTTGGTAGAAACTGGAGGCGCTACAACTGTATATTGCAGAGGTGAATTTGCAGAGTGGTATATCTTTCCTTGCAAGGTGTATGTAAAATTGACCTCTAGGGCATAAGCGCCTAGTTTTGAGGTTGCATTCTGCGGCAGCGTTATGGATATATTCTCTGAGCTCGTGCTTATATTGCCAACGCTGCGATCCAATGTCAGATTTACTGGGCCAGTTATGTGCACATTTAGCGATGCATTCAAAGCCGTTAAATTCCCTATGTTTGTATAGTTAATATATACAGTTTGTATGGAATATTGGTTTATAGGGTTTATCAAATGCGCCATGATTATAATGTCTGGAGGTAGCAGCACGGCAAATTCCTGACTGCTGGAATTTGTGCTGATATCATCAAGATTTATATGTGCAGTATATAGCCCTCTGGGAAGCGTCAGATTTCCGATTGATACGTTGTGATTTCTTATTGAGTTCGTTATAGACACGCTGCTTATGCTATTGTTGATAGAAATGTTGCCGCTGCTGTTGACTGCTTGGAAGTAACCTGACGCAGAAGGCAGGCTGCAGTTCTCCAGCGGGTAGGCAGTATAGTTGAAAATTGCATTAAATCCGCGTATATACGAGGGCGGTATATTAAATTTTAGGTAGAACGGGCATGCCACGCTTACGCTAGCCGCGAGCGATGTCGAATTGGGCAAAGGCGATGCATAAAAATACGGCAGTGCAACTATCGCTAATGACGTCAGTATACATGCCAATGCTGTATAATACAATATGCGCATAAAGCTCACACTGCCTGCTTTTAAATGGTAATAAACGGCTAAAAGATTTTGTATGCGCCTGAATTCTGCAAGCATGCTTCCAAATCATGCAATCTTCTGCATCAAATAAGCATTGCGATATTTATTTATCCTTTGGTGTTAAATACACAACTGAAAGCATGAATAAAAATTCAGCATTGCTAAATGCCCCGGCAGCTTTTGGATTTGTTGTATTATTCTCTATGTTCATAGCCTTTGCCGGCGCTCTTTCGCTGGGCTTGTCTGTAGGGCATAGCCAGATAGACGTGGGGCATACGGAGACAATTACAGCGAACGCCATCGGTGGAGTGCCTAGCAGCTATACCTTCAACATAATAAACAAATCAGGTTCCATTATTAACTCTACTTCGATTTATACGACCAATGGCAGCGCAACATTTGGCTGGAACGCATTGAGTGCCGGGCAGTTCTATGCGAACGTGTCATTACAGAGCAATTCTGTTTCCAATCAAACAGTGTCGCAGAATGTCCTGTTTAATGTTACTCCTATGTTATCGTTCAACAGCACGCTTCTGAAGTTCAACAGCATAATGATAGGGCAGGAGCAAAGTATAACTGTTAATGTAAAGGGCGGAGCTGCTCCGTTTGCATACGATTACTCAATTTATAATGGCACTGGATCTGTGATAGCAAATGCGATATACTTAAGCAGCTTATCGTCTAACACCTTCTCTTTCAACCAGAGCAACACATTTGGCGCAGGCAACTTCATCGCAAATGTAATAGTAACTGATTCATCAGATGTAAAAATAGCAAAGAGCATTAATTATACTGCCAAACCAGAGAAAATAACAAATATTCTCATCAATGCATCTAACACAACCATCTTGAATGACAGCAGTATAGCTGCCGGAATGCAAAACTATCAGGTATTAATAAGCAAACTCAAGAAGCAGTTAGATAATGTGACCCAAAACAGGCCAAAAAAGACCATCCCTGGCATATTTAGCATTGTCGAAGCAGCATATGCAAATCATACCAATATCAGCGACATAAACAAAATCCCTTTGCCTAAAGGGATTGAGATCTTCAATGATGCAAAGAGCGTTTTTGCCGAAAATGTTATACTTGCATATGAGAATACTACGCAAGGAATTATCTCTACAAGAACTGTAGAGACTAATTTATATTCTGCAATCATAGGCAATACTATCGTTTCTTATTCTTCATTAATGCCGCAATACGCTAGGTCGCCGCTGTTAGTAAACCCAAAAACTATGCTCTCTAGCATAGTGGTGGAGTCAGCTAAAAACGAGAATGCATTGACTACAAATGTATCGCTCGTGCTTAATCCTGTGCATGTGCATAACTTCAAAAAGCAAGCATATCTGGAGTTCATAGTGAATAGTACCTTGAGCGATTCTGAGGTGATTGGCGCAGAGTACAATTTTTCTGTTAGCAAGACATGGATAAATAATGCAGGACTGTTCCCGCAACAAATAACTTTATACAAATATATTGTTGCAAATGAGACTTGGGTGCCACTGCAAACATCATTGACTGGCTCCAACTCTACAGAATATTACTTCAGTGCATTGTCCGACTCTCTATCCACTTACTTAGTTTCGTATACTCAAGATGGAGCGCACAGCAATTCCGGCAGTTCTCTAACCGTAAGTGTTCCTTTACCTAGCGGATATAAGTTATATCTATGCAGTGCTGGAGCTTCAGTATCCATAAACTCCACTCCTGCACCATCCTGGACTAGCGACGTTAATGCGCCCCCGGGGATAGCATTTAGCAGCGACTTAGTAAATGCATCTGTCGGGCATCAGACAAGCAACACATGCACCGCAACAATGGCAAATGCTGCTTACTATGGAATGACTATTGCAGGTATAGGAGTAAATGCAACTAAATACAAGCTGTACACTGCCTCTGCTGAAGATACCGGCAGTGTATCTTTATCATACAGTGTTACTACGTCAAACTCGTTTACCGTGATAATGGAGGGTGGAGGTTATACCGGTGGCGAATCCGTAACCCCGCCAACCGGATGCACATCAAATACATATTACGGCAATTACAGCAATTCCTTTGTTGGCGTCTGCCAAAATCAGTTGGTCGGTAATTACATAGTCGACGCAAGCGACGCCAACACTACAGATACTTCGATGGCCGTGGCAGCTTATGTATTCCCGCCGGGAAATGTTATTCTAGATGACAATCCGTCAACAGCAACAATAACTACCAACGGCAATACATATGCAAATGGCCAAGCTATGCAGGTCATAGGCACCAATGCAATAACTGCCAACCTACCATCAACTGGCAACTGGGTGTTCAACTCATGGCTCTCCAGCAATTCCTTAAATCTCACGGTCGCAAACGCATTAGACCCTAGCACAACTCTAACTGTAATAGGCAACGGAACGGTAACAGCAACGTGGGAAAATGAAACCTCCACTTTCCTTGAAACCGGGTTGCCTGCGCCATTCACCTGGAATGTCATATATGATGGAGCGCTGGCAAGCTCTTCGGCTAATACAATAAGCTTTGTTAATGCTCCGGGTACATATCAGTTTAGCATATCGAATCAGATAATAAATGGAAACAAATATGTGCCAGTTCCGAATTCAGGCAGCGCCTCGACAGGCAAGATAACCAACATAAATTTCACACTTGAAGGAAAACCAGCATTGCTGGTAAGCAAGAACCCAGAAGCATATGGCAATACTGATTTAGTTACTGCAAACGCCATACCATCATCAGACTATATAGAACTTAATGTATCGGGAGGCATCTTCGGGCCATCAAACATAGTTGCAGGGCCTACAGAAAGCTCTCTGAGCTATGCCTTTCCTGTCGTTTCTGTAGATACGTATACGCTTAACGCCCTAGATACAAACACCCTCGAGTCTACAACAGTTGATTTAACCGTTTCCAAGGCGTCACCAGCAATATCCCTGCCGAACTTCCCTTCAAGTTTCTTCTACAACGGCAACACGGCAACAGTTACTGCAAATATATTAACGTATGACAATCAGCTTCCTTTGGACCTATATGTTAACAATGCGCTGGTTGCCACTTCAAACACGCAGACTAGCGTGCAGGTCGGCCCAGAAATAGGCAATTATGTAGTAACTGCTGAAACGCAGGGCAACGGCAACTATACAAGTGCGAATATAATAAAATCATTCAGCATAGAACCTCCGCCGCCGAAAACGATAGCAAATTATGCGGCCAATGCAGGAATAAGCACTACCTCGCCCCTTACTGTATCTACTTCTTCAACGTACGCCTTTTATTTATGTGCAGGTGGCGCAGGCAATGGGGCTGTAACATATACGTCAGGCACTGTTGACCAATATGCTGCAGGAGATTATGCATACATAGGCCACCAGACGGTAAACGGGTGCACAGAAACAACAAGCAATCCAGATCTAGCGGAGGCAATATTTGGCATAAATGATACAACGTATACGCTCCAGGATTCAACTGGCAAAGGTTCGGTTTCCCTTACGTTTAATGTTACTGAGCCGGGATCGCTTGTTGCTATAATGATAAGCGCAGGAGATTATGGCTTTTCCGGCGCGCCTGTAATACCATCGGGCTGCAAAAAACTGGAAAAAGTGACAGGTGCAGATACTTATGAATCTGCATATGTGGCAGTGTGCACCTCTCTTGCTGCAGGCTCTTACACTGCTAGCGTAACAGTATCGAACGCTGCTGGCAAGGCAGAAATAGGTGCATACATATTCCCTCCAAACTATGTAAATCTGGACGATGTGCCTTCAACAGCTTCTATGGTGATAAATGGTACCTCCTCATCTGATCGCAGCGATGTAATACTTATAGGACAGACTACTGCAAATGCAATAGCCCCAGCATCATCGAATTTTGTCTTCGATGGATGGACGGCATCGAACGCCAATATAACAATAAGCAATGCAATTTCCCAGAACACTATAATAACTGCTACGGGCAACGGAATATTAACCGCAACGTGGAATGGCATAAGCACGTTCACTGAGAGCGGATTGCCAAGCTCAACTACATGGAATGTGATATATAATAATGTGCTAAACTCCTCGTCGACAAACACAATCTCGTTTTCAACCCTGCCTGGCAATTACCTATTTACAGTTGCAAACCAGATAGTTAGCGGTACAACTTATGTACCAAGCCCTTCTACTGGGTATTTGAGTGCAGGAAATGCGACTGCAATAACATTTGCCTCGGTAAAAGCGTGCACCATATCACTTGCGCCGAATTCAATAGAATTTCGCAGCATGTATGCGGGCAGCAATACTGCAACAACCTATTCAGTAACAGACAATAATATAGGCAACGCGAATGCATACATGCTTGTTTATGGGGGCAACTGGATAGGGCCGCAAAGCTTTGGCGTTAGCAACACTACTTGGGCTCCGACTGCTGGCGTTGCCTTCCCTGCCAACAGGCTTTCGCCCGTGGCATACAACACATCCATACTGGTTTCTTCGGGCTCGAGCAACAGCATATACTTCGGTGTTGGCATACCTGGAGGCGCGCCTTCAGGCACGTATTCGCAGGATATAACAATAGAGAACAGCTGCTGATGCCATTTGAAACATTGGCATATGCAACATTCATCTATAAGGCAGATGCTATCCGTATCTCAGTTTGTATATAAGTAGTATAAAAACCAGTATGAATCCAAACCCGCTTGAAAATATCACAGGTATTGAGCTTATCCAGATGCCGTATGCCGAATACATGAATAAACCAACCGCAAGTATGAGAAGCCACGCAAGTGACAGGTCTTTGGTGTGCTTTGTCAAGACAGTTTTTAAGGTTTGTGGCACATACGCTATTGTAACGAGTATGCTTCCGGCAAGCCCAATGATGTAATATGCTTCCATGCAGGTGATTATGCTTTAACATTATTATTCCTTGCCGGCCGACTATTTAATCCCCTATTCAATATTTTATGCCCGCTATTGAAATGAGGTAAGGGCTTCTTCATTGGGTTTGCTGCGCAGTGCAGAATCAGCCAAAGCATAACATAGGCATATCGCAATCTGCAAGAGCAGTTCTTGCCAAGAGCTTGGTCTTATTGCTCGGCATTTTGATCTCCAAGGACATAGTATGCTCCCCTAAACTTGCCTATTCTGCGCACAAGGCCTTGCGCTATTAGCTCGTTCAGGTCTTTAATTGCAGTAGGTTGCGAAATCCCGACAAGCTTGGCATAATCCCTGGCATTGAAGCTCTTATTGGCCCTAAGGAAGCTCAGGGCTTCGGCCTGGCGCTTGTTTATTTGATTGAAAGGTTTTTTCGTTTTCGAGCTGGATACGCCATATAGGATTACCCTGAATGAGTTGCCTAGATTGTGAAACTCAGGATCCGGGAGGTTTGCCTCTCTCATGTACTTTATTACTCGTTTAACTCCGGTGCCCAAGCCCTCCCCATACTTCAAATCGTGCAGAAACTGGTATACCAGCGGGTTTCTGTGCTTGGGCATATTATAGAAATTCAATATTGTTTGCCCCTGCAGCAATCCGCCAGGATTTGTTACCTGCAGCCTGTCCAGATATACCTCTGCAAGTACATAATTGGAATCAAAATAGTCCCTATGGCCCACAGCGTTAGTTATTACCTCCCTGAGCACTTTATCTGGGTATTCCGGAGCGCTGATTCTTTCCAAGCCTTCAGTAATAAACCTCATGCCAACAAGATCCTTAAGAGTAGCGAATGCTTTTTCTATGAGTTCAGGCACCGTGCCGCTTATGCGCTTGTCAAATTCAAGCTCTTCAAGCATTGCCTCTTTGCCCTTATATTTCACTACCCTTATTTCCAGGTTGGGCACGAATCGCTCAGGCTCCTTCGCGAAGAACATTGCGGCGACATTCTTCAAGTAAAAGTCGCCGTTGTAGTTCGCCGCCCTGAGGCCGAAAAGCAGCTTTTTCATGTCTTCCTCTGTATTTATTTCGGGAATTTCGGCGGAAGTATTCCTAGAGGCTAGAATCCGGGCCACAGCGCGCTTGTCCAGTTCGTCTATCCTTATCCTGCTTCTCAGTTCCTCAAAATCCAATAAAGTCCTGTTCTTGAGGAACCCTACAAGTTCATCGCCGTAAAGCTCCAGATCCGTTGAGCCCTGCCTGATAAAGCATTTGCGGTTGAAAAAGCAAGGAGTTTCCGAATAAGGTATCGGCTCTACTTTTATTATTATAAGCTTAAGGCCGCGGTACTGCACAAATTCCTGATATATGTGCGGCTTGGGCCTGCACTTTTCTATCAGCCCCCTTATTTCCCTTGAAGCGGCATCGGTATCGCTTATGCCCTTAGGTTTCTTATCCGGGCTTATGCCAAGTACTATGATGCCTCCAAAGGAATTTGCAAATGCAGATATCGTCTTCCCTATCCTTTCGCTTGGACTTTGCTTTATTTCGACAGTGGGCGTTTCCCATTCGCTTATTAAACGTTCTATGTCTTCATCTGAATACGGCATCTTATGCACCCATGCAGGTTTTGTATAAAGTTTCTGTAAAATTACTATAAAGTTACTATAAAATACTAGATATAAATAGTTATTTATAGTTATTTGTTCGCGCACTGGCGCAAAACTGCAAATTAACTATAAAGTTACTATAAACTATAAAGCACTTAAAGTAATAGTTATTTTCTTTCATGGTCCCTAAGGCATCATATTCTTCATAGGGCTTGTTACATTGGCCGAATCCGCAATGCATGCCAGCTTATGCGACAGCCTTTGCCTTGGAGAATGAATAGGCCCCTAGGGCAAGCATAACGAGCGCTATTGCGCCTAGAATCAATGCGTCCATCCATACAGGGAATACAGAAACGCCCAGAAGCGCTAATTAGTATTATAAGGTCTTATAC